>JALYYW010000052.1 GCA_030946085.1 Actinomycetota bacterium
AGGAGATCGGGGCCGAGGAATCTGTCGGAGGCTCTCCAGCTGTGGCCCGCGCCCCCCAGCACCACCACGGGCGCTGCGCACGCCTGCGGGACCGCGGGCGAGGCGAGCCCGAGCGCGACCACCGCCAACATCGCCAATCGGGGGTTGCTCACGGGAGGCAATGCTAGATTCGCGACGGTGCAGATGCCACCGGCGGCAGTGAAGGTCCAGATTCGGCGCCGGCTGCGCATCGCCGTCTCGTGGCTGCTGGTGGCAGCGGCCACGATCTCCCTGAGCGCCTGTGGCGGCTCGGGCGATGCCAAGCAGCTCCTGCAGCAGACCTTCAGCGGCGCCCACTCGATCCGCAGCGGCAACCTCAGCTTCAGCCTCACGCTCACGCCGTCGGGGTCCAGCACCTTCACCGCTCCGGTCACGATCAGCTTCGGCGGGCCGTTCCAGAGCCTCGGCGCCGGGAAGCTGCCGGCGTCCAACTTCAACCTGAGCATGAGCGGCTTCGGCCGTGGCGGGTCGGTCGGCATCCTCTCCACCGGCACGACGGGCTATGTGACGCTGCAAGGCACGAGCTACCAGCTTCCGTCCGGAACCTTCCAGAAGCTGGAATCGAGCTTCGCCGGGGTCACCTCAGCCGGAGGTTCCGGGCACAGCTCCGGCGGGCTGTCGAAGCTCGGCATCGACCCGCTGCGGTGGCTCACCACTCCCGCGATCGTGGGCTCGGACAGCGTCGGCGGCACCAGCACCACGCACATCCGCGCCGCCATCAACGTCAAGGCGCTGCTGGTGGACCTCAACACCTTCCTGCAGAAGGCATCCTCGGCGGGTGCCCCCGGCACCGCGGCGCTGTCCCGGGGCCTCCCGCCGTCCACTCAGGATCGGATCGCGACCGAGGTTCAGGGCCCCACCTTCGACGTCTGGACCGGGAAGGCGGACAAAACGCTGCGCCGGCTGGCGCTGAAGCTGACCGTGCCGGTCACCGGCCAGACCTCGACGCTCCTGGGCGGGCTGCGCACCGCGGGCATCGCGATCGACATGCGCTACACCAGCCTGGGCCAGCCGCAGACGATCACGCCGCCCACCGCGGTCCGGCCCTTCGGCGAGTTCCAGACCAAGCTGCGTTCCTTCCTGTCCTCCGTCGGGACCGCCGGCGCCGCGGCGCTCGCCCCCGGGCTGGGCGCTGGCGGCTCCACGACCAGCACCGCTCCGGCCGCCCCGAGCGGCAGCGGGTCGGGCTCCTCGGTTCAGGCCTACAGCAAGTGCCTGCAGGCGGCCGGGACCGACGTGACCAAGATGCAGAGCTGCGCGTCGCTGCTCAGCGGCAAGTAGTCGCGCACCGCTCAGTCCTCCTGGTCGGCGTCGAGCTCCTCCTCCTTCAGGTCGTCGTCGAGGTCCTCCTCGGTCGGGATCGGCTGGGCTTCGGTTTGGAAGCGCTCCAGCAGCTCGTCGCGCCCGTGCTCGTCGACGGGCACCTCGTCGGAGACGAGCACCCAGTCGGCGCCCTCGTAAGCCTCCAGGTTGAAGATCTCGGCGTCGAGCTCGGGGGAGTCATCGACGATCACGAGCACCTCCGTCTGAGGGTTGAAGTAGGTGCCGGGCCGGTTGACCAGCTCGTCCAGCTCAAATTTTCGTCCCTCGGACACGGGCGGCAGCCTACCGGCTGAGTCAGCGTCAGACCCCTTGGAGGCCGAGGATCTCCCGCTCGATCTCGGCTTCGACATCCAGCGGAGGCTTGCCGGTGCGGGCCCGCCGGTGGTTGCGCGCCACCACCAGCTGCCGGATCTCCTCGCGCAGCTCGGCGTCGACCTGCGGCGCCGTCAGGCGGGCCAGCTCCGCGTCGACGTCGAGTGGCGTCTCGCCGCGGCGCCGGCGCCGCTTGTTGCGGGCCTCCAGCAGCTGGCGGATCTCGGCGTCACGCTCGCCGGTCCCCGCGGCGCGGCCGCTGCGGTGCTCGCGCGGGCGATCACCGTCCATCACCAGCCCACCCTTGCCGTAGTCCTCCCAGGTCTTGCTTGTCATCGCCAGCGAGACGATGCCGATGACGACCCCCAGTCCGCAGACGATCCAGATGACGGTGGCGAAGGCATCCTGCACGGAGACCGTTAAGTGTTGCGCAACTCGGAGCCCCCCAACCCCAGCAGCCCGTTGCCCTCTGCCGGGGATCGGCTACCCTTGTTCTCACCAACGTTGACTGACTAGTCAATCTACCGCGCTGGAGGTGGCCCCCGGCGCCCACTTCAAGGAGAACGACGTGGTTGATTTCACGCTCACCGACGAGCAGAAGAGCATGCGCGAGATGGCGCGCGACTTCGCGGCCAAGGAGGTTCGTCCGGTCGCCTGGGAGTACGACAAGGAGGGGACCTGGCCGCAGGAGATCATCGAGAAGGCCTGGGAGCTGGGGATCATGAACGGCCACCTGCCGGCCGAGTACGGCGGCCCGGGCCTCGGCTTCCTCGACGGTGCGCTGATCGAGGAGGAGATGGGCTGGGGCTGCTCCGGCGTCGCCACCACCCTGTCCTGCAACGGATTGGCGACCGCACCGATCGTGCTCGCGGCCTCCGAGGAGCTCAAGAGGGAGTACCTGGGCCGCCTCTCCGAGGCGCCGCTGCTGGCCTCCTTCTGCCTCACCGAGCCCGACGCCGGCTCCGACGTGTCGGGGATGAAGACGACCGCAACGCGCAGGGGCGACAAGTGGGTCATCAACGGCTCCAAGTGCTTCATCACCAACGGTGAGTACGCCAACTATTACGTGGTGTACGCCAAGACCGACAAGGAGTCTGGCCACCGCGGCATCTCGTGCTTCATCGTTCCCCGTGACGCCGGCGTGGTCGTCGACAAGCACGAGGACAAGATGGGCCAGCGGGCCTCCAACACCGCGACCATCACCTTCCCGGAATGCGAGATCCCGCTCGATCACCTCGTCGGCGAGGAGAACAAGGGCTTCAAGATCGCGATGATGACGCTCGACCGCACCCGTCCGGGTGTGGCGGCGATGGCTGTGGGCGTCGCCCGGGCGGCGATGGAGTTCGCCGCCGACTACTCCAAGGAGCGGGTCCAGTTCGGCGTGCCGATCGCAATGCACCAGGCGATCCAGTTCATCATCGCCGACATGGCGACCAAGGTGCACTTGGGGCGCCTGGCGACCTGGAACTCCGCCGTGCTGCTCGATCAGGGCCGGCGCAACACGCTCGAGTCCTCCCACGCCAAGCGCTTCGCGGCCGACTCGGCGATGGAGATCACCACCGACGCCGTGCAGGTCTACGGCGGCTACGGGTTCATCAAGGAGTATCCGGTGGAGAAGCTCATGCGCGACGCCAAGATCCTCCAGCTCTACGAGGGCACGGCGCAGATCCAGCGCCTCGTGATCGCGCGGGAGACGCTGCTTCCGCGCCGCGCGCAGGAGCCGGCGGCCGCCGCCGCATAGCCGGTGAACGTGGCGCATCCCAGGTCCGCATATGGACCCTGGGA
>JALYYW010000067.1 GCA_030946085.1 Actinomycetota bacterium
GGTCTCGCCGGAACGTTTCGCCGGGAAGGGCGAGACCCGGGGGCCGTCAGGCAAGGACGCAGGATCCGACGCGCAGCAGCGCTGCGCGAGGATCCGAGGACACAGCCCGACGGTCATCCGGGGTCGCCATAACCGGGTGAAACGTTCCGGTGGGACCCACCGGTACCGAACCGCGCCCGGCCGAAAGCCGCGCTACTTGTCGGTGACGACGGCCATCGCAATCGCGAGGACCATGAGCAGGAAGCTCAGCCCCATCACCGCGCGGGTCCCGCCACTGCCCCCGGGGAAGCTCGGGCTGCGCAGCCCGAGCGCCGCCAGCACCACGGCGTAGATCGCGAACGCGCCGCCGGCGAAGTAGAAGGGGACCTTGGAGGGCTCGGCGGCGCTCACCAGCAGGTGCAGCATGGGCGCGAGCCTATCCGATCCCGGGCGCGCTGGGAATGCTTGGGGCATCGGGTGCGCGGCCTCCCTCGTCGGCTGTCTGCCAGCGGATGCAGACCGCTGCCCGGTCCGGTCACGGCCGGTGCTCAGTTGCCGGTCAGAAGCACCATGCGAAAGCGGGCCTCGCCCGCCATCATCCGCTCGTAGCCCGCGCTTGCCTGCTCCAGCGGCACCGTCTCGATCATCGGCCGCACGCCGGCGAGCGCGCTGAAGGCGAGCGTGTCCTCGGAGTCCTTGGAGGTTCCGGAGGCGTGGCCCTGGACCGAGGTGCTCCCCGGGATCAACGCCATCGGCGGAACTTTTATCGGCTCTGCGGAGGCGCCGATCACGATCAGCTTGCCGCGCGGCGCCAGCCCGCCGATCACGGCGCTCATGGCCTGCGCGTTGGTGACGGTGGCGAGGATCGCCGATGCTCCGCCGAGCTTCTGGAGCTCCTGCGCCGCGTCCTGCGCGGTGCTGTCGATGTAGTGGTGGGCGCCGAGCTTGCGCGCCAGCGACTCCTTGTCGGTCCCGCGCGCGATCGCCACCGTCTCGTAGCCCAGCCGCGTCGCGAACTGGATGCCGAGATGGCCGAGGCCACCGACGCCGAGGACCGCCACCAGCGCGCCCGGCCGCGCGCCGCTGTGACGCAGCGCGTTGAACGTGGTGATCCCGGCGCACATCAGCGGGGCGGCCTCCTCCGGGGGCAGGTCATCCGGGATCCGGGCCAGCGCGGATGCGGCGCAGATCATGTAGTCGGCGTACCCGCCATCGACCGTGACCCCCGGGATCTCGGTGTTCTCGCAGCTGATGAAGTCCCCGCGCCGGCAGGGCTCGCAGTGGCCGCAGTTGCCGCCGAACCAGCCGACGCCGACCCGCTCCCCCACCTCCCAGCCGCGCGCGCGCTCGCCGAGCGCGTCAATGATGCCCGCGACCTCGTGGCCCGGGACGCGGGGGTACTGCATCCCGGGAAAGTGGCCCTCCTTGGCCATCGAGTCGCTGTGACAAATTCCGCACGCCTGGACCTTCACACGCACCTCGCCGTGGCCGGGCTCGGGAACCTCACGCCGAGCCAGCTCCAGGGGGCCACCGGCCTCCTTGACCTCCACGACTCGCATGCTCATCGTCTTTTCAGGCGCTCAGTGGCCAAGCGTGCGGGCGCGAGCGCGGACCGTGCGCACGCGCGCTGGGGGCATTGGCGCCGGATCCCCGTGCGGACCGCGACGCGGCCGGCGCGGGAAGGGCTTCGGTGGATGGGGGCGCGGCTTCCTGACGCCGCCCTCCCCCTCGCTTGGCTTTGCGTCCTCGGGGGCCTGCTTGATCGCCCACCAGACGAGATAGATCAGCGCCGCCAAGGGGATCTTCAGCGCCAGCATGAGCCACAGGAATCCCCACGTCATCGGGCTCAATGTACCCGGAAGCGGTGGCGCTGTCACCTGGTCTTTCCCGCTCGTCGAGCACCGGCCCGATTCGGCGCCATGCTCAGCTCCCGCCTGGTCGGTGGATGATCGGTCGCAACGGTGGGGATCCGGGACCAATCCGAGGGCAGTGCGATCCCGAACTCGGTCAAGTCGAGCGTGCTAGTGGACATCGGTGTGCCGGGGTGTCCGCTGGCGTAGCGGATGCGTCGGATGTAGCCATCGTCGTCGACCCACACCTCGACCGCAATGTTCGTGAGGTCAACAAGCTGAGCTGTGTTCGAAGGGACCGCCATCTCATAGGACACCACCTCCGCTGCGCGATTGAGGTCTGCTCGGGCCGAGAAGCGCCGAGCCATGCGGCCGTCGAGGCGTTCGGTCCCTTCCACTCGAGCGTCCACGACCCCGCGGACGAGGTCCACCAGCCACAGCGGTTGAAGCTCCGAGGCAGGGCCGGCAGAGAGGCGCTCGACAGTCGTCCCAGGCGCTCCGTACCACCGCCGATCGCCAATGATCATCTCGACCTTGGATCGATCCAGGCAGTACACGCATCGGTTCGCCTCGAAATCGATGATCCCGACGACGCCTTCCGCCATCGTTCTTGACAGACGCTTGATCAGGCGCCGCATCCCCGATATGAACATTCGGCCGGCAACATGCCAGGCCCAGCGCGTCAGGCGGCGCTGGGCTGAACCACCCTGGGATCCCATCGACTGTGACTCGTCCGCGAGGATGTCATCCAGAGAGATCTGGAAACGAAACTCGATCCGCGCTGACCCGCGACGGACAGTGCGCTCAAGTGCGGCGCGTACCTCTTCGCTCATGGAGGGCAGACGAGCGATCAGCCGACACCAAACGGAGCATTGGGACTGTTGTCGAATGCGCTGAGCTCCTGTCGAGTTTGCCATGCCCACGCCTGCCTTGCGGTCTGCACGAAGGCCGGGACCGGAATGAAGCGACACGAGCCGACCTCGTGCAGCGCTGAGCACTCGCGGTCGGTGCTGATGTGATAGATGCTTCCCCACCTCCCTTCTTGGTGGGTGAGCGTCGCGCGCTTCTCGCTGAGGTAGCGCTCCCTGCCGAACAGGTCGACCAGGACCGGGCGCAGCCTGCCGTTTGGCTCTGCCTCGATCCGCTCGACGGTCAGCGAATCGACATCGATGACCGTGCCGGCGGGCATTTCGGTGCCGTGCCAGGCATAAACGCTGAACCCGTCGGGATACTCCACGGCCGGCCCAGACTCCGAATGCGGGCGCTCTGAGTGATCGAGCAGCAGAACCCGCGGGCGCTCGGTCAGGACGGCCGCGTTCTCAAACGCCCACCACTGTCCGCAGGACCGGGCCAGCCGGCGCAAGGGCTCGAGCGTCTCGGTCGTCTCCAGCACCCCGACCTGCTCAAAGAACTCACACATCGCCGCCCACCACGCGTCGTGTTGTCCGTGTCCGCCGTAGACGGTGAACACGTCATCGACCGCTCGCGGAGCGGCGTCGTCTTCGGCGACTCCCAGCGCTTCGTTGACCGCTTCGGTGAACCGCGCAAAGACCTGACGGTTGACCTCGGCCGAGACCCGTCGATCCGACAGGGCGTCTCGCACGTCCCACCAGACATCGGCACTGACCTCTGCGTTCAGGCGTTGCTGGATTCCGCCCGAGGTCGCTTCCCGGAGCTGCGCCAGCACAGAGTCCCCGCAGTCCACGCCGGGCAGGGGTTTGCCGCCCGCCTTTGCGAAGAGCTTAAGCAACACGCTCCAGATGCCATCATCGACAGCTACCGTGCGCCGCCGCCTTTCACGCTCAACCGCCATAGCTCCAGCCTGGATCTTGCCCGCCAGTGGAGACTCCATCCACACGACGCTGCTCGGCGGACGCAGCCCCGCGGACGCATAAGCGCCGGCCAGCGCCTCCTCAGCGGCCAACCGATCCGCGGGCTCGGTCGAAAGGCACACGCGCAGCCACCTCTCACGAATCGCGGGAAGCAGCGCCGCCTGCTCCGCAGTCAGCTCGTGGATCATCTAGCCATACGATCCTCCTGGCGCTGGGCTGAGTCAAGCTCCTCCGGAGCCAGGGGGCGATGCTCGCCGCTCTTGACCCAGTGGGTGTCGAGCCGTGCCCGGAGATCTCGTCGACCACATGCGATGCTGCTTCCCGGATCGGGATCCGCCACGCTTGGGTCCACGCGCGCCCTCTGCAGAGCTAGCGCCCACGAACCTCAGTCGCGCAGCGCGACCGGGGTCTCGGTGAAGCTCGTGATCCGCTGCAGCTCGGCGACACGCGCGGAGATCTCCCCGCGGGTCAGGCGGGCCACCCGCTCGGTGCCGAACTCCTGCACGTTGTAGGAGGCCAGCGCCGTTCCGTAGGCCATCGCGCGGGTGAGCAGCTCGTGCTCGGGTCGCTGATCGGGGTGGGCGGCGACGTACCCGACGAATCCCCCGGCGAAGGTGTCGCCGGCGCCGGTGGGATCGACCACCGTCTCCAGCGGGAACGCCGGCAGGGCAAAGAAGCCCTCGGCGGTGATGAGGGCCGCCCCGTACTCGCCCTGCTTGGCCACCACGACCTGCGGGCCCCACTCGCGGATCTGGCGGGCCGCCCGCACGAGGTTCGGCTCCCGGGTGAGCTGGCGCAGCTCGGCGTCGTTGAGCAGCAGGCAGTCGACTCCGGAGATCGTCTCTATCAGCGAGTCCCGCGCGATATCGATCCACAGGTTCATCGAGTCCAGCGCCACGAAGCGGGCGTGCTCGCATTGCGCGCGCACCTCACGCTGGAGGTCCGGCTGGATGTTGGCCAGGAACACCACGTCGGCCTCCCTCGAGGCCTCCGAGAGCTTGGGCTGGAAGTCGGCAAACACGTTGAGCTGCGTGTCCAGCGTCTCCCGGTCGTTCAGGTCCCAGCCGTAGCTGCCGCGCCAGAAGAACGTTCGCCCGCCCGCGACGTGCTCGATGTCCTCGGTGTTCACCCCCCGGCCCTGGAGCACGGCGATGTCCTCCTGGCCGAAGTCCTCGCCCACCGGACCCACGACCCGAACCTCGTCGAAGAACGAAGCCGCCAGCGCGAAGTGCACGGCGGAGCCGCCCAGCATCCGCTCCCGAGTACCGAAGGGAGTGGTGACCGCGTCGTATGCGATGGAGCCGACGACTGTGAGCGACATGCGGCGCGCAAGGCTAGCGATCGCGCCCCGAACCGTCCTTCAGAGCCCGGCGCGGCGAATCCAGCAGGTCAGGACGCCTCCGGGGTCGGGCGCGGCGGCAGCGAGGGCTCCACCCGCAGCCACCGCGCCGGGCGGTCCGGCAGCCACCAGTTCCAGCGCCCGAACAGCGACACTACGGCCGGCACCAGCAGCGCTCGGATCACGGCGTCGAGGAGGATCCCGGCGGCGAGACCGGTGGCGAACACCTTGATGTCGGTCTCGGGCCCCGACGCCATCGAGACGAAGGCCAGGAACAGGATCAGCGCGGCGCTCGTGACCAGGCGACCGGTGCGGCCGATGCCGCGCACGACGGCGGTATCGGTGGAGCCGGTGGCGTCGTACTCCTCCCGCATCCGGGCCAGGATGAAGACCTCGTAGTCCATCGAGAGCCCGAACAGAAACGCGAACACCATCAGCGGGATCCAGGCCGTGACCGAGTGCGTGGCGGCGATGCCGAAGATCTGCTGGGAGCCGTGACCCTCCTGCCAGACCAGGGTGATGACACCCCATGCCGCACCCACGCTGATCACGTTCAGCACGACCGCCTTGAGCGGCAGCAGCAGCGAGCGGAAGGCCCGGGCCAGGAGCAGGAAGGTCAGTATCGCGATCAGCGCGATCATCACCGGGAAGCTGCCGTAGATGGCCGAGACGAAATCGGCGTTCTCCGCGCCGATGCCTCCGACGCGCACCTGTGGTGAGTCGGCATGGGCGGCGGTGCGCACGGCAGCGATCGTGTCGCGCCCGGCGGAGCTGGAGCCATCGGCGGAGGGAATCGCGTCGATCACGGCGAGTCCGCCGCGCCGCCACTGCGGCCCAGCGGGAGCTAGGGCGCCGTGAACCCCGGCCAGCGCGCGCGTGCCCGTCACGACCCGATCGGCCTGCGCGGCGGGAGCGAGCATCTCGACCGGCTCCAGCGCCCCCGCGCCGATGCCGGACTGCTGCAGGGCGGCCAGGCCGGCGTGGGCATCGCCCGTCTTGGTCAGCGTGCTCAGGTTCGGCGACCCCGGTTGCAGCGAGGTGGCCGCGACCGCGAGCGCGGCCAGCACGAGCAGTGCCCCGGCGGCCGCCACCCAGCGACGGCGCACCACCGTGCGCGCCCACGCGGTCCAGGAGCGGCTGGCCTGGTCGTCGCTGCGGACGTGGGGCCAGTCCAGCCGGCTGCCGGCCTTCAGCAGCACGATCGGCAGCAGCGTCACGGCGACGATCACGCTGACCAGCGGGATCAGCATGCCGGCGAATCCGATCGAGCGCAGGAACGGCAGCGGCAGGACGATCATCGCCAGCAGCCCGATGGCCACGGTCGTGCCGCTGAAGACGACGGCTCGCCCGGCGGTGGTCATCGCGCGCACGACCGCCTCCTCGCCCACGTGGCCGTGAGCCCGCTCCTCCCGCCAGCGGACGACCACCAGCAGCGAATAGTCGATCGCGACGCCCAGCCCGATCAACGCCACCAGGAACTCGACGATCATCGACACGTCGGTCACTGCGCTCACGCCCCACAGCACCAGGAACGTGGTCATGATCGAGACGATCGCCATCAGGATGGGCACGAAGGCCAGCAGCGAGGCGAACACAAACCCCAGCACCACCAGGGCACCGAGACCACCGAGCAGAGACTCCAGCAGCACACCGGGCCCGTTGCCGCTGCTGGTCTGGCTCTGGAGGGCGTCGAGGCCGCTCAGCGCCACCGGCGCCCCGGCGACCCTGACGCCCGCCACCGCCGCACTGGCCGCCGTGGCCGCCTTCTTGTTGCCGCCAAAGGCCTCGTTGTCCGGCGGCGGGTAGACGAGCAGGAAGGTGGTACGCCCGTCGGCGGAGACGAACGCGCGGCTGCCGGTGTCCGCAAAGGAGGCGGTGCGGGCGCCCGGCAGCGCCGCGCGGAGCCTCGCCTCGACGCGCTGAAGCCCCGCCCGCACCGCCGGCGAGGTCACCGACTGGCCGGCCGGCAGCCTCACCACCGGCACCAGTGGCGCGTTGCGCCCGCCCTGGTGGAAGCGCTCCAGGATCTGACTGTTGGCGACAAAGCCCTCCCGCCCGGGAACGCTGAACTTCTTGCTGAACGCGCCGGTGGATTCCTTGACGGTGGCCATGCCCACGATCGTGATCACGATCCAGCCGATCGTCACGATCCGTCGGTGCGCCAATACCCAGCGGGTTATCGCGGTCAGCATCGGATCACGATTTGTATCACAAATAATACATGCAGCTCAAAGTCCGTATCCTAGATCGTATGGCAGGCACCGGCTCACACCGCCCCGGGTTCCACCCCGCGCTGATCACGCAAACCGGCTTCCTCTTGTCCCGGCTCGGCCTGCTCGCGCGCAACCGCTTCGGGGAGCGCATCCAGGCTCTGGGCTTGACCGCCCGCATGTGGGGCGCTTTGAACGTGCTCGCTGCCGAGGGGCCGCTCACCCAGCTCGCGCTCGGCCACTCGATCGGGATGGACCCCAGCTCGATGGTCTCTACCCTGGACGAGCTCGAGGCCAAGGGAATGGTGCAGCGCCATCCCCACCCCAGCGACCGCCGCGCGCATGCCGTGCATCTAACCCCGGGGGGCGAAGCGGTTCTGGGTCGCGGTCGGGCAGTGGCCCGGGAGGCGCAGGAGGAGCTCTTGGCGCCCCTGGACGCGCAGGAGCGCCGGCAGCTGCACGCGCTGCTCCTGCGCCTGGCTCAGGGCTCGCGGCGGGAAGACGGCGCGACGGGCAGCGCTGGCGCCGTACGCTGACCGCATGGCCCAGTCGCTGGTGATCCTCGGCGCCTGGCGGTGCGGCCGGAGCTGCTCGTTGGAGTCATGCAGCGGGCATCGTGCTCACGC
>JALYYW010000072.1 GCA_030946085.1 Actinomycetota bacterium
ATCGTGGAGCGATCGCTCGTCGCCCTGGGCGACGAGGCCACGCTGAACATGGGCAGCGTGCTCCAGCCCCACTCGCTGGAGGACGGGATCTTCAAGTCCGACCGCATCGCCATCGGCAGCGGCTGCACCGTCGGCACAGGTGGCTTCGTGCACTACGGCGTGGTCATGGAGGACGGCTCGGAGCTGGAGGCGGACGCCTTCCTGATGAAGGGGTCCCACCTCATGCCCGGCGACCGCTGGCGCGGCAACCCAGCCACCCAGGCACCGCCACCACACGACGCCGAAGGCGAGCGCGATGGAGGTCTTTGAGGCACTGGAGTCCGAGGTCCGCAGCTACTGCCGCAACTGGCCGGCGGTGTTCGACCGAGCCCTCGGCAGCTGGCTCTACGACGAGTCCGGCAGGCCATACCTGGACCTGTTCGCGGGCGCCGGGGCGCTCAACTACGGGCACAACAACCCGGCGCTCAAGCAGCCGCTGCTGGATTACCTCGGCGCCGACCGCGTGACCCATTCGCTGGACATGTTCACCGCCGCCAAGCGGGACTTCCTGACGACGGTGCACGAGCTCCTCCTGGCACCGCGGGGTCTCGACTACCGGGTGCAGTTTCCCGGGCCGAGCGGGAACAACGCCGTCGAGGCAGCGTTGAAGCTCGCACGTAAGCTCACCGGCCGCACGGAGGTGGTGTGCTTCACGGGCGGCTTCCACGGCGTGACCCTGGGGGCGTTGGCGGTGACCGCCAACCCCACGCACCGGAAGGCCGCGGGCGTGCCGCTGAAGCACGCGACACCGATGCCCTTCGACCACGGCCTCGACGGTCAGAGCCCTGACTTCTCCGCGCTGGATCGGCTGCTGGAGGGCGGCGGCTCCGAGCTCCCGGCGGCGGTGATCGTGGAGGCGGTGCAGGGCGAGGGCGGCGTCCGACTGGCCCGAGAGACCTGGTTGCGCGAGCTGGCCGTCCGCTGCTGCCACCACGAGATCCCGCTGATCGTGGACGAGGTGCAGATGGGCTGTGGTCGCACCGGTCCGTTCTTCAGCTTCGAGCCCGCGCAGATCAGGCCCGACATCGTCTGCCTGTCAAAGTCCATCAGCGGCTACGGCCTGCCCCTGGCGCTGACCCTGATCCGCCCGGAGCTCGATGTCTGGGAGCCTGGCGAGCACAACGGCACCTTCCGCGGATTCAATCCCGCGCTCGTCACCGGCGCCGCCGCGCTGCGGACCTTCTGGAGCGACGACGACCTGCACCGACGGACCCTGACTGCCGGGCGGCGCCTGGCCGCCGCGCTCACCGCGCTGGCCGGCTCGGTTGCGCATGGCGCGATCGAGGTCCGCGGACGCGGTCTGGTCCACGGCTTGGCCTTCCGTCGCAGTGAGCTGGCCGCCCGCGTCAGCGCCGCGGCGTTCGCCCGGGGGCTGCTGGTGGAGACAGCGGGCCCCCGCGACGAGGTCGTCAAGCTGATGCCGCCGCTCACGATCACCGACGAGGAGCTCGACGAAGCCCTCGTGCGGCTGACTGGGGCCGTGGAGGACTGCTGCGGGGGAAAGTGAGGCTGCCACCGCCGCTGGCCGAGGTGCTCAGCATCCTGCCGGCCGGCGCTGGCGCGGAGGCGCTGGAGCTGAGGGCCCTGCGACCGAAGAGCATCCCCACCGAGCTGCTGGATCTCTCGCTGCTCGACCGCACCGAGCGCCGCAGGGCGGACAGCCTCCGCCGCGAGGAGGATCGCCTGAGCTACGTGGCCGCGCACGTGCTCCTGCGCCGGCTGCTGAGCGAGCGCCTGGGGATCGCCCCGCAGCACATCCCTCTCCTTCGTCAGCCGTGCCCGGTCTGCGGCAACTCCACCGGGCGGCCCGCAGTAGATCTTCCCGGACCTCCGCTGCACTTCTCGGTCTCCCGCAGCGCGGGACTGGTGCTGATCGGGACCGCCCCCACGGCGGTGGGCGTGGACGTCGAGTCGCTCCCGGAGCCCGGCACCGTGTCCACCGTCGCCGCCCTGCTCCACCCCCGGGAGCGCCAGGAGCTCGCCGTCGCGGCTCCCGCCGAACGTCCGGCGCTGTTCGCACGGCTGTGGACGCGCAAGGAGGCCCTGCTAAAGGCCAGGGGCGTGGGCATCGCGCACGGCCTGGACGCTGATTACATCGGCACTCAGCCGCAGGCGGTCTCTCCGGCGGGGTGGACGATCTTCGACCTCGACCTGCCCGGCGGGTTTACCGCTGCCGCCACGGTCGCCGCCTAAACTTCCGCCTAAAGGGCTACAGGAGGCTTCGCCAGCCCCGGCCCGCTTGCCGGCGGCGGTCCAGCGAGTCGCCGACCAGGTACAGCGTCGGCGGCCACAGCCCGACGAAGATCGCTCGCCGCTCGGCGTTCCCGCGGGCGTGCTGATCGACCGTCTTGGCTCGGATCCACAGTCCCAGGCAGAGGCCCACCGAGCCAAAGGAGAGGGCGCGCAGGTGCGTCCCGCGCAGGCCCATCTCCTGCAGCAGCGTGATTACGTCACCACTCACGAGTCTCCCCCATCATCGGTTGGATGCCTCCGTATGGGTGGCGTAGAGCACCATCCGGGTGACCAGATCGATCGCAGAACGGAGATCCGGACCGGCGGCGGGCGCCGGCGCCGACAGGCGCGCGTCCAGCTCCTCGATCAGCTCCGGCACGGACTTGGCCGCCATCTCGCAACAGATGCGCGCCGCCGCCCTGACCACGGCGGGTTCCACCGTCCACACCGTCTCGAAGGCACGCTCGCCGCCCAGAGAGTCGGCGCGCTCCCATCCGACCAGGCAGGCCGAGAAGGCGGGCGCATCGCAGATCAGCGCCCACTCACGCACCATCGGATCCTCCTCACTCACGGGCACCTCCACCGGCCCCAGCCGTGGCCGTCGCACACGCGGGAAGCTGGCCAGCACGAACGCCTGCTCCGCGGTACGCGCCAGCTCCCGCCACCGCGTCTCCTCCAACCGGAAGTAACGCTCCTGCTGGAAGCAGCCGATCAGCAGCGGGCGCTGGGCACGCGCGCAGCACTCGTCCTCGATCGCATGGCTGATCGCCACCAGCGCTCGCCGCGGCAGCAGCTGCGAACGCAGGTAGGGGAAGGTCTCGCGCAGGGCGGAGTACACCGAGAGCCTCGGCTCGGTCGCCAGCGTCCGCGCGTGCTCGATCGCGCTGGGCAGCGAGAGACCTTGCGCCCGGGCCCGCATCACCGCGCGGACCTGCTCCAGATCCTGCTCGGTGTAGCGCCGGTGGCCGCTGGCCAGCCGCTGCGGGTTGGGGAAGCTGTACCTGGTCTCCCACATCCGCAGCGTCCCCTCGCTGACTCCGCTGCGAGAGGAGATCTCTCTGATCGTCAGTTCGCGAACGGCGTTGCTGGTGTTCCGGGGCATCGGTGACGAAACCTACTCCATGCTTCTGGCCGTAGGGGGACAACTCCATCTCAGGCGCACCCATTCCTGCACGCGCTGTTTGAAACCATGGCCGCCGGGGAGCACCACGGGGTTCGCATGGCCACCAACGAGATCTTCATCGAGGCCCCGCCCGAGCAGGTCTTCGAGCTGCTGAGCGACCCGCGCAGCTACGGGGAGTGGGTGGTTGGGGCGCACAGCATCCGCACGGCCGACGGCGAGTGGCCGGCTCCGGGGTCGGCCTTTGACCATCGCGTCGGCGTGGGTCCGCTGACGCTGAACGATCACACGAGTGTGATCTCCTCCCGGTGGCCGGCGACGATCGAGCTGCTCGCGCGGGCCTCCCCACTGCCGCCGGCCCGGGTGACGCTGCGCCTGCACCGGAAGGGTCAGGGCACGCGGTTGACGATGGTCGAGGCGCCCGCCAACCGGCTGCTCTCGCTGATGCTCGGCCCCGTGGGCCACTGGATGTTGTGGCTTCGCAACGTCGAGTCGCTCCGGCGGCTGAAGCTGCTGGCCGAGGGGGAGGCCCCCCTGCCGGCGGGGAGGCTTCCCGAGCGAGACGGCCACGGCGATGGCTGACGCGGTTGTCGTCGGCTCGGGCCCCAACGGCCTGGTGGCGGCGAACCTGCTAGCCGAGCGGGGGTGGAACGTGACGGTGCTGGAGGAGGCGCAGGAGCCCGGCGGCGCGATCCGCTCCGGCGAGCTGATCGAGCCCGGCTTCGTCAACGATCTGTTCAGCTCGTTCTATCCCTTCGTGCCGGCCTCGCCGCACATGCAGCGGATGGAGCTCGAGCGGTGGGGGTGCAGTGGCGGACCAGCCCGGTGGCCGTCGCGCACCCGGCCCAGGACGGGACCTGCCCGGCGGTGGCGCTGGACCTGGAGGAGACGGTGGCCTCCCTGGAGGAGTGCGCCAGCGGCGACGGAGACGCCTGGCGCGAGCTGTACGCGCTGTGGCACCGGGTGCGCACCGGGGCGCTGGGCGCGTTCTTCTCCCCGTTCCCCCCGGTGCAGTCGACGCTCAGGCTGCTGCGGGACCTCGGTCCTCGTGAGCTGCTGCGCTTCACCCGCTTTGCGGTGCTCCCAGTCCGCCGCCTGGGCGAGGAGACGTTCACCGCCGATGGCGGCACCCGGCTGGTGGCCGGCGTGCCGCTGCCGGCGGCGGTGCTGCGCTGGCCTGCGCCAGTTCCAGTACGACAACGGGACCGTCAAGGTCGATTGGACGCTGGACGGGCCGATCCCCTGGGTGTGCGAGCGGGCGCGACGGGCGGGCACTGTGCACGTGGCCGAGGGAGTCGACGCCCTGACGCGCCATTCCGCGGAGGTCACCTGCGGCCAGCTCCCGAGCGACCCGTACCTCGTGATGGGTCAGTACGGGAGCTTCGACCCCTCCCGAGCACCCGCCGGCAAGGAGACGGCCTGGGCCTACACCCACGTCCCCCAGGAGGTCCGAGGAGATGCCGGCGGCGAGTTGACCGGAAGCTGGGATGAGCGGGAGACCGCCGCGTTCACTGAGCGGATCGAGCAGCAGGTGGAGACGCTGGCGCCCGGCTTTCGTTCGCTGATCCGGGGCCGACACGTATTTACCCCGCTGAGCTTCGAGCAGGCCAACCGCAACCTCGTGGGCGGGGCGCTGAACGGCGGCACGGCGCAGCTGCACCAGCAGCTCGTGTTCCGTCCCGTGCCCGGGATGGGCCGGCCGGAGACACCGATCGAGGGCCTGTTCCTCGGCTCGGCCTCGGCCCATCCCGGGGGCGGTGTGCACGGCGCGCCGGGGGCCAACGCGGCCCAGGCGGCGCTGAGCGCCGCCCGCGCGTCCGG
Source organism: Actinomycetota bacterium (assembly GCA_030946085.1). Classification (GTDB taxonomy): domain Bacteria; phylum Actinomycetota; class Thermoleophilia; order Solirubrobacterales; family Solirubrobacteraceae; genus Palsa-465. The sequence goes on from JALYYW010000072.1 coordinate 5,213, forward strand.
CCGGGTCCAGCCGTTGCCGAGGCTCAGCCGGATGCTGCAGCGGTAGGGGGCCGCTGGTCTACATCTCGAACTCGCTGCCCTCGACGCGGCGCGTCTCGATCTCAACGCCGCGCACGAGCTTCCCCCCGCTGCGGCGAGCCACCAGCTCCACCACCGAGCTCCACATGAGCAGCTGCACCTCCTTGGCCATCCGCAGACGGTCGTGCATCACCGCCGAGAAACGATCGCCGGCCCGGGCCCAGGACTCGACCTGGAAGTGGAGCAGCCCCTGGTGCGAGAACGCTCGCCACTCGATCTGCCCCGCCTCCAGGTGACCGGCGAGCGTGGCGAAGCGAAACGACCCCGGCGTGGCGTGCACGACGCGGATCGGGCCGTCCCAGGGACCCGGCATGCGCACCAGGAACTCGTCTCCGGGCACGATCTCGCCGCGCTCGCCCCCCGTCTTCTGAAAGCGGGCCATCGAACGCGGGATGACGCGGTTGGGGTTCTCCTTGATGTAGGCCATCAACCGCTGAGCGCTCCACTCGGCGTTGCGGATGGCGCCGCTATAGAGGCGGTGAAAGAGCGGCCCCGCACCCTCCGAGGGGCCCTGGACCTCCTCGTGCGTGACTCCCGCAGGAAGCGCCGGGGGAAGGTCCTCGGCGATGCTCCCGTGAAGGTCGCGGCGGTAGATCGGGGTCGTGCGCCAGATGTAGCGCCACGTCGTGAGCGCCATTCCCACGGGCCACGTGGCAGCGGTGACCAGACGGCGGGAGATCGGGACCGAGGCTGACATTCGGAGGGCGGCGGGCGGCGTTACCCCGCGGGCGGCCGGCGGCGCGCGGGCTCACGCCCGGGCGGCTGGCGCGGCGCCACCGGCGACGGCGCGGAGGGAATCGCGCGCGTCACCTCGCCGTCGCTGGGCACGGTGAGCGTCTCCCCGTGGTGGGTGATCTGCAGCGGCGAGCCCTCCAGCAGCGAGTAGCGCGCTCGCCGCTGGTCGACCTCCACCAGGAGCCGGCGACCGCGGAACGCCAGCCGGAAGGTCAACCGCGTCAAGGCCCCCGGCAGGCGCGGGGCGAAGCTGAGCTCGCCGTCGTGGTCGCGTAAGCCCCCAAAGCCCGCCACCGCCGCGATCCAGGTCCCGGCCAGCGAGGCGATGTGGATCCCGTCGCGGGTGTTGCGCTCCAGGTCGTCGAGGTCCATCAGAGCGGCCTCACCGAAATAGTCGTAGGCCAGGTCCAGGTGACCGACCTCCGCGGCGACGACGGCCTGGGTGCAGGCCGACAGTGAGGAGTCGCGCACCGTCAACGGCTCGTAGTAGGCGAAGTTGCGCGCCTTGTGCTCGGCGTCGAAGGCGTCCCCGCAGACGTGCAGAGCCAGCACCAGGTCGGCCTGCTTGACGACCTGCTTGCGGTACAGGTCGAAGTACGGGAAGTGCAGCAGCAGCGGGTACTGATCGGCTCCGGTGGCGGCGAAGTCCCACCTTCCGTGCTGGGTGAAGCCCTCGGCCTGCGGGTGGATCCCGAGCGCGCTGTCGTAGGGGATGAAAACGTCGGCGGCGGCATCGCGCCAGCCGGCTGTCTCCTCTTCATCCACGCCCAGGGCCGCAGCCGCGCGGGGGTGGCGGGCGGCGGCGTCGGCGGCGGCGCGCAGGTTGCGCTGGGCCATCAGATTGGTGTAGACGTTGTTGTCGCACACGGCGCTGTACTCGTCGGGCCCGGTCACCCCGTCGATGCGAAAGCGCCCGGCGCCGTCGTGGTGTCCCAGGGACCGCCACAGCCTCGCCGTCTCCACCAGCAGCCCCAGGCCGTAGTCGCGCTCGAAGGCGTCGTCGCCGGTGGCGGCGCGGTAGCGCACCACGGCATCGGCGATGTCGGCGTTGATGTGGAAAGCCGCCGTCCCGGCGGGCCAGTAGCCCGAGCACTCCTGGCCGCCGATCGTCCGCCACGGGAAGGCCGCTCCGCGCAGGCCCAGCTGCCGGGCTCGCTCACGCGCCAGGTCCAGCGTGCGGTGGCGCCAGCCCAGCGCGTCGGCGGCCGCGTGCGGGACCGTGTAGGTCAGCACCGGCAACACGAAGGACTCGGTGTCCCAGAACGTGTGCCCGTCGTAGCCGGGCCCGGTCAACCCCTTGGCCTGAATCGCGCGCTGCTCTCCCCGAGCCCCCGCCTGGAGAATGTGAAATAGGGCAAAGCGCGCCGCCTGCTGGAGCTCCGCGTCGCCCTCCAGCTCGATGTCCGCTCCCTCCCAAAAGGCGTCCAGATACGCTCGCTGCTCGGCGAGCAGGCCCTTCCACCCCGTCTGCTTGGCCCCGGCGAGGGCCGCGGCGACCTGGTCTCGCAGCGCCGGGACGGAGCGCTCCGCCGACCAGCCGTAAGCCAGGAACTTCACCATCCGCAGCGGGCGCCCGGGAGCCAGATCGGCGGTGAGGGTCAACCGCGCCTCGTCGGGAAAGCTCTCGATCCCCTCCCCGCAGCGACGCGAAGCCGTGATCACGTGGTCCATGGCTGCGCCCAGCTGCAGGCCACTGGCCCGAGTCCGGTGCACAAGCAGCGCACGCCGGTCCCGGGCGTCGGAGATCAAGCTGACCAGCGGCGCCTGCAGAGCAGCCGCCGCGCGCGGATCCTGCTCACCACCGGGCAGCGACTGGTTGCTGACCAGCTCGGATTGGACGACCACCGGCAGAGCGTCGTGCAGCGGCTCCACCTCGTACTGGATCGCGGCCACCGCGCGCTGGGAAAAGGAGACCAGGCGAGTGGAGGTGATCCGCACCGACCTTCCCGTGGGCGACTCCCAGACCACGGTGCGGTGCAGCGTGCCCGCCCGCAGGTCCAGCACGCGCTCGTGGCTGTGCAGCCGGCCGTAGCGGATGTCGAACGGCTCGTCTTCCACGAGCAGGCGGATGACCTTGCCGTCGGTGACGTTGACGACCGTCTGACCGTCCTCGGGGTACCCGTATCCGGCCTCCGCGTAGGGCAGCGGGCGGACCTCGTAGAAGCCACCGAGATAGGTGCCCGGCAGGCCCGCGGGCTCCCCCTCGTCCAGGTTGGCGCGCAGCCCCAGGTGGCCGTTGGCGAGCGCGAACACCGACTCGGCCTGGGCCAGCTTGTCCAGGTCCAGCTCTGTCTCCCGGATCGTCCAGGGCTCCACCGGGAACGCCGGATGATCGATCGCCATTGGGGACCCCTAGGCCCGGTGGCTCAGCAGCTCGCCGAGATCGGCGACCACGATGTCGGCACCGTGCCGGCGCAGCGCGTCCGGCTGTCCGTGGCGGTCGACGCCGACGACGATTCCAAAGGCGCCGGCGTGCCCGGCCTCCACCCCCGCCAGTGCGTCCTCGAAGACCGCAGCCGCCCGCGGCTCGACGCCGGCGGCGCGTGCTCCCGCCAGGAAGGTGTCGGGCGCGGGCTTGCCCTTGAGGCCTTCCCGATCGGCCAGATGTCCGTCGATGATCTCCTCGAAGAGGTCGTCGATCCCCGCCGCCACCAGCACGTCCCGGCAGTTGGTGCTGGAGGAGACGACGACGCGGCCCAGCCCGGCCTCCCGCGCCGCCCGTACGTAGCGCACCGAACCCTCGTAGGCCTGCACCCCCTGGTCGTGGATCAGCTTGAGCACGAGCTCGTTCTTTCGATTGCCCAGGCCATCGATCGTCTCGGCGGCGGGAGGATCGTCCGGAGTGCCCTGGGGCAACTCGATCTTCCGCGAGGACAGAAACGATCGGACCCCGTCGTAGCGGGGCTTGCCGTCCACGTACTCGTCGTAGTCCGTCTCGGCGTCGAAGGGGACGAACTCCTCCCCGCCGCGTTCCGCGCGTGCCCGGAGGTACTCGTCGAACATCTGCTTCCAGGCCTTGGCATGAACCTTGGCGGTCTGGGTGAGGACGCCGTCGAGGTCGAACAGGCAGGTGGTCACCCCGTCGGGAAGGCCGAGCATGCCTGGACGGTACCCCGGGCAATGCCGCGGGAACCCCGCAGTGGGACAACCTATCCGGTGGCGGAGACGTCCCGGTTGGGAGCGACCCTGACCAGGTCACGCGGCTGCGCCTCCCCGGGGCCGCGGCCCAGACCGCTGCGCCACAGCGGCTTGGTCAGCAGGCCCTGCACCAGGCAGATCCTCCGTTCGGCGAAGCCGGCCTCGCAGTAGGCCAGGTACAGCTTCCACAGGCGCTGGAAGCGCTCGTCGTAGCCGAGCCCCGCCAGCCGCTCGCCCCGCTGCGAGAAGGTGGCGCGCCAGTGGCGCAGCGTCTCGACGTAGTGCGGAGTCAGGTCCTCCAGGTGGGCGAGCTGCATGTCGGTTCGCCGGGCCACGCGGCGCGTGATCACCTCCAGCGAGGGCAGGCACCCGTTGGGGAAGATGTGGGTGTTGATGAACGACTTCGCCGCCTTCTGGACCTCGTAGGCGCGGTCGTCGATCGTGATCGCCTGCAGCAGCATCGCGCCGTCCGGGGCCAGCAGACGCGAGCACTGAGCGAAGAAGGTGCCGAAGTGCTGCCACCCCACCGCCTCGATCATCTCGATCGAGACGAGCTTGTCGTAGCTGCCGCGCAGATCCCGGTAGTCCTGCAGGAGGACCTGCACCCGGTCCTCGACGCCCGCCTCGCGCACCCGCGCCCGCGCGAACTCGTGCTGCTCGCGGGAGATGGTCGTGGTGGTCACCCGGCAACCGCGCGTGGTGGCGGCATGGACGGCAAAGCCACCCCACCCGCTGCCGATCTCCACGAGGTGATCGCTCGCGCCCAGCTGAAGCTTCTGGCAAACCCGCTCGAACTTCGCTCGTGAGGCCTCCTCCAGCGTCGCCCCCGGCCGTTCGAAGACCGCGCAGGAGTAGCTCATCGTCTGGTCGAGCATGTTCTGGAACAGCTCGTTGCCGAGGTCATAGTGCGCGGCGATGTCCTGCCGGCTCCGCCCGCGGGTGTTGCGCACCAGCATCCCGCGCGCGAACTGCCAAGGGGCGCGAACCGGGGTCAGCGCCGAGCGGACTCGGTCGAGCAGCTGGACGTTGCGCGCGGCCAGCCGGATCAGGGCCGCCAGGTCGGGGCTGTCCCAGAGGCCCAGAGCGTAGGAATCGGCCAGCCCGCGACTGCCCGAGAGCAGCAGGGGCCAGACCTCCGGCGAGTACACCTCCACGGTGGCCGTCGGGGCGCCGGCGCCGTACAGCCGCCGCCGGTTTCCCTCCACGAGCGTGAGGCTCCCCACGCGGATCTGCGAGAGCACCCAGGAGATCAGGCGGCGGGCCACGACGGGGTTCATGCAGGGTCGGCTCTCGGGTGAGGGTGGACCTGGACGCCGCGCAGCCCCAGCGCCACCGCGTGGCCGTAGATCAGCGCCAGCACCCGCAGGGTGGCGAAGGGGTAGCGGATGGTGAGCCCGGCCAGCGAGGAGCGTGTCAGCTCCCGGCGACGCAGCGCCAGCGTGGCATCGAACAGGAGGTGCTCCGCGCTGCGGTTCTCGATGTGGATCTCCAGCCGCGGTCCCGGCAGAGTGACGTGCCAGGTGTAGCTCTGCGCCATGCCCATGAACGGGGAGACGTGCAGCCGTTTGGTCGACTGGCCGGTGAGAGGCGCCGTCCCCGGTGTGGTGGCGGTGATGAGGTAGGCCTGCCGTTCCCCCCAAGGGGTGTTCGTCACCTCCGCCAGGACGTGCTCCAACCGCGTCCCGCCGGAGTCAAAGCACAGGTAGAAGCTCACGGGGTTGAAGCAATGCCCGAACGAGCGTAGGCCCGTGAGCACGCGGATCGGCCCGGTGGGCCGCGCGCCGCCCTGGCGCTGCACCTCTTCGGCGACCGCCTGCGACAGCGGAACCTTCGGATCTCCGAGATAGTCGCGGCGACGGAAGCGAAGCAGGCCCGGGCCCCGGCGCACGAGCCGCCCGCCCGCCAGGCGGGGCAGCTCGTCCAGATCGATGTAGGCCAGGGCCAGGCGGTGGCGGAACTCGCGTGCGGTGCCCTCGAAGCGCCGGTGGCGAATCGCGCCCTCGTAGAGGCAGGATGGCCGCGGGCTCACAACCGCGCTCCGAACCGCTCGCCCACGCGCAGCGCGCTGACCACCCCGTCCTCGTGAAAGCCCCAGCCCCAGTAGGCCCCGCAGAAGTGCGTGTGTCGCCCCCCGTTGATCTCGCTCAGGCGCGCCTGGGCGGTGGTGCCGGCCTGGGTGAAGACCGGATGGGCGTAGGCGATCCTCCGGATCACCGTCTCGGGGGCGATCTCCTCGGTGCGGTTGAGCGTCACGCAGAACTGCTCGGCGGCGTGCAGCGACTGCAGGCGATTCATGTCGTAGGTGACCGTGGTCTTGCCGGTGGGGTTCTCCTGCAGGTGATAGTTCCAGCTCGCCCACGCCCGCCGGCGGCGGGGCAGCAGCGACACGTCGGTGTGCAGCACCGCCTCGTTCTGCTGGTAGGGGATCGCCCGCAGCAGCTCGTCCTCGGCGTCGGTGCGGTCATGCAGCAGGCCCAGCGCCTGGTCGGAGTGCGTGGCGACCACCACGTGGTCGAAACGCTCCGGCTCGGCGCCGGCGGCCGTGAGCCGGACGTGATCAGCCGCCCGCTCGATGGCGTGCACGGGCGTGCGCAGGCGCAGGCGGTCACGCCACGGCGCCGTCAGTGCCTCGACGTAGCGCGCCGAGCCGCCGCTGATGGTGCGCCAGTGGGGGCGATCGGTGAAGCCGAGCATGCCGTGGTTGTCGAAGAACTCCACCATGAACCTGGCCGGGAAGCTCCACATCTGGTGCGGATCCGCCGACCACACCGCCGAGGCCTGCGGAACGATCAGGCGCTCGACGAAGGGTTGCGAGAAGCGCTGCTCCTCCAGCCAGCCGCCCAGCGACGGACCCTCACCGCGAGGAAGGCAGAGCAACTGCCGGGCGCTGCGGTTAAACCGCGCCATCTCCGCCACCATGCGGTGAAACCACGGGGTGAGCAGGTGCGAGCGCTTGGCGAAGAGGCCGTTGGGCGAGGCGCCGCTGTACTCGAAGTCCCCGCGCCCGTCGCTGACGCTGAAGGTCATCGTCGAGGGCTGCGAGGCGACGCCGAGCCTCTCCAGCAGACGCTCGAAATTCGGGTAGTTGCGGTCGTTGAAGACGATGAATCCGGTGTCGACGTGGTGAGTCTGCTCGGCGGTGTCGACGCGGATGGTGTTCGTGTGCCCGCCGGCGTAGTTGCCCGCCTCGTAGACCACGATCTCGTGCTCGCGGTGAAGCAGGTGGGCCACGACCAGGCCGGAAATGCCGGCGCCGACGATGGCGATCCTCATCGCCGCAGTCCAAGGCCTGAGAGTGACATCGGTTGTGTTTGCGCGCTGGGGCGCCCGGCGGATCACCGGCCCGCGGCGACCCCCATCGGCCCAGCCTGAGGATCGTCTACCGTTAACGGCTCGTCGGGCACCCAACCTATCTCCAGGAGCCATTCTCGATGCCCACTTATCAAGACTTCGCATACCGCAGCGGCGGCGCAACTCCCCTGGCCCGAGATCAGAGCCGGGCGGTGTTCGGCCAGGTCATGGGCCTCGTCGCGCTCACGCTCGGCTGCACCGCCCTCGGTGCCTACTTGGGTCGCAACCTCCAGGGCAGCACCGGGCTGTTCCTGTTCATCGGTGCCTTCGCCTGCATCTTCGGTCTGCAGGCCGCCACCCGCAGGGGTCACGAGCAACTGGCCATCGCCCTGCTGTTCGGCCTCGGCCTGCTGCTGGGGATGGCGGTCGGGCCGGTGCTGGCCTATTACGCCAAGGCCGAGCCCTCGGCGCTGTGGCAGGCGGCCGGCGCCACCGCAGGCTTCACGGCCGCCCTCGGCGCCTACGGCTACGCCACCCGGAGGGACCTCTCCTCGTGGGCCCGAACCCTGTTCTGGGCGCTGGTGGGGCTGCTGGTATTCGGCGTCATCGCGCTGTTCGTCGCCATCCCCGGTGCGCACCTGATCTATTCGATCGCCGGCCTGGTGGTGTTCGGGGGCTTCACGGTCCTCGACTTCAACCGCCTGAAGCGGGCCGACATGTCCAGCTCCGTGCCGATCGCGGCCGGGATCTTCCTGGACATCTTCAACGTGTTCCTGTTCATGCTGTCGCTGTTCGGCGGCGGCAACCGCCGCTAGCAGCCACACCGGGGCCCCATCCGGGTTCGCCGGTCCCTTCCGGGGCCGGCGGCTCGGACAGGGCTACTCCGCGG
>JALYYW010000082.1 GCA_030946085.1 Actinomycetota bacterium
CAATGGTCAACCGCACTCCACCGAGGCACCACTCATGAACCACGCCACGCGCTTCACCATCGCAGTCCTCGCAACGCTGGTGCTCGGGCTCGGCGCGAGCGGCTCGGCCACAGCAGCACCCGCGTGGCTACAGACTGCGAAGGGGGAACAGCAGCTCGCCTTCCTACGTCACGCCACCGAGGCCTACACAAGACCCAGCCGCGCCTCAAGGGGAATCCAGCACGTGACCAGGACGCGGCCGATCACCGGCGAACGGACCGTGCTTCCGGTGATCGCTCGTGCCAAAGTCAAGGGCACCGTCTGGCTACGAGTGCTCCTGCCTGGCAGGCCCAACAGCCACGCGGGCTGGATCACCGCCCGCGAAGCCACACCAGGGATCACCTACTGGCGGATCACCGTTCACACCTCCAGGCGTGAGGTGATTGTCCAATTTGACGGCAGGATGCGGCGCACCTTCGCAGCCGTCGTCGGCAAGTCATCCACCCCCACCCCCCAGGGACGCTTCTTTGTCGAGGAGAGCGTAGCCCTATACCCCCAGCAAGTTGGCGCCCCCTACGCGCTGGCGCTCAGCGCCCGCTCGAACGTACTCCAAGAATTTGATGGCGGCCCCGGACAGATCGCGCTGCACGGCACCGACAACGTCGGCGGCGTCCCCGGCACCGCCGCCTCCCACGGATGCATACGCCTGACCACGTCAGACATCACCTGGCTGGCAAACCGCATCCCGCCCGGCACCCGTGTCACCATCACCGGCTAGCCCACCCACCCGGACGATGCAACACCCACATCAGACAGCGTCGAAGGTGGCCGTCCCGTGCGGAGCCTTTTCGGCGCTGGCCGGAGCGGTGGTGCTCTTGATTGGGTGGGCCGTCGACGTACCGGTCGTACGGACATTGCTGCCGGGACCCATCTCCACCAAGGCCAGCACCGGTGGCATGTTCGTCCTGTGTGGCGCCGGCGTGGCGCTGCTCGCGGGTGATGAGAGGGCGAAACGGATCGGGCGTGTGTGCGCCGCTGCCGGCCTGGTGATGGCGCTGGTTTTCCTGTCGGAGTACATCGTGGGGTGGAACCTGGGTATCGACGAGCTCCCGTTCCGTGACGTCGTCGCGCGCGCGGCGCACGTCGCCTATCCCGGCCGGCCCGGTCTCACGACCCTGATCTGTCTCGTCCTCATATGCGTGTCGCTGCTGGGCATGAGACGACACCGACGCTGCGAAGGCGCGTTGATGGCCCCGGTCGTGGGCGTCGCGGGGTTGTGCGTCGTCGGCTTTGCCTATTCCATCCCCGCCTTCTATTCCGAGGGGTCGGCCGCGAAGATCTCGCTGAACACCGGCATCGTGCTACTCATACTTGCGGTCGGTGTCGTCTTCGTCAGACCCGGCGGCGCGGTGCAGAGGGCGCTCGGCACTACCAACCCTGGCGGTGTCATGGTCCGCCGGCTCCTGCCGCCCGCCGTCGTGGTGCCGCTGGTGCTCGGATGGCTGCAGCTCGGCGGCCAGCGCGAGGGCGTCTACGGTCCGCCCGTCGGCGCGTGGCTGCTGACGACGGCCACGATCGCCTGCCTTATCGCCGTGATCGCTTTGAGCGCGCGCTCGCTCAGTCGCGCCGATCGCCTTCGCCGGCGCTTGGAGGCCGAGCTGCATCGCCTCGCCGACGAGGACGGGCTGACGGGCCTGCCCAACCGGCGTCGATTCACGGAGGAGCTACGGCGCGATCTGGCGCTGGCCTCGCGCTACCACATTCCCGGGGCGCTGTTGATGATCGACCTCGACCGGTTCAAGGCCGTAAACGACGAGCACGGGCACGCCGCCGGCGATGCGTTGCTGCGAACCATGTCCGATGCGCTCAGCCAGGGCTTGCGGGACACGGACATACGCGGGCGGTTGGGCGGCGACGAGTTCGTCGCCTACCTGGCCCACACCGACCCAGTCGGAGCCCGGCTGGTCGCAGAAGGTGTGCTTGCCCTGATACGCACCACCAGCGCCGGCCTCGGCCCAGGGATGCAAACCACCGCCAGCATCGGCGTCGCCACCGACTACACCGCGACTGCGGACCCCGGGGCGATGCTCCACGCGGCCGACAGCGCGATGTACCGCGCCAAGCGAGAAGGCGGAAACCGCCTGGCCGTCTGGCACCCGAAAGCTCCCCACGAGGCAGAGACGTCCAACCCTCACGCCCACCCGAAGCTCGCGGAGCTCGCGGTTTCAGCCCGGGAGTGATGTGATCGGTTCAGTGCGTCCGAGAGGTCTCGAAGAACGCTCGCTCAGCGGCGTCTTAGCCACTCGCCGAAGAGAGGGTCGAGCAAGAATGGTCGACCCTGGTCGCGGCGTCGGACGTTGCGCTCGTCGACGAGCAGGCGTGCGAGCGCGTCTTGCAGTGCTCCGAGCGATACGGTGTTCGTCCGCGACCCGGCTGCCGGTTGGCGCTTGGCCGTCGGCGAGCGCTAGCAGCACGATCCGCTCGACTCGGCCGAGCCCATCCCAGGCAGCCTGATGGGCATCGCGGGTCTCGGCGAGCGAGAGGTCGACCGCGGCTGTCGCGAGGTCGTCGGGTTGGCCGGACTGGTCGCCGCGCTGCCCAGCGCCGAACAGATATGCACCGCTCGATGCCCGACGGCTCGCACCGAGGCGATTGTGGGCGTTGAGAAGACTGGTCTTGCCAAACCGCCGCGGGCCCGCGAGTCGGATCGCCACGCGATCGGCGGCTGCGCGCTGGAGCGCATCGAGCTCGAGGCGAAGGAACGACCACGCAGTCGCTTAGGGTGAGATTGCGTGGGGATAAGACCTGGCGTTAGGCTCAGCGCTCGATCGAGCATCTACTCGCTCGACCATTGATGGCGTCTTCGCGTTTTGGCATCGACATGACCGCGGGCCTCCGCCGATCGGCATCCGCAGGTCGGCGGATCCTTCGTCACAGCATTCCGGAATCGGATCAGATCTGGTCCGTCGCGCCGAAGGACGCGGGCGTGGGGCCCGGCGCATCCGCGCCAGGGATGGGATGGCAACACGCTGAGGTGAGCCGCCGTGAGGCGTTGAGGCTCGCGGCGCTCGGGTTCTCCGGTCTCGCGGCGACGTCAATCCTCACGGGCTGTGGTCGGGTGTCGGGCGCGGTTTCCGCGAGCTCGCTTGCGCCGGTGCGGGCACTGGCCCGGTTTGACGCCAGTCGTCCGGCGGGCCCGCGCACCGGCTTGCCCCGTCGCGTCGCGTGGGCGAATACCTCCGACACGGAGATCTTTGTGGCGTTGGGACGGGGCATCGAGACTGGGGCGGGGGATCGCGGTCTGGAGTATCTGACGGCGGTCGCGGCCAACGACCCCGCGAAGAACGTCGATCAGATGGAGACGTTCCTGGCGCGTGGCGTTGGGGGCTTGGCGGTGCAGCCCCTCGATCAGGCCGCGCAGCGTCCCGTATTGGCGCGGGCGTTGAGGCGGGGGGTGTGCGTGCAGGGCATCATCACCTTCCCGAGCGTCTTGCAGATCGCGGCGAGCCAGTACCGGATCGGCTACACGCAGGGGAGAGCGGCGGCGGTGTATGCGTTGGCCAATCTCGGCGGAAGAGCCGACGTGGTCTATTTCAATCAGGATCGGCTGTCCCAGCAGCTGCGACTTCGGCATCGCGGCGTGCTCGACGGGCTGAGGACGGCGGGGGGTGGTGTGAGGGTGGTGAGCGATCTCAGCGCCAACGAAGGCGATGGGTCGATCGAGGGCGGATTCACGTTGATGGACACCGTCTTTGAGCGGCATCCGGGGATCAAGATCGTGCTCGGGAGCGACACCCTCGTCACCGGCGCCTACCGCGCGCTGCAGCAGACCGGCAGATTGAGCGGCGACATGTACCTGTCGGGTGTGGATGGCGATTCGAACGCGCTCGAGCTGGTCAAGCAGGGCGGTCCGTACCGCGCGAGCTTGGCGTTCTCCTGGGGGTTGATGGGCTACGGGCTGGGCCGTTTCGCAGCCGATTGGATCGACGGCAAGGAGATACCGCGAGTGATGATCGCGAAATCGATTGTGCTCGATTCGCGGACCAGCGTGGACGCGTACCTCGCGGCCAATGCGGATCCCGCCGGCGTGTTCGCGGACCGCGAACGCTACGAGCGGTACTTGCCACTGCTAGGCAACGTCGGCCACGCGACCCGCCACGCGGTCTGGCGGCAGGAATACGTTCCGGCATGATCCGCACGCCGGGGGAGGGGAGCCGGCGGCCGGGGCTGGCGGCGGTCGGATTGGGCCTGCTGGCGCTGTTCAGCATCCAGTTCGACAACTTTCTCGGTTCCGACAGTCTGAGCGCGATCGGGCTGAGCTCCTCGGCCGTGCTGGTGGCGGCTATCGGCACGATGGCGTTGCTGGTATCCGGCAACGTCGACCTGTCGATCGGAAGCCAGTACGCGCTGATCTCGGTGGTCACCGCAACCGTCGTTCGTGACAGCGGCGACGCCTGGCTTGGTGTGGCCGCCGCGCTCTCACTCGGCCTGTCGCTCGGGCTGATCAACGGGTGGCTCGTGCGGGTGCTGAACATCTCGCCGCTGATCGTGACGCTGGCGATGCTGGCGATCTATCGTGGTCTGGCCTTCGTTGTCGGCGGCGGCGTGTCGGTGTTCGATCTCTCCGACTCGTTCACCTCAATCGGCCGTGCTCACCTGCTCGGCGTGCCGTTGCAGGTGGTGCTCGCCGGGCTCGCTTTTGCGATTGGCGCCTGGGTGCTGGTCGCGACGGTGACCGGCCTGCGTCTGTTCGCGATCGGCGGCGATCGGGCGTCGGCCGCGCTTATGGGCGTTCCTGTGAATCGCCTCGTCGTCGGGGCGTTCGCTGCCAACGGGGCGCTGATCGGTCTGGTCGCCCTGCTGGGCACCGCGAAGCTGGGCAGTGGCTCGCCGCTTGTCGGCGTCGGGTTCGAGCTACAGGTGCTCATCGCCGTGATCCTCGGCGGCGTGGCGTTCACCGGCGGACGTGGCCATCCGCTCGGCGTGTTCGTCGGCGTTCTGACCCTGGGAGTCCTCAACGCCGGCTTGATCTTCGCCGGGCTCGCCGACTGGTATCAGCAGATCGCGCGCGGCTCGCTGCTGCTGCTCGCCCTCGCCGCGGACCAGCTACTGGTGGGGCGTGAGCAACGGCGGGTCCGGCAGCGCCGCTCTGGACTCCCATCGCCACCGCACCTCGGCGCGGCCACCCCGTTCAACCCGAAGGCCACGCAGCGCTCCGACGTCGTGCTCGAGGCTCGGGACTTGAGCGTCCGCTTCTCCGGGGTCGACGCACTCGACGCGGTCAGCCTGCGGGTCGGCGTGGGCGAGGTCATCTGCTTGGTCGGCGACAACGGGGCCGGGAAGACCACGCTGGTGAAAGCGATCTGTGGGGCCGTCCCCCTGGCATCAGGCACGCTCACGATCGGCGGGCAGAAGATCGCACCGCAACCGGCGCTGGCGCGACGGGCGGGCATCGAGACCGTCTTTCAGGAGTTCGCGCTGTGCCCGAATCTGGGCGTCGCCGACAACCTCGCCCTCGGCCTCGAGCCGAGACGCCGAATCGCGCGGATCATCACTGTGCGGGATGTTGCCGCGGCCGACCGTATGGCGCGCGCTCGGCTCGATGGGCTCGGCGTCGTCCTCGACGATCTACGCCGGCCGGTGCGGCTCCTCTCCGGCGGCGAGCGGCAGATCGTGCAAATCCTGCGCGTGATGCGCGACGATGTGAGGCTCGTCATCCTCGACGAGCCGACTGCGGCCCTCGGCCTGGGCCAGGTCGCAGAGGTGCTGCGCCTTGTCCGCGCGATCGCCCGCGCGGGCCACCCCGTCCTGCTCATCACCCACGACGTCGAGGAGGTGTTCGACGTCGCCGACCGCGTCGTTGTGCTTCAGCGGGGCAGGGTCGTCTTCGACGGCCCCGTTGCGAGCGTCAGCCGGCTCGAATTGCTGCGGCTGATGTCGGGGCGCAGCAGCAGCGAGGCGTCGCGCATCCTCGCCGCGGTCGACACGGAGCGCACCCGGATCGAGCGGGACCTGCACGACGGCGCGCAGCAGCGTCTGGTGGCGATCGCACTGTGGTGCGATGTGCTGGAGGCGGAGCTTGCCGACGTGCCATCAGTACGGGCCCGGGAGGTGATCGAGCGGATGTCCCGCGAGCTGGACGGAGCGATCGCGGACCTGCGGGAGCTCACCAGCGGCGGCGTGCCCGCGCCGCTGATCGAGCAAGGGCTCGACGCGGCACTCGCTGCCCTGGCCGAGCGGACGCCGGGAACGGTCGTGATCAACGGCAGCGCCGGCGGCGGGTTGCCGCCGTCAGTCGCTGCCGCCGGGTATTTCGCCGCCGCCGAGGGCCTCACGAACGCGCTCCGTCACAGCCGGGCGCGTGAGGTCGAGCTGAGGGTGCTCCGGGGATCTGACCGGCTGCGGATCGAGGTGCGAGACGACGGGATCGGCGGCGCGCAGCTGGACAAGGGCTCCGGGCTGCGAGGCCTGCGCGAGCGCCTCGCCGAGCATCACGGCGGCCTGTCGCTGGAGAGCCCGCCCGGCGGCGGGACGGTGCTGGTGGTCGAGCTGCCCACCCCGGAGAGCTGAGCGCGGGCTCCGGCGTCGTCAGCTGGTTTCGGCCTGGTGGGCTTTGACGATCGCGGCTGCGCGATTGCTGACCTGCAGCTTGGAGAAGATCGCCGAGGTGTAGTTACGGACCGTCCCGTGGCTGAGCGAGAGCTGCTCGGCGATCTGGTCGTTCGAGCGTCCCCGGGCGATCAGCTCGAGCACCTGACGCTCCCGCGTGGAGAGCTCCGCGAACGGGCCTTCAGCAGACCCGTCCCGGTTCACGGTCGCGGTGGCTGTGGCGGCGGCGGTGAAGTAGTCGATCATCCGTGCCGCGATCCCCGCTCCGAACACCGCCCCGCCGTCCGCGACGGTCCGGATCGCCTGCAGCAGCGCTTGCTGACGGGCGCCCTTGACGAGATAGCCTCGGGCGCCGGCTTGCATCGCGTCGAGCACTGAGCTGTCGTCGTCGTGCATCGAGAGCAGCAACACGCCGATGTTCGGGCTCGCCGCGAAGATCTCCCGGGTCGCCACGACGCCGCCTCCGCCCGGCATCTCCAAATCCATCACGGCCACATCCGGCTGCAACGAGCGCGCAAGCGCGACCGCCTCCCCGGTGTCGCGCGCGCGGCCAACCAGCTCGACGTCGTCGAACAGCTCGAGCAGGTCACGCATCCCGTCTCTAAACGCGAGGCTGTCGTCAGCCACCAGCACGCGGATCGCCTCAGCCATCCCGACAGCGTAACCGCCCCCCCCACCCCGACAGCAAGTGACAAACCTCACCAAGACAATGACTCCAGTCACATCAAGTCATGACATCTGCCACTACCGCACCGGACCGCCAACCAGCGAACATCGCAAGCAGACAAGCCAATGGGCACCACGATCAGCAGCCCCACTAACCCCAGCCTGCGCTCGAGGATGCTTCGCCGGCTCGCAGTGGGCTGCGTCTCAGCGACCGCACTCGCGCTGGTGGCGTTCCCGAGCGTGGCGTCGGCGGATCTGACGGCGGTCGAGGGCCAGTCGTTCAGCGGGACGGTCTCGCCGTCTGGTGGTTGCGCGTTTCAGGGTGCGAGCGTCGATTGGGGCGACGGCACGACTTCGGACGGGGGGCTGACTCAGGACGGGACCGGGTTCACCGGCACGCACACGTATGCCGAGGAGGGCGCCTACAACGGCAGCGTGGCGTACACGTGCCCCCTGCTCAGCGGCACGCAGCATCAGCCGTTCACCGCCACCGTGCAGGACGCGGCCGTGACCGGCGCTGGGCGTGACAGCGCCGGCGGCGCCGGCCAGCCGCTCACAGCGGTCGTGTCGCACTTCGACGACGCCAACCCGGCCGCCGGCCCGGATGACTTCACCGCCCAGATCGCCTGGGGGGACGGAACCACCAGCGCCGGTTCCGTCGCGGCCGCGGCGGGTGGCGGCTTTGACGTCCTCGGCACGCACACCTACACCACCGCCGGCAGCTACCCAGTCAGCACGACGATTACCGACACCGGCGGCAGCAGCACGAGCGCCAGCTCCAGCGCTCAGATCGCACAAACGGCGCTGCCGCCGCCGTCGGCGGCTTTGACGACTCCTCCGGATGGCGCGACCTACACGCGGGGGGAGGTCGTCAAAGCGAGCTACTCCTGCTCGCCGGGCTCCGGCAGCGCGCTCAAGCCTGGCGTCGCCGGCTGCTCCGGGCCGGTCGCTTCTGGCGCGTCGATCGACACCGCGACGGTCGGGGCGAACACGTTCGTGGTGATCGCCACCGACACCGACGGACAGAGCGCAACCGCGACCACCCACTACACGGTCGTCGGGCCGCCACCGCCGCCACCGATCCACACGACGATCACGAGCGGACCGCAGAACGGCTCCAACGCGTACGCACCGCCGCTGGGAATTCCGCCCCGGTTCACGTTCGTCTCGAGCGTGCCCGGGTCCCGGTTCGAATGCAACTTCCACCGCTTCCCTCCGGGCAGCTTTGGGGGACCGCTCGTGTTCACGCCGTGCTCCTCGCCGTATCGGCCGCAGAACCTCGTCATCGGGCGCACCTACACGTTCACCGTGCGGGCGATCGACCCGGCCGGGAACGTCGATCCGAACCCACCGAGCCGCTTCTTTCGCTACAGGAGCGGCCCCGTGCTGCGGCCTCCGTACGGCAACTTTCGGATCCGCGGCATCGACGTGTTCCAGGTCGTGCAGCCCAACGCCGGAGCGGCGCAGTTCGGGTTCGACCCGGCCCGACCCTTCGTCAACTATGCCGGCGGGGGCACCCCGACCAACTGGCGCTACGGACGGAGGGGCTACCGGCTGGTCAGCAGCGACCCCCAGCAGGTTCCCTACGCGGGCGTGACACTCGACCCCGACAAGCAGACGACGGCGATCGTGTACGTCGACTTCCAGGACCAGCCAGCTGAGGATCGCGGTCCGACGCTCG
Organism: Actinomycetota bacterium; assembly: GCA_030946085.1. Lineage (GTDB taxonomy): Bacteria > Actinomycetota > Thermoleophilia > Solirubrobacterales > Solirubrobacteraceae > Palsa-465. The sequence continues at coordinate 8,936 of JALYYW010000082.1, forward strand.
ACGTCACGCTCGAGATGAAGCGTGCGAGCGGATCGATCGTCTTCACCCGCACGGTCACGCTACCAGCCCCGTGGGCGCTCGTCGGTACAAGCACGACGCCATGGGTCACAGCCTCCGAGCGGGGCCAGCGATCCTACGGGGTGCAGATCCCGATTGCCTCGCCCCGTGCGGTCAAGCCCGACGTGCGCTTCGACCTGCACGCCACCGTGCGATTCACCCCGGGCACGACTGGAATCCTCACGCACGAGTGCGACAACCGCGACTGCTCCGCCGACAACCACTTCATCCTGCGTGGCGTCGCCAGCACTCCCGCCGACGGCCCGGGGAGCTACGGGGAGCTGAAGATTGCCGCGCTTCAGCTGGTTCGCGGCGCGCAGCAACTGCCGAGTCCAGAGCGGGCGCTCGAGCGGACGCGCGAGCTGTTTCCGAACTTCTCCGGCACGGCTCCGGGCCCCTACCGTGATCGGATCGACATCACCGCCGCCACCGATCTCACGGCGAGCGACGACCCAAAGTCCAAGGACCCAAAGGTCCCGAGCTTCAGCTGCAACAACCTCCCCTATGACTCGCCGAAGACGAAAATCGACGCCGGCAAAGAGGTCCCGATCAGCACCGCAGATCGCCGAAAGGACGCGACCCGCCAGTGTCGTCTCGATGCGGTGGGGGTACTCGTCGACGACTGGTCCAAGCGCAATCCGGCGCGGTTGGTCGAGAGCGATCGCATCAGGCGGATGTACGACGTGATCGTCGGCATCGAGGACTACACGTTCGCCGCTGGCGAGCAGGAGCCGGGGGTGACGTCGGACAACGTCACCACGGTTGGGCCGTCGACCCCAGCCGGGACGGCCCCCCGAGCGATCTTCAACGGCAACACGCGTCCGATCAGCGCGGCGGCGCACGAGTTCGGCCACCTGATGTCCGCGGCCGCACGCCGACTCCGGTACGAAGGGCTGCAACGGCAACGGCGAGCCGTGGCCTCCGGACTATCGCGGGCAGCTGCAGGGCACGAAGTTCGACCCCTTCGTCTCGACCGGCGTGCCGTCCGTCGATGGGGACGGGAAGACCGCGCTCTATGACCTGATGTCCTACTGTGGGGACACCGCCGACACGAGCGCATCCGACGGCGACCACTGGATCTCCCCGTTCAACTGGGACCGCATCAGCCGGCGGTTCGTGGAGGTCGGGCAGCGCGTGCAGCGCTACCAGACCGTGTTTCCGAGGACAGCGGACCTACCACGCCGTGCCGACACAGGACAGCTCGCGTTCGCGATCGGTACGGTAACCGCTAGCGGTGGGCGGATCGCACGGATCCTGCCGTTCAGCCCGCCGGCGCCGGCCGCGGACGTCGCCGCCTCGCCGCTGCGGCTGCGCTCGCTCGCCGCCGACGGCCATGTAATCGCTGAGGTCGGCGTGCGGATCGTGCCCTCGGCTGTCGATCGCGGCGGAGTGCCAGGCGGCGGGACATTCACGGTTGGGGTGCCGGCGCACGCCGCGGCGCTCGAGCTCGTGCGCGACGGTGTGATCCTCGACCGTCTGCGCCCGGCACCGCTGCCCGCCGTGAGGTTGCTGAACCCCCTGGCCGGCGCCCACGTGCGCGGTGGCCGCGACCTCGTCGTGCGTTGGTCCTCGAGCGCCGTCGACCGCGGTCGTGGGCGGCCCGAGGCGAGCGTCGACTACTCATCCGACAACGGGCGCACGTGGCGTACGGTGGTGCTGGCGCCGAGCACCGGGCGCGCCGTGATCCCAGGCGGATTCCTGCAGGGCACCCGCCGCGCCCGGATCCGGGTCGGAGTCAACGACGGACTCGGGGAGTCGCGGGCGCTCTCCGCTCCTTTCCGCGTCGACGGCCATCCGCCGGTTGCCAGCATCGTCGTGCCTACCCGGCGCCAGCAGCTTCGCGCGGACACTCCGACGGCACTGCTCGGTGTGGCATTCGACGACGCCGGCGTCCGGCTCCGCGGCCGTTCGCTGAGCTGGTTCGCGGGCAAGCGGCTGCTCGGCAGCGGCGAGCGGCTGCTCGCGAGGCTTCCCTGGGGGCGCTACTCGCTCGTGCTGGTGGCGCGCGATCGGAGCGGTCGCACCGGTGAGACGCGGCTTGCCGTGCGGGTCGCCCGGGTGCCCCTGCGGCTGCTCGAGCTGCGCTTCTCCGCGAACGTCCGCCGCGGCGCGCGCGAGCTGCTCGTCAGGCTGCGCGCCTCGGTGCCGGCGAGCCTCCACGTCGGCCGCAAGCGCTACCGCGTCGATGCCCGCCTGCGCACCGTTCGCCCGCCGCTCGCTCGCAAGCCGCTGGCTGGAATCCTCCGGATCCCGTTGGTGCTGGTCGCGGACAGAGCGGCCGCCGGCAGGTTGCACGGGTTCATCGAGGTACGTCGTGCCTGAGAACTCGGGAGGGCGGCTCACCGGTCAGCACCTGAACTGGTTCGCCGGCCGGCGGCTGCTCGGACGCGGCGAGCGCGTGGCTCCGGGGCCTTCAAGTGACAGGAGTCATCAGGACAAATGACTCCTGTCACATCAACTCATGACATCTGGCACTACCGGACCGGGTGCCAAAGCAGCGAACATCGCCGGCAGACAGGCGACTCGTGGCGATGAACATACGGACAGCAATCGATGGGACAGGGGCGAGCGGACCTAATCGCGCTTCGCCGGCTCGCAGTGGGCTGCGTCTCAGCGACCGCACTCGTGCTGGTGGCGTTCCCGAGCGTGGCGTCGGCGGATCTGACGGCGGTCGAGGGCCAGTCGTTCAGCGGGACGGTCTCGCCGTCTGGTGGTTGCGCGTTTCAGGGCGCGAGCGTCGATTGGGGCGACGGCACGACTTCGGACGGGGGCTGGCACAGCGCTGATGCGAATCCGAGCCCGGTCAGCCTGGGTCGCCTGCCTCGCCTTTTCGGCGCCCTGCGCCGGAGCCTGGGGGGCAGCGCCGGCGATGGCGAACATCACGGTGTCCGGTGGCTGCACGCTGGCGGATGCCATTACTGCGGCCAACACGAGGGCGGCTGCCGGCGGCTGCCCCGCGGGCGATGCGTTGCCGGCGACGACCACGATCACCCTACCGGCGGGGACCTACACACTGGCCGGTGAGCTTCACGTTCTCGGGGGCGCCAAGGTGGCGATCCAGGGCGCGAACCCGAACGACCCATCCCAGACGAAGATCGACGCTGCCCAGAGGAGCCGGGTGCTGATGGTCGACAGCGGCGCCGTGGTTAGCCTCAGCGCGGTCACCTTGACCGGCGGCAGGGCGGCCGATGGTGCGGCCGGGACGTGTTGCGAGGTAGGCTCTAACGCCTACGGTGGCTTCCCGGGGGTGGCCGGGGAGGATGGCGGCGGCGTCTACAACAGTGGCACCCTGAGCTTGACCAACGCGGTGATCGCCGGAAATGCCACCGGTCGCGGAGGCGATGGCGGCCCCGGCGGGCATCCCAGCCCCCCGACGATCGGTGGGGGCACTGGCGGCGGCGGCGGCTACGGCGGCCGCGGAGGAGGTGTCTTCAACGACTTTCACGCCACGCTCTCCCTGACCAACACGCGGGTGTCCGGCAACCAGACCGGGGCGGGCGGCAACGGCGGCACCGGCGGCAGCGGCGGCGTCGCGACCTTCCCCGACGGCAGCCAGATCGGCGGGCCCGGTGGCCAGGGCGGCGGCGCCGGAAACGGTGGTGACGGCGGCGGGATCAGAGACTACGGGACGCTGACGCTCACCAATTCGACGATCAACGCAAACACCACCGGTGATGGCGGCACCGCCGGCGTCGGTGGCAACGGTGCGCTCGCTGCCAACGGCGGCAACGGCGGTAGGATCAACGACGAGGGAGCCTACCGTGGCTCCGGTGGCAACGGGGGCGGAGTTTATGACTCCGGCCTCGGGCTGACGCTGACCGGAACGACGGTGAGCGCCAACACAGCCGGCAACGGCGGGACCGGGGGTACCGGCGGCAACGGTGCGGGCTCCGGCGCCGGCGGCAACGGCTCCCCCGGCGGCAACGGTGGAAGCGGCGGCGGTATCGACCTCGACGTTTACACAACACTCTCGGTCACGAACTCGACGCTTGCAGGCAACAACGCGGGGTACGGAGGGAACGGAGCTGCCGGAGGGACGGGTGCCAGCCACGGCGGCGGCGGCAATGGCGGTAATGGCGGCGCGGGCGGTGGCATCGCCAGCAACCAGGGGATCCTGGTGAACGCCACCATCGCCAACAACCGGACCCACGTGGGTGGCCACAGCGATGGGACGTTCTCGACCGACGGTGGCGCCGGCCTCGGTGCCGGCATCTACGTCGGAGGAACCGGTCCCTCTGGAGAGCGCGCGTTTTCGATCGCCAACACCCTCGTCGCATCCAACACGCTCGTCGGATCCAACACCATCTCCGGAGGCCCCGAGAACTGTCAGGACTATTCGTACGCCCGGATCATCGACGGTGGCCACAACCTGAGCTTCGGCGACACCAGCTGCCCCGGGATCAACGGCGATCCGGTACTGGGGCCGCTGGCTGACCACGGCGGCGCAGCGCAGACGATGGCCCTGGGCGCGGGGAGCGCCGCGATCGACCAGATTCCAGTTGGTACGGCCAATTGCCCCGGAACCGATCAGCGCGGTCAGGCCCGGCCCTATCCCGCGGGCGGACTGTGCGACATCGGCGCCTTTGAGGCGGGACCGTCGACCAGCCCGGATCTAACCGTTTCCGCCACCCACGTCGGGAACTTCGCGCAGGGCGACTCAGGCCGCACCTACACCCTCGCCGCCAGCAACATCGGCACCGCCGCCACCGCGGGGACAGTGTCGGTCCTCGACGCGATACCCAGCGGGTTGTCGGCGACGGCAATCGCCGGGACGGGCTGGTCCTGCACATTGGCGACGTTGACGTGTACGCGTAGCGACCCGTTGGCCGCCGGCGGCTCCTACCCGCCGATCACGGTCACCGTGAACGTTGCCGGCAACGCGCCGGCGAGCGTGACGAACACCGCGACGGTCTCCGGGGGTGGCGAGCTCAACACGGCTAACGACACCGCCAGCGACCCCACGACGATCACCCCGACTCCGATCGGCCCGCTGCCGGGCAATCCTGATCTCACGATCTCCAAGTCGCATGCGGGGAATTTCCTGCAGGGCGATACCGCCCGCAGATACACCGTCACCGCCCGCAACACCGGCGCCGCCGCGACCGGCGGGACGGTGTCGGTGTTGGACTCAATGCCCACCGGGCTGACCGCGACGGCGATCACCGGCTCGGGTTGGGCGTGCAGTCTGGCGCCATTGAAGTGCACGCGGGGCGACGCGCTGGCCCCCGGAGCGGCCTATCCGCCGATCACGATCACCGTGAACGTGGCCGGCAACGCACCGGCCAGCGTGACGAACACCGCGACGGTGTCCGGCGGCGGCGAGTTGAACACTGCCAACGACACCGCCAGCGACCCCACATCGATCCTCCCGCGCTCAAAAGTGCTTGGAGATCCTCCGATATTCGCCGCGGCGTGCACCGCCCTCCGCGCCAAGCACGCGATGGCTCCCTTCAACGCCTCGATCATCGCGCAGCTGCGGTTGCTCGGGTGCGCGCCGAGGATCGGCGACCCGCCGATCTTCGCGGCCATCTGCCCAGCGATCCGCGCCCTGCACGCAAAATTCCCGTCGTCGAGCTTGCTGAGCCAGCTGCTGGCGCTGCTCGGCTGCGTTCCGACCGCAAAGCCCGCTCACGATCTCGCCCAGCACGGCAACGTCGCGAGTCCTTCCAGAACCAACCACCCGAAGGTCTCCGCAATCCATCATCGCCGCACGCTGAAATTTGCCCGGGTGTGCCAGAGCCTGCGCGACCTTCGCGGTCGGTTCTCACACACTGCGTTCGCCCGGCAGATCCTGCCGCTCCTGGACCGGATGCTCGCGAGGCTGGGCCATGTTCAGGGCCTGAACTTCGGGGTCGCCTGTCAGAACGTCCATCGGCCCCGCGGCCACGCGCATCGCCGTCGCTGAGCCAAGGAGGGCCCGTATTACTCCGGGGCTTTCTCAGATGCGCCCGAGAAGACTCGAACTTCCACGGACCAATCGGTCCACAAGGCCCTCAACCTTGCGCGTCTACCAATTCCGCCACAGGCGCGTGAGGCCGCCAGTATAGCCCCGGGCCGGCCGCGGCCACGATCGCCCGCGGGCCGCCGGGGACAACTGAGAGTGGGTTAGCGATATACTCTCACGCATTCTTGCTCACGCGCCGCCCATCCCTGAGGACGAGGAGCTCGATCCGCTCGCTGAGCGCATCCTCGCCGCGGCGCGGCGGCTGCTGACCGAGCACGGGCTGCGGCGCACCTCCCTGGCCGACATCGCCCGCGCCGCCGGGGTCTCGGACGCCACGTTGTACCGCCGCTTCAGCAGCCGCGAGGAGCTGCTGGGGCAGCTGGTGGCCCGGGAGGCTCGGCAGTTCATCGCGCGGATCGACGAGCAGATCGGCAACGCGGGCCCACCGCAGGATCGGCTGGTGCTGGCGTTCCTGATCTTCGTCCGCTCGCTTCGCAGCCACGACCTCGTGCAGAGGCTGCTGGTAACCGATCCCGACCGAGTGCTGCCGCTGCTGACCACCGGCGGCAACGCGGCGCTGACGCTCGGTCGCGACTACATCATGGCCCAGGCCCGGGGGGCGCAGGCCGCCGGCGCGACGCTGAGCACCGAGCCCGAGTACGTCGCCGAGATCCTGATCCGGCTGGCGCACTCCCTGGTCCTGACGCCGGAGACGGTGCTGCCCGTCGAGGACGAGCCGCGGCTGGCCGAGCTGGCCCGCGCGACGCTCGTGCCGCTCGTGTTCGCCGGATCCGAGCGCGCCGGTGAGCGAGATGACTGACGGCCAGCCCCAGCCGTGCCCGTTCGGCCCTGGCTCCCGCCTGTGGCAGGACATGGGCGACACGCTGTTCGTGCCCCTCACCGCCGGCGCCTTCATGCTGCAGGCGATGCACCCGACGGTCTCGGCTGCGCTGGATGCGCACTCCGAGTTCCGCACCGATCCCCTCGGCCGCGCGATCCGCTCCTTTGACTCGGTGATGCTGTGGGTCTATGGAGGCCAGGCGGCCGTCGAGGAGGGCATGCGCCTGTGCCGGCTGCACGCCCCGATCATGGGCACCGGCGCCGATGGTCATCGCTACCGCGCGCTGGACCCCGAGGCCTACGCGTGGGTGCACGCGACCGCGTTCGTCACCGCCGTCACCGTCCACCCGCTGGTCCGCGGACGGGCGCTGACCGCGCGTGAGCAGGAGGAGCTCTACGAGGAGATGCTGCAGCTCGGCGAGATCCTGATGGTCCCTAGCCGGGCGATGCCGCAGACCACGCGCGAGTACTGGGATCTCTACGCCACGACGGTCAGGGAGCGGCTGGCGCGCACCCCGGTGGCCGAGGAGCTGCTGCGGATGACCCGCTCCCCCCCGCTCCCGCTGCCAGAGCCCCTCCGGACGCTGGCGGGCCCTGGGCGACGGACCGCCGGAGGCCTGCTGGCGCTGCTGATGATGGGCGGCATGACTTCCGACGCCCGCCGGGTCCTGGGCGTGCGCTGGACCGGTGCCCACGATGCCCAGCTGCGTGCGCTGATGGCCGTGGCGCGCCCCGTGCACGCGAGGCTGCCGGAGGCGCTCCGGTACTTCCCGCTGGCCACGCACGCCCGCCGCCACGCGCGTGAGGTGCAGGCCATGCGCGCACGGGCCACCGTCAGCGTCGTCTGACCCGGATTCAGCCCCCGGCGCGGTAGAGCTGCCAAACCTCGTCGGGCGTCAGCGAGCGGGCATAGGTCCGCAGCCCGAAGATCGCCCCCAACATCGATTCCTGGGCCCGGTAGACGGCGGTGCCGGCGCCGACGGTGAGCGGCCCCTTGGAGGGCGGCACCTCGTTCACGTGCTCGACGTCCTCGGGCTCCCCGTCGACGTACACCGAGACGGTCCCCGTCGGGCGGTCGAAGACCCCGGTGACGAGGTGCCACGTGCCGGGGTGCACACCGAGCCGCCCGTCGTCGTAGTGCGTGTTGGCGCGGACCGGGCACGCCAGCGGCGCGCACGAGGGACTCTGGGGCACCAGGAACGTCCACCGCGTGCGCAGCGAGCCGACCAACCGGTGCGAGGAGATCTCCCCCGGGCGGGCCTGCAGCAGGGCTCCCCGCTCGGTCTCGATCCCCAGCGAGAAGCTCGACCCGTCGGTGCCCAGCTCGCTGACCGCGGTGCCGGACTCGCCGAGCACCGCGGAGCGCAGCCAGGCGGAGACCGTGAAGGAACGGGTGGTGTCGATCACCGTCGCCGGCGCCAGCGCTGCGGCCCCGCGACTGGAGAGCGCCAGGGCGGAGCCCCCCCGGCGCCCGGAGGTCCAGGTCGTGCCCGGCAGGAGGGTCAGGGAATGCCCATGGCCGCTGGTGTCGCGCCCCACGTTGCCGTGGCCCTCCTGCAGCGGCCACCGGCCGGTGCTGCCCGAGGGGACAACCGGCCGGCCAGCGCGCCGAGAACCGAGCCGCAGGGAAGCCGCGATCAGGCGGGCGTTCAGCTTGGCCATCAACCCGGGGAGGATCGTGAAGGACTTACGATCGTAGGAGACGAGGCCGAGCTCCTCCTCATAGGCGCCGAGCTCGGTGAAGATCGCAGCCGAGACGCCCTCGGTGCGCATCTCCACCCCCAGCATCTCGTACTGGCGGCGGATCACGCCGGTGATGTCCCGCAGCGGCCAGATCACCGCCGGATTGCCGACGCTGTAGAGCGTCCCCGGCCATCGGTGCCCGGCACTCGGGAACGGCAGCACGCCGCCGTACTCACCGACTACCGAGGCGCGCCGGTCTCCGAGGACCGCGAATGGCCCCGTGTACAGGTGGGTGTCACGGATGTCACTGGTCGCGGACTCCTCGGCGGCGCAGCAGTTGGCGCTGCCGCTCTGGCCGTCGACCAGCGCCATCGGGTCCAGGCGCTTGACCTGACGCGTCACTCCCCCGACGTCGAACTGCTGCCATCCCTCGTTGAACGGGATCCAGGTGACGATCGAGGGATGCGAGCGGCGCTGGACCACGATCTCCGAGAGCTCCCGGCGGAACTCGGCTCGGGCCGCCCTGGTCGGCGCGTGCGGGGTGGTGATGGCCATGTTGGGCATGTCCTGCCACACCAGCACGCCCAGCCGGTCCGCCCACAGGTACCAGCGGTCCGACTGGACCTTGGCGTGCTCGCGCAGCATGTTGTAGCCCAGGCGCTTGGCGCTCTGCACGTCGAAGCGCATCGCGTCATCGGTCGGAGCGGCGTACAGCCCGTCGGGCCAGTACCCCTGGTCAAGCGCGCCGGTCTGGAAGACGAAGCGACCGTTGAGCAGGATGCGACGAGCGCCGGCGACGCGGCCGAGGGTCACCGAGCGCATCCCGAAGTAGCTGCTGACCCGGTCCAGTGCGGTATGGCGGCGCAGCAGCGTCACCCGCAACCCGTACAGGTAGGGATCCCACGGCCACCACAGCCGCGCCCGCGGGAGCGACAGCGAGATCGTGGCCCCCGCGCGCCCCTGGGCCGAGGCCACCACGCGTCCCCCCGCCAGGGCCTGTACGGCCACCCGCAGCACTCCGCCTCCCGAGACCGGGGCCGAGACCACCAGCCGGTGGCGTGGAAGGTCGGGGGTCAGCTCCAGCCCGCTCACGTGAGCGGATGCCACCGGCTCCATCCACACCGTCTGCCAGATGCCGCTGTTGGCGCTGTGCAGGAACCCCGAGGGAGGCGCCGGCGCCTGCTTGCCGACCGGCTCGCCCGCGCCGCCGACGGGGTTCACGTAGCCGACCACCAGCTCGTTGGAGCCGCGGCGCAACGCGTGCGTGATGTCCAGCGAAAACGCCCCGTAGTCGCCACGGTGGGTGCCGACAAGCTTGTGGTTGACGTACACCGTGCTCAGCCAGCTGACCGCGCCGAAGTTCAGCACCACGTGCTGGCCACGCCATGCCCACGGAACCTGGAAAACCCGGCGGTACCAGCCGGCGAAGTCGGAACGCTCGATTCCCGACAGCGGCGACTGCACCGGGAACGGAACCAGGATCGTCTCCGGCAGGCTCAGCCCGAAGGGCGGCCGCTGCCCGGGCACGGCCCGCTCGTACTGCCAGCGGCCGTTGAGGTTCTGCCAGCTGGAGCGCTGCAGCTGCGGGCGGGGGTACTCGGGCAGCGGCGCGACGGTGGAGACCCTTCCGGTCCACGGAGTGCTGAGCACGGAGGGCTGGTGGCGCAGCGGCGCCGTCGCCTTCGCGCTCGGCGGCGCCAGGGAGCTCGCTAGGCCCGCCGCGAGCACCAACATCGTTATCAACGCGCGCCGGGGAATCCGGGCATTGTGGCGGGCGGCCCGGCTGGCGGGTCGCACTCCCCGTTCGCCATGGCGTACGGCCGTGGTCAGCGTGCGAGGTGCGGGGCCTCGGTGAGCCGCACCAGCGCCTCCTGGAGCGGCCCGGGGATCTCCACGGCCCGCCGCGAGATCCGGTCGACGAAGACGTGCACGAACCACCCCGTAGCGGCGGCGGACTCGCTGCCGGCACGGAACAGCGCGATCTCGTAGCGCACGCTGCGGGCACCGAGGTGACCCACGCGCAGGGCGGCGTCGACCACGTCGGGAAAAGCCAGTGCCGCGCGGTACTCGCAGTGAGACTCGGCGCAGAGCCCGATCACCGCACCGGCGTGGATGTCAAGCCCACCCTGATGGATCAGCCAGTGGTTGATGACGGTGTCGAAGAAGGCCAGGTACTCGACGTTGTTGACGTGGCCGTAGACGTCGTTGTCGGCCCACCGCGTCGGGATCGGGAGCACGAAGGCGTAGTTCTCGCGAGCGGGTGGGGCCTGCTCCACAGCGCGTCAGCCCTCACCCGCACCGAGCGTGTCGAGGGTGGCCGCCAGCATCGCAGGATCGGTCATCACGGTCCAGTGGTTGGTCCCAACCTCCACGACGGTGACCCAGGGACAGCTCCGGCCAGCCCGTCCCGGGCTTCCGGCGGCACGATCAGGCCCGCCGCCCAGCGACACCGAAGTGCGCACCAGCGCCCAGAACGGCGTCCACGGGTCGATCAGGCCGCGTGTGCGGATGGCCTCGAGGTACTCCTCGGGCGCATCCACGACGGCGTCCAGGCTGGCCAGACCGGCGCGTACCAGCTCCCCCGCCCGCGGATCCACGGGGCCGGCATGATCGAGCAGCACCAGGCTCCGCAGCCGGGTCCCGAGCTGCCCAGCGGCCACCATGCCGATCCCTGCACCCGTCGACCATCCCACGAGATGGAAGCGCTCCACGCCGACGTGGTCGGCGAGCTCGCGCACGTCACGAGCGTGCGCGGTCAGGCCGTAGCTGCCCGCCGGGGTGACCTCGCTGCGCCCGCGCCCGCGGCAGTCGTAGGCCAGGACCCCGTAGCCGGCGCGCACCAGCCCCTCGGCCAGCCACGCAAACGCGGTGTGGTTGGCCGAGAGCCCATGCACGCAGATCACCAGCGGCGCGCGGGGGTCCCCCCAGCGATACCCGTGGATGCGCCCGCCGGGCAGCTTCAGGGTGAGCTCCATGACAGGATCGTAGGCTGCATGCCCACCCCTCTGCACAGCCGCAGGCGGGCCGTCCTTACGCTGGCGGCCGCGGCGGTGGCCGTCGCCGGCTGCGGTGGCTCGCCTTCCCACCATCCCGGCGGCAGGGTCGCGCACCACCGCGGGCGCTGGCTGGTCAGGAC
>JALYYW010000098.1 GCA_030946085.1 Actinomycetota bacterium
GCGCTACGCCCCGCCCTCGCCGGTCTCGCCGTCCTCGCCATCGTCCCCTCCGCCACCGCGACACTGTGGTGGAAGCCGACCCCCCCACCTATCGCCCGCGGCACACTGAACCGGTTGCTGCCCGTAGGCAGCAACGTGCTCTCACTGCCCTTCTGGAACCTCGGCGATCGCAGCCTCTACGCCCAGGCGGCCAGCGGCATGAGCTTCAACCTCGTCGACGGTTGGCTGCAGCTGATGCCCTCGCAGTACGGACGCGTCGCCTCGTTCGCCAACCACCTCTCGGTGGGGCAGCTCGCCAGCCTGCGCGGTCCGGCTCGCGTGGCGGAGTTCGAGCGTGGGCTCTGTCGGCTGCGCATCCACTACGTGATCGTCTGGAACTACGGCCCGCGGTTGCTGGCCGCCCTCAACATCACCCCAGCGCGCACCGGCAAAGCGCTCGTCTACCAACTCCCAGGTTGCCCCGTCACTCTGGCCCCGCCTGGGGTTGGAGGTTCCACCCCAGCAGCACCTCGGTTTCCCGCTCGTAGCCAAGCCGCCCCAGCGCGCCGGCCTCGAACCTGAAGCGGGCGCCGGCGGCCACCGGAAGCCCGAGCCAGCGGGCCGTCAGCACGCGCAGAAAGTGGCCATGGCCGAAGACGAGCACATCGCCCTCCACGGCGGCGATCCGCTCCAGCACAGCATCCGCGCGGGCCTGGACCTGCTCGGGCCCTTCGCCGCCGGGACAGCCGTCGCGCCACAGGCTCCAGTCCGGGCGGTCCTCGCGGATCTGGGGGGTGGTCAGGCCCTCGTACTCACCGTAGGCCCATTCGAGCAGCCGCTCGTCGAGCTCGGCGCGCTCACCGAAGCCCGTCAGCTCGCACGTCTCCAGCGCCCGCCGCAGCGGGCTGCTGAGCACGAGCGCAAAGCTCTGGCGGGCCAGCATCGGCGCCATCTCGGCCGCCAGCCGGCGACCCTCGTCGAGCAGCGGCAGATCGGTGGCGCTGGTGTGCTGACCGGACTCGCTCCACTCGGTCTGGCCGTGGCGAACGGCGACGACTTCGCTGGCCATGGACGATCAGCCGAGGCCGCCGGGTGCCCCGGGGTCCTCGCCGCCGGCGGGCACCCCACCGGTGCGCTCGATCTCCGCCACCTTGGCCACCCGCTGCACGTGACGCTCCTCACCGCTGAAGCTCGCTCCCAAGTAGGCGGTGACGAGCTCCACCGCCACCTCCACACCAACCACCCGGCCGCCGAGGCAGAGGACGTTCAGGTCGTCGTGCTCCACTGCCTGATGGGCGGTGTAGGTGTCGTGGATCGTGGCCGCGCGGACGCCGCGGATCTTGCAGGCCGCGACGGAGACCCCGGCGCCCGAGCCGCACACGATGATCCCGCGGTCGGCCTCCCCGGTGACGACCGCGCGGCCCACCGCCAGCGCCTTGTCCGGGTAGTCGACGGGCTCGGTGCTGTCGGTGCCCAGATCGAGCACGTCGTGGCCCAGCGCTGTGATTAGGTCCAGCAGGCGGGCTCGCAGCGGCACGCCGGCATGGTCAAAGCCGCAGGCCACGATCATTAGTGCACCGCCCCGCCATCCCACGCTCGTGAGCCGGCCTCCGGACTGGCGGTGGACCCGCTGTCGCCCACTCCCTCCTGGAGCTCGTGCTCGGCCAGCAGTGCCGCTCCCAGCACGCCCGCGCGCACCCCGTGCCGGGCCAGGCGAATGGTCGTACGCTGCCCGAGCCCCGGTAGCACGTAGTCGTGCGCGACCCGCTGCGCGGGCTCCAACAGCAGATCACCGGCCTGCGCCGCCCCGCCGCCGATCACCACCTCCTGGGGATCGAAGGTGTTGATGGCGTTGGCGACACCGATGCCCACGCGCTGACCCCAGATCTCGACGATGCGCTGCGCCGCCAGGTCGCCATCCTGAGCCGCCTTGACCGCGTCCGCCCCCAGCACCGGCTGGCCCTCGCGCTGGCGCTCGGCCAGTTGTGACTCCGGGTGGCGACCGGCGGCCTGTCCCGCCAGCCGGTCCAGGGCATGACCGGAGGCGACGAACTCCAGCGATCCCGCCTGCGGAAAGCGCGTTGGCCTCGGCACCGCTCCCTCCAGGTCCAGGCCGACGATCGTGTGACCGAGCTCACCGGCGGCCCCCGTGGCCCCCCGGTAGATCCGCCCACCGAGGACCAGGCCGCCCCCGACCCCCGTGCCGACGGTGATCATCACCAGGTCGTGCGCCACCAGTTGAAGCTCCTCGTCGTGGGCTTCGGCCAGCGCCGCCACGGTGGCGTCGTTGTCGACGAACACCGGCAGCCCCAGCCGCTCTCCCAGCACCTCACGCAGGGGCACGTCCTCCAGCGGAATGTTGACCGAGGACACCACCCGGCCCTGATCGAACTCCACGACCGACGGCACACCGATGCCGACCGCCGCCAGCTCCTCTCCCCGAGCCGCCTGCACCATTCCCGCCAGCTGCTCGATCAGCTCCTCGGTGCTCTCCAGGGCGGTTGGCTGGATGTCGGAGTCGCCCAGCGAACGTCCATCCTTGCGAGCGACGGCGATCTTCGTCCCGCCCAGATCCACGCCGACGACCGGGGGACTCACAGCCGCTCCGCGGCCGCGGGATCGAGCAGCACCGTCACCTCGGAGGCCACGCCGGCCACCAGCGAGGCCGGCACGTGCGGGCTGGGCTGGGCCTGTGGGCCGAAGGCGGCGTGCACGGCCTCGGCCTTGCTGGTGCCCGAGATCAGGAACGCCACGCGGCGCGCCGAGGCGATCGCCGTCAGGGTCAGCGAGATCCGCGCCACCCACGGCTCCAGGCCGGCGTGCGGCACGCCCACCACCAGCCGCTCGCGCTCGGAGAGCGTGTCCTGGTCGGGGAACAGCGAGGCCACGTGTCCGTCGGGGCCCATGCCGAGCAGCAGCAGGTCGAAGGCCGGCGAACCGGCCTGGAGCAGCTGGTGCTCGTAGTCATCGGCTCCCTCCTGGGGCCCCAGCTCTCCGCGCATCCGGTGAACAGTAGACGTCCCGGCGTGGCCCAGCGGCTCCAGCAGCGACTCGCGAGCCAGCCGGAAGTTGGATCGCTCGTCCTCGGGCGCCACGCAGCGCTCGTCGCCGAACCAGAAGCTCGTCCCGTGGAGATCGATGTCGACAGCCAGTGCCGCGCGGACGAACTCGCCGTAGGCCGCCCGCGGGGTCGAGCCTCCGGTGAGCACGACGTGACCGCCCTCGGCGGCGGCGCCCACGAGCATCGCCGCGCAGGCCCGCGCAGGGTCCTCGACGATCTCCACCTCGACGCTCATGCCGCGCACAGGGCTCGAGCGGCCTGAAGCGCCGGTCCGTAGGTGGGATCGCGCAGATGGGCCTGGCGAACGCCCTCGCCGAGGATCCCGCCCTCACCGCGGGATGCCCCCAGCACCTTCCACACGCGCTCCGGCTGCCCATCCCGCTGCTCGCAGGCCCGCAGCCCGCCGCGCTGCCGGTCAAGGGACAGCGTGAAACCCTCGGCTGAGACCGTCACTCCGGCCAGCCCCGGAACGTCCTGGGCGGCCTCCTCCAGCTCCACCCGGACCTCCCCGTGCTCAGCGTCGGCGGCTCCCTGCAGCCGCTGAGCCCCGTCTGCCTCCAGCCGGTGCGCCTTCCACCCCAGGCGCGAGGTCAGCCAGCCGGCCAGCAGCAGAGCGGAGGACCTGGAGCTGGCGCGGTGGCGGATGGTGATGCCACCGAGCTCCCGGAGCGCGGCCCGGCGGCTCGGAGGGTCGAAGCTGGAGGCCAGCCGCTCCCGCCACGGGGTCGTGCGCAGCCAGGCCAGGTCAACGATATAAGCGCCCTGCGACAGGTCGCCGGCCCGCTCCAGCGCCTCACCGGGCTCGCTTCCGTCATCGGAGTCCAGCAGCATCACGTCGACCATCCGACGCACCGATTCCACCGCGTCCTCGTGGCCGTGGGGCGACCACAGGACGGTGGGCAGCTCGGAGACGATGACCGGATCGATGATCGTGTCCAGACGGGCCAGATGCTCGGGACCGAGATCTATCTCCACCTGCTCGTGCATCACGCTGATCCCCTCGTGCGGCTCGTCGGCGGAGATCGCCGCCCACGCGTCGAGCTTCGTGCGGCCATCCTCGACGGCGCACAGCACGGTGCGGGAGGCGTGGAAGCGACCGACCTTGGCCAAGCGGTTGGAAACCTCGCCCTTCCAGTCGCGATCGACGATCACCACCAGGTTCAGCACGCGCGCGGGCGCCAGGCCCTCGTCATCGGCGTGACGCTCGCGCAGCAGCTTGCGCAGGGCGTCGTCGACGCGGTCCGGTGTGGTGCCGGACTCCGACCAGAAGTCCCCCACCGGTCCCGGTGAGAGCTCCTCGGCGGCCTCGCGAGGTGGCTCGGGTGAGCTCACAGCCGCCGCCAAAGGTGACCCTTGTCCAGCAGGGCGTCAGCCTCCTCGGGCCCGGCGGAGCCGGACGCGTACTGGGGAACAGAGGAGGAGGTGTCCTCGTGCCACGCGGTCAGAATCGGGTCGATGATCCCCCACAGCGCCTCTATCTCGTCGTTCCGGGTGAAGAGCGTGGCGTCTCCGCGCATCGCGTCGAGAATCAGTCGCTCGTAGGCCTCCGGAGACTCCGACATGAACGACGTCCCGTAGCGGAACTCCATGTTCACCGGCCGGATACGCATCCGGGGACCGGGGATCTTGGCCCCCAGGGACACGGTCACGCCCTCGTCCGGCTGCACCGTGAGGATGATCTGGTTGGGCTGGACGCCGACCGAGCCGTCGCTCTGGAAGGCGAGGTGCGGCACCGGCTTGAGCGTGACGGCGATCTCGGTGACCTTGCGCGCCAGCCGCTTGCCGGTGCGCAGGTAGAACGGCACGCCGGCCCAGCGCCAGTTGGAGATCGCCAGCCGCAGCGCCACGAAGGTCTCGGTGCGGGAGTCCTCGGCGACGCCCTCCTCCTTGCGGTAGCCGGACACGTCCTCGCCGCCGGAGACGCCGTCACCATACTGGGCGCGTACCGCCATCCGGGAGACCTCATCGGGCTTGGGCGGCACGATCGCCTCCAGCACCTTGAGCTTCTCATCGCGCAGGCGGTTGGCCTCGAAGGCGATCGGCGGCTCCATCGTCAGCAGCGCCAGCAGCTGCAGCATGTGGTTCTGCACCAGGTCGCGTAGTGCTCCGGAGCCCTCGTAGTAGCCGGCGCGGCTTCCGATGCCGACATCCTCGGCCGCGGTGATCTGGACGTTGTCGATGTAGTTGCGGTTCCACACCGGCTCGAACAGGGCGTTGGCGAAGCGCAGCGCCATCAGGTTCTGAACCGTCTCCTTGCCCAGGTAGTGGTCGATCCGGAAGACTTGGGACTCGCTGAAGACGCCCAGCACGTCCTGGTTCAGCTCCAGGGCGGATTTCAGGTCGTAGCCGAAGGGCTTCTCGATCACCACCCGGGTCTCCGCCTGCTCGCAGCGGTTCAGGCCCGAAGAGCCGAGCTTCTGGCAGATCACGGGGAAGAACTGCGGCGCGGTCGACAGGTAGAAGACGCGGTTGAGCGGCTCCCCCGCGTTCTTGTCGAACTCCTCTAGGACCTTCTCGATCTCCTCGTAGACGCTGTCGTCGTCGAAGGTCCCCGGTACGTAGCGCGCGTCCTCCAGCAGCCCTGCCAGCACGTCCTCGTCAGGCTGGCGGCGTGAGTACTTCTCAATCGACTCCTTGGCGATCTCTTTGAAGTCCTCGTGCTCCTGGTCACGCCTGGCCACCCCGACCAGCTCAAAGCGCTCAGGCAGGGCGCCCTCGTGGGCGAGGTTGTAGAGCGCGGGCAGCAACTTGCGGTGAGCCAGGTCTCCGGTTCCGCCGAAGATCACCAGCGCCGTCTGGCGCACCGGAAGTCGCTCGAGTCCCTTGGTCAGCGGGTTCTTTGGGGACTGCTGCTGCTCGGCGAGGGTGGCGTTCACGCCGCCTCCTTCTTCTCCATGCTGCGGACCGCATGGCCGCCGAACTGGTTGCGCAGCGCGGCCAGCATCTTCGACGTGTAATCGCCGTTGTGCCGCGAGCTGAAGCGCGCGAACAGCGCCGCGGTGAGCGCCGGCATCGGCACGTCGTGCTCGATGCCCGACTCGAGCGTCCAGCGGCCCTCGCCGGAGTCCTCCACCCAGGGCTCGAGGCTCTCCAGGTCATTGCCGTCCATCTCGAAGGCGTTGGCGGCGAGGTCCAGCAGCCAGGACCGGACCACCGAGCCCTGCCCCCACACCTTGGCGATCTGCTCGACGTCGAGCCCGTACTCGGACTTGTGCAGCAGCTCGAAGCCCTCGGCGTAGGCCTGCATCATTCCGTACTCGATGCCGTTGTGGACCATCTTGACGTAGTGACCGGCGCCCGGGCCGCCCATCCGTCCCCAGCCGTCCGGCGGGGCCAGCACGTCCAGCACCGGCGACACGCGGTCGATCGGCTCGCGGTCGCCGCCGACCATCATGCAGTAGCCGACCTTCAGGCCCCAGACCCCGCCGCTGGTGCCGACGTCGACGAAGAAGATCCCGTGCTCGGAGCACTGCTGGTGACGGGCCACCGAGTCGCTCCACTTGGAGTTGCCCCCGTCGATGATCGTGTCACCCTCGGAGAGCAGCGACAGTAGTGTTCCGACGGTATCCTGCGTCGCCTCGCCCGCCGGCACCATGATCCACACCGTGCGCGGCGCCGAGAGCTTGCCCACCAGATCCTCCAGCGAGTCGGCCCCTGAGGCCCCGTGCTCCTCGGCGGTCTTGACCGCCTCGTCGCTGAAGTCGAACGCGACCACCTCGTGATCGGAGTCGCGCCTGATCCGGTGGACCATGTTGCCGCCCATCTTGCCCAGCCCCACGAAACCGATCTGCATGGTGTCCACTAGCTCCTGTTGAGTAGGTCCTTGACGCGCTCGCTGAGCGCCCGCACGGCTCCTGCGGGATCGCCATCGAGCGTGACGCGCTCGGCCGGCAGGTCGTGGCCGCGTAGCGTCTCCAGGTCCCCGGCCGCCTGCGCGGCGATCAGGGTGCCGAAGGAGTAGCCCGCCCCGGGGATCTCGGCATCGCGCCGGGGCTCAGAGACCAGCTGCAGGAAGCGGCCCGTCGGCGGGCCGCCCTTGTGCAGCTGCCCCGTGGAGTGCAGGAACCTCGGGCCGTAGCCGAAGGTGGTGGCCGCGCGGGTGGCGGCACGGATCGTCCGGCGCAGCTCGCTGAGGGCGGCATCGAGCTCATCTGATGGGGCCAGGTATCCCATCACCGCCACGTAATGAGGCGGCTCGACGCTCAAGAGCGCGCGCAGCTGCTCGTCGGTGGCGTCCTCGACAGAGGGGACGCCCGCCTCCAGCACGCGCTTGGTGTTGTCCTTGGCCTCCTGCACGTTGGGCTGGTCGAAGGGGTTGATCTCCAGCACCCAGCCGGAGACGGCCACCGCGAACTCGGCCAGAAAGAAGATGCGGCCGAGATCGGCCGCGCCCCGGGTGGTCAGCGTGAGCGTCGGATGTCCGGCCGCGGCCAGCTCCTGCACCGTCTCGTCGAGTCTCTCGTCGGGATTCTCGGCGTCCCGCAGGTAGGCGAACACGCGATCCTGGCCGTACTCCGGCGCGGCGCCGGTGGGCTCGTGGGCCACCGGCAGGATCCCCCGACCGTGCTTGCCGGTCGACTCCGCGATCAGCTGCTCCACCCACAGACCGAAGCTCTCGATCGGCGGCGAAACCAGGAACGTCAGCTTGTCCCGCCCCTGCCGGGCCAGCTCGCCCACGGCCGCTCCGAGCCACAGGCCGGAGTTGGACTCGCCCGAGTCGTGCTGGGCACAATTCTGCTCGGCCACCTGGCAACCGTGCAGCAGCGCCTGGATGTTCACGCCCATCAGCGCCGCCGGGACGAGCCCGAAGTAGGACAGCACCGAATAGCGCCCACCGATGTCCGGCGGATTGAGGAAGGCGCGGCGCAGGCCCTCCTCGCGAGCCAGCTCCTCCAGCGGGCTGCCGGGATCGGTCACGACCACGAACTGCTCGGGCCCCGCCAGCTGCTTGAAGTGGTGGTAGTGGGAGAGCGTCTCCACGGTGCCGCCGGACTTGGAGGAGACGATGAAGATCGTCTTTGCGACGGTGATCGACTCCTGCACCGCGAGCACGACGTCGGGGTGGGTGGAATCGAGCACCTGCAGTCGCAGCCCATCCGGGATCTCCCCGAACGAGCGCCGGATCACCTCGGGACCGAGCGAGGAGCCGCCCATGCCGAGCAGCACGGCATCGGTGAAGCCGTCGGCCCGGCAGTGCCGGGCGAAATCGTCCAGCGCGGGGGCGTGCTCCAGCATCGAGTCGGCCACCGTCAGCCAGCCGAGCCGGTCCTCGATCTCCGGCACCCCCGGACCGCCCCACAGCGAGGGGTCCCGGCGCCACACCCGCTGGGCCACCCGCTCGGATAGCGCGCGGCCGACGCGCTGCGCGACCGGCTCCTCGTACTGAGCGGGGATCGAGCCCTCGATCGTGGGCGGTCGCCCCGTGGCCACCGCCACGCGCTGCTCCTCGATCCCGCGCAGCAGCCGGTCCATCGCATCTTCGAACTGCTTGATCCCGTCGACCAGCAGCTCCTCGGTCACCTCGCGCAGGTCGATGCCCGCCTCACGCAGCGCGTCGAGATCCTCGGAGGGGTCGTGCTCGGCCGAGGGTCCCGTGACCTTGCCGTGATCGGCGAAGGCGTGCAGCGTGGCCATCGGCATCGTGTTGACGGTGTCCCGTCCGACGAGTCCGTCGACGTACATCGTGTCCGGGTAGCGGGCGCTCTTGACGCCCGTGGAGGCCCACAGGGGCCGCTGCACCGAGGCCCCGGCGTGACGGAGCCCGTCCCAGCGAGGCCCGGAGAAGATCTCCGAGAAGCGGCGATAGGCAGCCCGGGCATTGGCCAGGGCGGCGCGGCCGCAAAGGTCCTGGCGCCCCAACCCCTCCAGCTTCTTGTCGACGTTGGTGTCCACGCGGGAGACGAAGAAGCTGGCCACCGAATGCACGTCCAGCGGCTGCCCCTCGGCCTGACGGCGCTCGAGCGCGCGCAGATAGGCCTCGGCCACGCCCTCGTAGGACTCCACGGCGAACAGCAGCGTGACGTTGACGTTGATCCCCTCGTAGATCGCCTGCTCGATCGCTTTGATGCCCTCGGGGGTTCCGGGGATCTTGATCATCACGTTGGCGCGGTGGAGCGCCTTCCAGTAGTCACGCGCGGCCTCGATCGTCCGCTGGGCGTCGTGGGCCATGTCGGGCGCGACCTCCAGGGAGACGAATCCGTCGCGGCCGCCGGACTCGCGATGGACCCCGGCCAGCACGTCGGCGGCCAGCTGCACGTCCCGGATCGCGATGCGGTCGTAGATCGCCTGCGCGTCGAGGTCCTCCTGGGCCATCTCCCGCAGCTCGTCGTCGTAGTCCTCGGAGCCGAGGATCGCCTTCTCGAAGATGGAGGGATTGGCGGTGACCCCGCGCAGCGACTCGTCGGCCACCATCCGCTCCAGCTCACCTCCCTCCACCAGCGAGCGACGGATCTGGTCAAGCCAAACGCTGGTGCCTGCGGAGGTGAGCTGGGCCAGGGGCTCGTTCACGTCCGCGGTCGTGCTCATCGCCCGGTGAGCTCCCGACCGAGCTTGGCCACCGCCTCGGCGGTGATCCCAAAGTGCTCGTAGACCTCCGGAGCCGGACCGGACTCGCCGAAGGTGTCCATCCCCACGAACCGCCCCTCGGGACCGATCCAGCGGTCCCAGCCGAACGAGCTGGCGGCCTCCACCGCGATCCGGGCGCGGCAGGCGGAGGGGAGCACCTGCTCCCGGTAGGACTCCTCCGCGCGGGCGAAGGTGTCCATGCAGGGCATGCTCACGACCCGCACCCGCACACCCTCCAGGGCCTCGGCGGCCTCCAGGCACAGCGACACCTCGGACCCCGTGCCGATCAGGATCAGCTCGGGCTCGCCCCCGTCGGCGTCACGCAGCACATACGCGCCGCGCTCGATGGCATCGTCGGGAATTTCCTCGGGGTCGAGGATCGGCAGGTTCTGCCGTGACAGGGCGAAGGCGGTGGGAGCCTCGAAGTTTCGCAGCGCGAAGAGCCAGCCCAGCACCGTCTCGTTGGCATCGGCGGGACGCACTACGTTCAGCCGCGGCATCGCTCGCAGCCCCGCCAGCTGCTCGATCGGCTGGTGGGTGGGCCCGTCCTCCCCCAGGCCGATCGAATCGTGGGTGTAGACCCAGATCGAGGGCAGCTTCATCAGCGCCGACAGGCGCAGCGCCCCGCGCATGTAGTCCGAGAAGGTGAGGAAGGTCCCGCCGTAGGCGCGGAACCCGTGGAGCGCCAGGCCGTTGACGATCGCGCCCATGGCGTGCTCGCGGACGCCGAAGCGGAGGTTGCGCCCACCGTAGGCGCCCTTCTCCACGTCTTGCGAGTCCTCGATGTCGGTGTTGTTGGAGGTCGCCAGGTCCGCGGAGCCGCCGATCAGGTGGGGGACGGCCTTGGCCGCCCACTGGATCGCGGTGGCCGAGGCCTTGCGGGTGGCGATCGGATCGTCGCCGGGATCAAAGCGCGGGGGGTCCTGATCCCATCCGTCGGGCATCTGCGCCGCGTCGATCATCTGGAGCTGCCCGGCTTCCTCGGAGAACGTCTCGGCGTAGGCGTCGAAGCGGCTCTGCCACTCCGATTGCAGCTCACTGCCGCGCTGGCAGCACTTGCGGAAGTTCTGAAGCGCCTCCTCCGGGACGTAGAACTGCTTGTCGGGGTCCCAGCCGTAAGCCTCCTTGGTCAGGCGCACCTCGTCCTCGCCCAGCGCCGAGCCGTGGGCGCCGGTGGTGTCCTGCTTGTTGGGGCTGCCGAAGCCGATGTGCGAGCGGACGATGATCAGCGACGGGCGGTCCTCCACCTCCATCGCGGACCGGGTGGCCTGCTCCAGCCGCTCCAGCGACAGGTCCTCGCCGACGTTCTCGACGTGCCAGCCGTAGGCCTCGTAGCGCTGCGCGACGTCCTCGGAGAAGACCACCGAGGTGGGGCTCGCCAGCTGGATCTTGTTGTCGTCGTAGAAGGCGATCAGGCGACCCAGCCCCAGGTGACCGGCCAGCGAGGAGGCCTCGGAGGCCACACCCTCCTGGAGATCGCCGTCGGAGGCGATCGTGAACGTGTGGTGGCCCACCACCTCATGACCGTCGCGGTTGAAGCGGGCGGCCAGCATCCGCTCGGCCAGCGCCAGGCCCACCGACATGGACATGCCCTGCCCCAGCGGTCCGGTGGTGGCCTCGATCCCGGGCGTGTACTTGCGCTCGGGGTGACCGGCCGTCGGCGAGCCCACCTGGCGGAAGCGCTCGATCTCCTCCAGGGTCAGCGGATAGCCGGTCAGATACAGCATCGAGTAGAGCAGCATCGACGCGTGGCCGGCGGAGAGCACGAAGCGGTCCCGGTCGATCCAGTCGGGGTCGCCGGGGTTGTGGCGCATCACCCGCGTGTAGAGGACGTAGGCCAGCGGCGCGAGCGCCATCGGCGTCCCCGGATGCCCGGAGTTGGCCTTCTGGACTGCGTCCATCGACAGCGTGCGGATGGTGTCGACGCAGAGCTCGTCGATCGATGTGGCGGAGGTCTCGGTAGCGCTCATAAGTTGTGTGAGGAGTCCAGGGTGGGGGGATGTACTGGCGGCAACCTTCTCACATCCTCTCTTCCCTAAACAAGTGCTGAGCTATCCGAACAGCACGCGGTAGCGACGATATTCCTCCACCGGCACCCGGCGGACCTCGGCGACGGCGCTGGCCAGCGCCACCAGCTCGATCTCGGTGGAGCGCAGCGCCGTCATCATCCCCCAGGCCCCCTCGTGGGCCCCGTCGATCGCCGCCAGCCCCAGGCGCGTGGCGAGCACCCGGTCAAAGGCGGTGGGAGTCCCGCCGCGCTGGATGTGCCCGAGCACCGTGGCGCGCGTCTCGTAACCGGTGCGCGCTTCGATCTCACGCTCCAGAACCTGGCCGATCCCACCCAGCCGCGGGTGGCCGAACTCGTCGACACCCCCACTGCCCACCGCGATCGTGCCCTGCTTGGGTGCCGCGCCCTCGGCGGCCACGACGATAGAGAAGTAGCGCCCCCGCTCATGGCGACGGCGGATCAGGCGGCAGACCTCCTCGATGTCGAACGGGAGCTCGGGGATCAGGATCACGTCGGCGCCGCCGGCGATCCCACTGTGCAGCGCGATCCATCCGGCGCTGCGCCCCATCACCTCCACGACCAGGATTCGGTTGTGGCTCTCGGCGGTCGTGTGGAGGCGGTCGATGGCTTCGGTGGCGACCTGCAGCGCGGTATCGAACCCGAAGGTCACGTCGGTGGCACCGAGGTCGTTGTCGATCGTCTTGGGGACCCCGAGCACTGGCAGGCCGTCACGGTGCAGGCGGTTGGCCACGCCCAGCGTGTCCTCGCCGCCGATCGCAATCAAGCCGTCCAGCCGGTTGCGCGCAAAGGTCTCCCGCACGCGCGTGACCCCGTCCTCCCGCTTGTACGGGTTGGTCCTGGAGCTCCCGAGGATCGTCCCGCCACGGGGCAGGATCCCGCGGGTGGAATCGAGCGAGAGCGGCCGACAGGAGTCCTCCAGCACCCCTCGCCAACCGTCGGCGAAGCCCAGCAGCTCGTCTCGGTGGGCATCAACTCCCTTGCGCACCACGGCACGGATGACGGCGTTGAGGCCGGGGCAGTCACCACCACCTGTGAGCAGGCCGATCCGCATCGCGCGCTCGCAATCCTACGCGCTCTCGCCACGCCCCCTGTTCCGCGGATGTGGGCATACTCCCCGCGCATGGGCTCAATCGACCTCCGCACCGCCGGCGCCGGCGTCGGCCTGGCCGCGCTCGCCGCGGCGGCCGCCTCCCACCGAGGGCTGCGGGCCCGGATCGCCCGGGATCCGGAGAGCCAGGCACTCCGCACGCCCGCGCAGGGCACCGCCACGAGCGCCGTCTCGGCCGACGGCACCGAGATCCACGTCGAGTCTTTCGGTCCCCCCTCGGGGCCCGCGGTGCTGCTGATCCACGGATGGACGGAGACGATCGCCTACTGGACCTACGTGGTGCGCGAGCTGGAGCGTCACGGCATCCGCTCGGTGGTTCCCGACCTGCGAGGCCACGGTGAGAGCGCCCGCGCCGCCGGCGGCGATTACTCGCTGGCCCGCTTCGGCGAGGACGTGGAGGCGGTGCTGGCGACGTGCGTGCCGGCCGGTCAGCGTGCGGTGGTGGCCGGTCACTCGCTGGGAGCGATGTCGATCGCCGCCTGGGCCGAGCACCACGACGTGGAGACGCGCGCGAGCGCGGCGGCGCTGATGAACACCGGCGTGGGCGAGCTGGTCACCGAGTCGCTTCTCCTGCCCGTCCCGGTGATCGCCAAGGCGGTGAACAGGAAGATCGCGGTCCGCGGCTTCCTCGGCGCCCGGGCTCCGCTACCGCGGTTCTCCACCCCTATCAGCCATGCCGTGATCCGCTACGCCGCCTTCGGCCCGGCGGCCACCCCGGCGCAGGTGGCCTTCTACGAGCGGATGCTCGTCAGCTGCCCGCCCGATGTGCGCGCCGAAGTCGGGATCGCGATGTCGGAGATGGACCTCTACCCCGCGCTGGCCAACCTTACGATCCCCACGGCCGTGATCGCCGGCGCCAGGGACCGCCTGACCCCGCCCTCGCACGCCCGCCGGATCGCGGAGATGCTGCCCCAGCTACACAGCCTGACGGTGCTGGAGGGGGTCGGGCACATGAGCCCGCTGGAGCGCCCCCAGGAGATCACCGCGAAGCTCCTGGCCCTCATCTCGCTGGCTGGGCGCGCCCCGGCCGTGGCCGCCTGAAACGCGCTCCGAGGTCCTCAGGTAGAGCCATCCGATGCACCTGGACCCCTACATCGTCCTCGGCAGCGCGATCGTAGGACTGCTCGTCGGCATGACCGGCGCCGGCGGCGGCGCACTGATGACGCCGATGCTGATCCTGCTCTTCGGCGTCCAGCCCTCGACGGCGATCTCCAGCGACCTGGTGGCGGCGGTGGTGATGCGCCCGATCGGGGCCGCCGTGCATCTCCGCGCGGGAACGGTGAACCTGAGGCTTGTGCGCTGGATGGTGGTCGGCTCCGTGCCGGCCGCGTTCCTGGGCTCCTACCTCCTGCGGGTCATGGGGGAGTCACACACCGCACAGAAGAACATCGAGGTGGCGCTGGGAACGGCGCTGCTGGTGGGCGCGGGCGCGATGGCGATCCGGTTCCTGCTCGATCGCCGGCGGGGAACGTCACGGAGCGCCGCGGTCGGCGAAGTGCGCGTCCGCCCGCTGCCCACGGTCGCGATCGGGGTGATCGGCGGGGTGGTCGTCGGGATCACCTCGGTCGGGTCGGGGTCGCTGATGATCGTGCTGCTGCTGTTCGCCTACCCGCTGCTCGGCGCCGGCCAGCTGGTGGGCACCGATCTCACGCAGGCCGTGCCGCTGACGGCGGCGGCGGCGCTCGGAGCCCTGATCTTCGGTCACGTCCAGTTTGGCGTCACCGCCTCGCTGATGCTCGGCAGCGTCCCGGCGGTGCTGGTGGGCTCACTGCTGTCGGCCAGCGTCCCCGACCGCTATGTGCGCCCGGTGATCGCGTTCGTGATCTTCGCGTCGGGGCTCAAGTACGTGGGCGTGGGGACGACCGCGCTGGGCTGGATCCTTTGCGTGGTCCTGCTGGTTGGCGGGGTGGCGTGGCTCGGCTTCGTGCGGCCCCGGCAGGCCACCCGCGCGCCGGGGTAGCCGCGGGCGGCGCCCTAGGACAGCTGCGCCACGAGCACCGGGGGGTGCGTCGGCGCCCGGCTACCACCCGCGGGCTCCGGGGTGACCATCACCTGGCTCGCACCCCGCAGGTTGCCGGGCACGTCGACCTCCGCAGCGCCGCTGGCGGTGGGGCTGAAGAGCGCGTTGGTCGGCGCCGGCCGACGTTTCGGGCGGGAGACCCAGACCTCGTAGACCTCGCCGAAGGGCGGGGCGGGCATCCGCTGGACGACCAGTTCACCGTGCCCGCCGCTGAGGCGCACGACCGCGCTGGTCCTGGCCCAAGAGGTGCCGGCGTGGACTAGGCGGGTCCTGTCGACGGAGCTGCTCAGGCTGCCGGCCACGACGGCCACGAGCACCAGCGCCGCCATCGCCGTCGCGCCGAGCGCCAGTGCCGGCCGAGGGAGCGTCCAGCGACGCCGGGCCGGGCGCCGGCGGCCGCCCTGCACCTCCGCCATCACCCGCCGCTTGAGCAGGCGAGGCGCTCGATAGGGCGGCGCTGCCAACGGCAGCGTGTCGACCACGGCGCGGAAGCTCTCCACCTCGTCACGGCAAACGGCGCAGCTGTCCAGGTGCCGGCTGAAGCTGTCGGCCTCCGCGGGCTCGAGCGCGCCCAGCACGTAGGCGGCCGCGTCTGATCCGCAGTCCTGACGATCCGCCGTCTGCTCCCGGTTGCTCACAGCGCGTAACCCGCCTGAGCGCCCAGCGCGATCCTCATCTTGGTGAGGCCCAGCCGCATCCTTCCCTTCACGGTGCCGGCGGGGAGGGTCAGCATGTCCGAGATCTCCGAGTGGGTGAACCCCCCGAAGTAGGCCAACTCGATCACTTGCCGCTGCTCGGCGGGAAGCCCGTCCAGAGCGGTGCGCACCATACCGGCGTCTTCACGGCGGGCCACCTCCACGTCGGTGCGATCCGGGGAGGCGAGCTGCTCGGCCAAGCCCTCGTCGCTGACGTTGCGGCTCTCCCTCACGACCCCGCGGCGGAAGGCGTCGATCGCCCGATTGTGCACCACGCCCAGGATCCAGGTGCGCACGCTCCCGCGCCGGCGGTCATACCGCGCGCCGCTTCTCCACAGCGACAGAAACGCCTCCTGGACCACGTCCTCGGCCATCGTGCGGCGCCCGCACATCCGGTAGGCTAGCGAGAACGCCGCGCTGCTGTGGCGATCGAAGATCACCTCAAAGGCTCTGGGCTCCCCGCCGGCGACGAGGTCCATCAGGTCCTCGTCAGCGAGCTCACGCAGTTCCCGTCGGCTGGTGGTAGTGGAGGAGAGGAACAAGTGGGCTGATCTGTGAAGGATGCGTTAGGCCTGCTTTTGCTCCTACGCGCTCCGAGGAGGTACGGATCATGGGGGGGTCCATCATTCGTAGCAGCCTCGTGCGCAGACCGGGTTATCATCGGCTCATCACGGGGAGTGGCGCAGTCTGGTAGCGCACCCGGCTGGGGGCCGGGCGGTCGCAGGTTCAAATCCTGTCTCCCCGACTAGAAAGCTCTCTTTAGAACCAGGGGTCTGAAAAGGCTGCGTGGAGGGAGAGCTTTCTGGTTCGGTTGGAGCGGGGCTCGTGGTCTGTGTGGTAGGCCGCGAGCCTCGCTCGGTTGCCAGGATTTCAAGGAGTCGGGGGTCGAGCAGGGTCTTGAAGGGCTCGGCGAGTTCGTCAGCCTCGATGCGGTCGTCAACGACGATGAAGCGTTCGAAGAGGGCTTGGTTCCACTGGCGGCGCAGGGTGGGGCTGGAGGTGGCGTAGGCGGCTTCGCAGTCGCGGGCGAGGTCCAGCGCTTTGTGCAGCAGCTCGCGGGCCTCGGCGTAGGATTGTTCGGCGGCCCTCAGGTGGTGCTCGGCAAGCGCGATCTCGGCGGCGATGCGGTCCTGCTTTTTCTTGAGCACGTTCACCGGGAGTGCGTCTGCGAGGTAGGCGTCGAGCAGGGCTTCTTGTTCACTCTCCAGGCGGGCGATCCGGGCGGCTTGGCGGCGGGCCCCGGCCTGTGCTTCGGTGGCCATGCCGGCCAGCGCGTCGTCGAGCTTGGCGCGGATCGTCTCGATGTAGCCTGGCCATTGCTCGACGGTGAGGCCGTGGGCCTCGGCGAAGTGGACGCGGCGGTAGCGGGCAGTGACCTTGGTTTCGACGTCGGGGGTCGGGCGGTAGGACTGGTCGCAGCCGGTGCGTTTCATGCGGCCGATGCAGAAGAAGTAGGGGTAGATGCCGCCGTTGCCTTTGGCGTGGATCAGGCTCATGCGGCTGCCGCACTGGCAGTAGATGCTGCCTTTGAGGTAGTGACGGTGCTTGCGGTCTTTCTCGCCGGCGTGGTTGTGCGCGGCGAGCACGGACCCGACGCGGAAGAAGGTGTCTTTGTCGATCAGGGGTTCGTGGCGGCCTTCGTAGCAGGCGCCCCCGTAGCGGACGGTGCCGATGTAGTAGGGGTTGGCGAGCATTACGGCGAGGGCGGCGCGTGACAGCGGTCCGGCGGCCTTCTTGGCCGGCGGCCGCGTGGTCAGTCCCCTGGCGGCGAGCATCGGTTGCAGGG
>JALYYW010000147.1 GCA_030946085.1 Actinomycetota bacterium
CCCGAGGGGGTGGAGGAGTTCTCCGAGGAGGAGGTGGAGAACGAGACCCGCGGTGGCTGGTACATGCGCCAGATGCTGGGCTCGGCCAACATCACCGGAAACCGGCTGTTTCACATCCTCAGCGGCAACCTCTCCCACCAGATCGAGCACCACCTGTTCCCGGACATCCCCGCGCATCGCTACGGCGAGATTGCGGTGGAGGTGCGCGATATCTGTCAGCGGTACGCGCTGCCCTACAACGCCGGTCCGCTGCGCAAGCAGTTCGGCTCAGTGGTCAAGAAGATCGTGCGGCTTTCCGTGCCCGGCCGCCGTGGCCAGGAGGCGCCTGAGCCCGTGGCCCCTGAGGTCAAGCTCGCGCCCCGGGCCGCCGAGCCGGAGCCGGTGTTGGTCGCGGTCTGACCGAGTAGGGTGGGCGCTTGCCCGAGATCATCGGCTCTTGCATGGGCGGCGGCTTCGCGCTGCTCTCTGCGCCACGGCTGAACTTCGCCGCCGCCTCGGTCAACTACGGCGAGGTGCCCGAGGACGCCGCGGAGCAGCTGGCGGGCTCGTGCCCGGTCGTGGCCAGCTACGGCGGCCTCGACCGTACGCTGCCGGGTCGCGCCGAGCGACTGGAGCGGGCACTGAGCGAGCTGGGGTGCACCACGACGTCAAGCAGTACCCCGGCGCCGGTCACAGCTTCATGAACCGCATCAATGGCGGCGCGGCGGTGAACCATCCGAGCGCAGGCGACGTAGACGGGGCATGAGCATCCTCTCCACCATGCGCATGTACCTCAAGCGCACCAAGAAGCTGGACCAGCCCACGGACATCTACGCGCACACCGTCAAGCTCCTCGACGGTGGGGAGCTAAGTCTGACCACCCGGCGCGGCCATCCCACGCTGATCGTCAACACCGCCAGCAAGTGCGGGTTCACTCCCCAGTACGCGGGCCTGCAGTCGCTGTATGACCGCTACCACGAACGCGGCCTGCAGGTGCTCGGCTTTCCCTCGGCGGACTTCGCGGGCCAGGAGTACGGCGAGTCCCAGGAGATTGAGGACTTCTGCCAGAAGAACTATGGCGTCGGGTTCCCGCTGACAGAGCGAATTTCGGTGCGTGCCGATCCCCCGCCGCTGTGGCAGGAGCTGGCCAGCCAGCCCGGCTCGGCACCGCCGGTGTGGAACTTCACCAAGTACCTGATCGGCGGCGACGGCAGGTTGATCGCGCGGTGGTCCTCGAAGGTGACTCCCGAGGACCCGAAGATCATCGGGGCCATCGAGTCGGCGCTCACCTAGGCGCGCCGTGTCAGGGCCGGGAGACGTGCTGCCGATCGCCGCGGTGGCCGTGGCGGCGTTGATGCTGGCGGTGTGGCTGCTCAGCCTGCGCCTGCATGATGCATCCATCGTCGACCCGGTGTGGGGGCCGGCCTTTGTCCTGGTCGCGGCCGTGGCGGCACTGGCCGGTGGCGGCGACGGCGCTCGCCGCTGGCTCCTGCTGGTGCTGACGGCCGCCTGGGGAACCCGGCTGGGCGTCCACCTGATCGTCCGCAAGCTCCACGACCCCGGCGAGGATTCCCGCTACGCGCGCATGCGAGAGGCACATCGGGATCGCTTTGCCCTGTGGAGCCTCGTCGCGATCTTCGGTCTGCAGGCGTTGATGGTGCTGGTCGTCTCGCTGCCGCTGCAGGTGGCCGCACAGCGCCCTCACGCCCTGTCGGCGCTCGCTCTACCCGGGGTGGTGCTGTTCGCCGTCGGCCTGGCCTTCGAGGCAGTCGGGGACCGCCAGCTCCAGCGGTTCAGGTCCGATCCGGCCAATCGCGGGCGGGTGATGGACCGCGGCCTGTGGCGCTACACGCGTCACCCCAACTACTTCGGCGACGCCTGCGTGTGGTGGGGGATCTGGCTGGTGGCGCTCCCGGCCGGCGGGACGTGGTGGACGGCGGTCGGCCCGTTGCTGATGACCTTCCTGCTCGTGGGGGTCTCCGGCAAGGCGCTGCTGGAGCGCGAGATCGGCACGCGGCGGACCGGGTACGCCGAGTACGTCCGGCGGACTTCGGGATTCGTGCCGCTGCCGCCGCGCCGAAGCTCGGTTTAGTCCCCGCGCGGCTCCAGCAGGTAGTGGCTGACAAGCCATCGGCTTCCACCTCGGTAGCGCCAGATCTCACGCGTGGAGAGCAGGAACAGGCGCCAGGTGGCGAGCAGCCGTCGGGCCTCGCCGCGGGAGCGACCGTCGGCCTCCAGCACGCGCACGGCCTCATCGGCGGCGCCGTCCAGGTTGACCAGCCACGCTCGCAGCGTCGCCGCGTAGTGATGGCCGGCAACGATCCAGCTGTCGGCCACGAGCATGTGCTCCTGGAAGTGGGGGAGCAGCTCGTGGCTCGGCATCAGGCCGGCGGTGAAGAATCGCTCGGCCGCCCAGGTGTCCGTGAACAGGTAGGGCAGCGTCCGGTGGCTGAAGACGTGAACGAAGGCCTTGCCCCCGGGCGCCAGCCAGGTGCCGATGCGGCGCAGCAGCTCACGCCAGTTGCGCATGTGCTCGAACATCTCGATCGACATCACCCGGTCGAAGCGCTCCCCGGGCGTGAAGTCGTTGACGTCGGCGGTGATGACCCGGAGGTTGCCCAACCGACGCACCTCCCGTTGGGCCTCGATCCACTCTCGCTGGCGGTGAGAGTTGGACACGGCGGTAATCTGCGCCTGCGGAAGCTGCTCGGCAAGCCACAGCGACAGGGAGCCCCAACCGCAGCCGAGATCGAGGATGCGCATCCCTTCTGCCACCTGCGCCCGCGTGGCGCTGAGCGCCAGCATCGCCTCCTCGGCCTGCGCCAGCGATCGCACCCCCGGGGTCCACAGGCAACCCGAGTACTTGCGCCGGGGGCCCAGGATCAGCCCCAGGAACGCCGCGGGTAGCTCGTAGTGCTGCTCGTTGGCCCGCGCGGGGACCTCCGCGATCGGGCCCGAGGACATCCGCGATATCAGCTCCCGCAGCCGATCCTGCTGGCCCTCCACGCCGCCACGGGACTCGCGGCGCTCGCGAGCCCAGGCGCCGTACCGAGAGCCGCCTCGCAGGATGCTGTCGGGGAGGGCGCCGCGCTCCAGCGCGACGTCGAGCAGTCGGTAGCGCAGGCTCACGG
>JALYYW010000168.1 GCA_030946085.1 Actinomycetota bacterium
AGCGGGAGCTGGGCGTGGCCCGGCAGGCTCGGGAGCGGGCGCAGCGGCGAGCGCGGGAGGCGGCCGCCGGCGCCAGGTCGGGCGGGGAGCAGGAGCAGGAGCGGGAGCGCCAGCGGCCCAGCGAGGAGGAGCTCGGGTTCGTGAAGACCGATGACAGCTTCGCCAAGATCCTCGACGACGCCGCCGGCGAGCTGGCCGGGCGGTTGTCCGGAGCGCGGCAGCATCCCGCCGCCCGGCGCATCTCGGACATGATCGACGAGTTCCTGAAGCGCTGAGCGCTCGGGAGGCGCTCAGGACCGTGAGCGCTCGGAGCGCTCAGGCGCCCGCGACGCCCGCGACGCCCGCGACGCCCGCGACGCCCGCGACGCCCGCCGTACGCGCACTCGCTCGCACGCAGCGCCGGTAGACCCGCTCCGTCTGGTGCGCCACCTCGCCCCAGTCGAACTTGAGCACGTGCTCGCGGGCCTCGGCCACGAGCTGGGCGCGCGCCGCGTCGTCGGTGAGGATTCCCTCCAGCACCGTCTCCAGCGCGCCGGCGTCGCGTGAGGGGAAGCGCAGACCGACGGTGCCGTCTCCCGGCACGACCTCACGCAGGCCCCCGGTGTCGGCGACCACGCACAGGCACCCGGAGGCCATCGCCTCGAGGGCCACCAAGCCGAAGGGCTCGTAGATCGACGGGACGATGCACAGATCGGCGACGCGGTAGAGCGCGTGCAGCATGTCGTCGCCGACCCAGCCCAGGAAGCTGCCGTGCCCGCCGAGCCCGAGCTGCTGAGCCTGGCGCTTGAGCTCGGCCTCGGCCAGGCCGCTGCCCGCCACGACGAAGCGGACGTCGCCGAGCCGCTCGATCACCGGCGACAGGGCGTCGAGGGCCAGGTGGAAGCCCTTCTCGTAGACCAGGCGGCCGACCATCAGCACGAGCCGGTCCGTAGGCGCGGCGTAGCGCGCCCGCAACGCGTCGAGGTCCTGCACCACCGGCCCCAGGTCCCTGGGATCCAGCCCGTTGGGGATCGTGGTGATCGACCGGGCCGGCACTCCGAACACCTCCGCCACGTGCGTGCGCATGAAGCGGGAGCAGGTCAGGACCGCATCGGCTCCGTGCACCATGCTTCGCTCGGCGGCGTGGATCTGGGACTGGGGCCGCTTTCGCACCCATCCCTGGTGGCGGCCGTGCTCCGTGGCGTGGACGGTCACGATCCACGGTCGGGCGATCCGGCGGGCCAGAGACTGGGCGGCCCCGGCGACGAGCCAGTCGTGGGAGTGGATGAGGTCGAAGTCCAACCGCTCGCACAGCGACAGTCCCAGCGTCCGCATGTCCCGGTTCATCGCGCCCACCCACTTGACGAACGCGCTGAGGTCCGTGGGAAAGGGGGGCTCCCGGACGCGATGGACAATGACGCCGTGGCGCTCCTCCTCCGCCGGCAGGCTGCCACCGCGGCGGGTAAGCACGTGCACCTCCAGGCCGCCCTGCGCGAGATGCTCGGAGAGCTTTCGCACGTGCCGGCCGAGACCTCCCTCGATCACCGGTGGGTACTCCCAGGAGAGCAGAAGAGCGCGCATGGCGCGCGCGAGGTTATTGGAACCGGGCCCCGAGAGGCCGCCGGGGCTCAGTCGAGGCTGATCAGCAGCCGGTGCTCAGCCCGTCGGTTGGGAGTCAGCGACCTGTCGAGGATGCCGACCTCCAGGATCACCCCGTGCCTGACCTTGAGCAGTCCGCGACTGGATCCGGCCGGCGCCGTGTACCAGGTGTTCAGGCCCACGCGGAACCCGCGTCCCACCCGCAGGCGCCGGGCGAGGGCAGCCAGCCGGGTGCCGGGACGCACGCCCTTCAGCGCGTAGTAGGAGTTGTCGGTCAGGGCCAGCACCACCCTCCCGGACACGCGCCGGCGCACTCGCCCCGGGAGCGTCCGCAGCAGCGCTTGTGAGGGGTAGGCGACGCGAATGCCGGTCGGGGTCAGGCAGAAGAAGTCCATGTTCCGCCGCCCGTGACGGGAGCTGTGGACAAAGGCGCGGCGCGCCCGTGCCCGCGTCATCCCCAGCGTGACCGGTCCGAGGGACTTGCCGGCGAGGCGACCGCTCGCCGAGGGACAGCCGCGGCGCGGAGCACCGGGCGAGCGGTGGGCCGAGGGGGTCGTTGAGCCCTGCGGCCAGACGCCGTCGGCGACGTGGAGCACGTAGAAGCCGGTGCCGCCGTCGCTGTACCAGATGTCGTGCCGGGCGGCGTCAAAGGCGGGCTGTGACATCGCGTAGTCGCTCCCGGTATACCCGGTCTCGGTGTTGGGCTTGGTCGGCGCGACGAAGTAGCCGATCTCTTTGGGGTGCGTCAGTTGGCTGATGTCGAATACGCGCAATCCCGACACGATGAACGAGCAGGCGACGATCTTCGGATCGACTCGCGTGGGGATGTTGCAGTAGTGCGCCGCATACCCCTGCACCGGGCTGAAGGTGCCGGGATCGCCGCCGGCGGCGTGGTGATCAGCCGGCTGGTCGACCTGCAGGCGCAGGTTGGCGACCACGTGGGGCTTGGTCTCATTTGCGATGTCGATGATCCGCGCCGCCCCCACGCTGTCACGGCTCTTGGACGGACTGAGCGTGCCGGCGGTGTACTCGTCGAACTCCAGCACGTACGGATGGCCGTTCTCGGTGAACGGGATCGCGTTCTGGGGGATCGAGGCCGAGGTCCAGGTGAGCCGGCTGATCTCCCTGGCCTGCGGATTCGGCTTGCGCGCCTGGATCTGACTGGTGTCGAGGATCAGCATGTCGCCGCCGGTGGGATCGGCGATGTAGGCGCGGTTGCCGTCGTCGCTCAGCGACATCCCGTGAGAGAGGATGTTGCCCTGCCAGATCGCGTGCGGCTGCTTGGGATCGGTGACATCGATCGCCGTGATCGACGGCAGCGCCGTGGCGGTGGCGTAGAACGTTCTCCCGTCGGGCGAGAAGCCGCTCTCGTGTCCGAACCTCGCCACCAGCGAGGTCGAGTCCAGCACCGGGTGGCGGCAGTCGGTGTGGGCGTCGTAGATCGAGACCAGGCCGGGCTCGGTGGACGGGTTCCCGTTCACCGCCGCCAGCAGGCCCCGCTTGACGTTGAGGTTCAGGGACTCGTGCGGGGTCTCCATCGGCAGCTGGGTCAGCGTGTCCGTCTGGACTGGATGAGCGGGATCGGACATGTCCAGCACCGCCACGCCCAGCGATGCCCCTGAGACGTTGATGGCGTTGGTCGGGAACAGCAGCGCCGTGTCGTAGAACGCGCAGGTGCGACCTTGCTGATCGGTGTACCGCAGGACCTTGAACCCGCCCGAAGTGCCCTGATGCGCGACCTCGGTGAGGTTGCACCACAGGCCGTTGTTGGCCGAGCCGGCCGGCACCCTCCCCTGGATGCCCGGCTCGGGACGCGACCCGGGGCCACATTGCGCCCGCGGCGTCGCCACGAGCGGCGGCTCGGGCCCCTGCAGCGTCGGGGCTGCCGCGGGGGTTTGCCCCAGGCCCTGGCCGATCGCGAAGAGGTCGTTGCCGCCGCCGATGAGCGGCAGCGTCACCGCGCCCGCGGCGGAGAGGATCGACAGCACGATCCCCGCCGCCACCATCGCTCCCACCACAGCCCGCCTGCGGCCCCTTGGACGCAACACCCGCTCCTTCCCCGCCTCTAGGTTGCACCTCTTCCTGGTAAAGATAGCGGCGTGAGAGTCTCGGTTGGCCACGGGTCGGACCTACAGCCGCTCGAACACCCCGAACCCCCGCGGCCCCAGCAGCCGGTGCAGCGGCTCGCCTCCTCGGAAGGAATGCTCCTCGCCGCGCAGGACGTTGCGCCACGGGCCCCGGGGAGTCTCCACGGGGGCGGTCGCCGCGGGCTCGGGCCGGGTGGCCACCGCCACCAGCACATCGTCCCCGCGCATGAAGGCACAGGCTTCCTCGCCGGCCGCCAGCGGACGGTACGGACCGTCGGCAAGCGCCGCCGAGCGTCGGGCGCGCAGGCCCAGCAGCCGCATCGTGATGAACAGCTTGCGGGTCTCGGCGTCCGGGAATGACCCTCCCATCAGGCGCTGCAGCATGGCCTGGTGCCACCCCCAGTCGACCGGACGGCGGTTGTCGGGATCCACCAGCGCCCGGAATGGCATCTCGTCGCCCTGGTAGATGTCCGGCACTCCGGGGCAGGTGAGCTTGAGCACGAGCTGACCGAGCATCGGGCGCTCCCCGGCCGCAGCCACCCGGGCGGCGAACGGCTGAAGCTCCGCAAGGAAGGGCTCGCACGCGTAAAGCGCCCGGCAGAAGCGCTTGACCGCCTGCTCCCACTCGGCGTTCTGCTCCAACCAGTTCGTGTTGCGCTTGGCCTCGCGCAGTGCCTTCTCCATGTAGGCCTCGATCCGATCCACCCGTATCGGCCACGCCCCCACGAGCGTCTGGAAGATGAAGAGCCGCTCGGGGTCGTCGGGGGCGCCCCCAGAGCGCAGGCCCTCGGTCAGCTCCATCCAGCGCTCCACGGTCGCCACCCACTCCTGCACCATCCAGGAGAGCACCGTGATCCGCGCGCGTACGTCGGCCGAGCGCTTGGCGTCGTGGGTCTGGGTGGTGAGCAGGTTCTCCGGGAAGCGCGCGGCCCGCTCCACGTTGCCCTCGTGGAAGCGCTCCACGGTGATCCCGAAGCGACTGGGATCGCCGCCCACGTCGCCCAGGGCCAGCAGCCGTCCGTAGCGGTAGAAGGCGGTGTCCTCCACGCCCTTGGCCATGATTGCGGGGGTGGTCTGCTGGAAGCGGGTCACAAACGCTGCCGGGGCCGGGTCCTCCAGCGTCAGCACGCGCGCCAGCGCCGCGTCCACCCCCGCCAGGGCGGCGCGATCCTCGTCGGTGACCACCCCCCGGGTCGGGTCGACGTAGGTCCGGTACACCGGCAGCGAGCAAAGCGCCCGCGTGAGCTCTTCAACCCCGAACCTTGGCGTTTCGCCTCGGCCCCTCCGAAGTGAATCGCCATTCATCGCCGGCGGGGGGGCGAGCTCGGCGGCGAGCCGCTCCACCTCGGGCCGGAACGTGCCCGAGGCCTGCTCCAGCTTGGCCTCCAGCGCCCACTCGCCAAACGAGCGCCCGTCGCCGGAGATCCGCTGCCACAACTCGGTCAGCGGCGCCTCGCCGGCGGGGTCCACGAACAGCGCGCAGACGTCGTTCAGGAACTCATAGCCCACGGTGCCCGACACCGGCCAGTCGCGCAGGTGCTCGCCGGGGTCAAGGATCTTCTCCACCCAGACGCGCTGCACGCCCTCGTCTCGCAGCGCCTGCAGGTAGCCGGCGGGATCGGCCAGGCCGTCGGGGTGATCGACGCGCAGCCCGTCCACCAGGCCCTCCCGCACGAGGCCCAGCAGCAGCGAGTGCGTGGCTTGGAAGACCTCCGGGTCCTCCTGCCGGACCGCCGCCAGCTCGTCGATGTCAAAGAAGCGCCGGTGGCGACCGGAGACAGGGTCCAGGTCGAAGAACTGCTCCCGCAACACCGGATCGGCCCAGAAGCGGTTGCCCTCGTCGGCCGCCATGTGGTTGGGAACGACGTCGAGCACGATCCCCATCCCGGCGGCCCGGGCATCGGCGGCCAGCTCGCGGAAGCCCTCCTCGCCGCCCAGGGCCTCCGACATGCGCGCGGGATCGATCACGTCGTAGCCGTGCGTGGAGCCCGGGCGGGCCTGCAGCGACGGGGACAGGTAGAGGTGCGAGATCCCCAGGTCACGCAGGTAGGGCACGAGCGAGCGGGCGGCGGCGAAGCCGAACCCGGGCGTCAGCTGCAGTCGATAGGTGGCGCGGAGCTCGCTCACCCGGCACGCTTGAGCATGAGGACGGAGTGGGCGGGGACCGGGGCCTCGGACCGGGCGCCGTACCGCGCGCTGCCGGCCGCCGCCTCGGGCTCAGCGGTGGCGAGCTCCAGCGCCCACTCCTCACCGAAGCGCTGCTGGGGCAGCGTGAACGTCCGCTCCTCGTGATGGGCGTTGAAGAGGACCAGGAACGAGTCGTCGCGGACGTCGTCGCCGTAGGGATCGGCGCTGGGCAGCTCCTGGCCGTTGAGGAACATCCCCAGGACGTGCTCGCCGTCCTCCCAGTCCCGGCGCGTCATCTTCATCCCGTCCACGCGGAACCACCACACGTCCGGCAGGCCGGATCCGTGCAGCTCCTGGCCGCGCAGGAAGCTCTCCCGGCGAAACACCGGATGCTCGTGGCGCAGTCGGACCAGGCGCCGGGTGAAGGCGTGCATCTGCGCCTTTTCCGGCGACTCGGACCAGTCGTACCAGGAGATCTCCGAGTCCTGGCACCAGGCGTTGTTGTTGCCGCCCTGGGTGCGCGCCAGCTCATCGCCGCCGAGCAGCATCGGCGTGCCCTGAGAGACGAACAGGGTGGTGAGGAAGTTGCGCTGCTGGCGCCCGCGCAGGGCCAGCACTTGGGGATCGTCTGTCTGGCCCTCGGCGCCGCAGTTCCAGGAGCGGTTATCGTCGGTGCCGTCGCGATTGTCCTCTTGGTTGGCCTCGTTGTGCTTGTCGTTGTAGGCCACCAGGTCGGCGAGGGTGAAGCCGTCGTGGGCGGTGATGAAGTTGACCGAGTTGAACGGGTCGCGGCCGTCGTCCTCGTAGAGGTCAGAGGAGCCCGCCAGCCGCTCGGCGAACTCCCCGCTGGTGGCGAAGCCGCGCCAGAAGTCGCGAATGGTGTCGCGGTAGACGCCGTTCCACTCCGACCACAACACCGGGAAGTTGCCGACCTGGTAGCCACCGGGGCCGACGTCCCAGGGCTCGGCGATGAGCTTGACCTGCGACAGGATCGGGTCCTGGTGGATCACGTCGAAGAACGCGGAGAGGCGGTCGACGTCGAAGAGCTCACGGGCCAGCGCCGCGGCCAGGTCGAAGCGGAAGCCGTCCACGTGGCACTCGATCACCCAGTAGCGCAGCGAGTCCATGATCAGTCGCAGCACGCTGGGGTGGACCGGGTTCAGCGAGTTTCCGGTACCGGTGAAATCAATGTAGTGGCGGGGATCGTCGGGCGCCAGGCGGTAGTAGGCGGCGTTGTCGGCGCCCTTGAAGGAGAGCGTCGGGCCCAGGTGGTCGCCCTCGGCGGTGTGGTTGTAGACGACGTCGAGGATCACCTCGATCCCGGCTCTGTGCAGCGCCTTGACCATGCCCTTGAACTCCCGCACCTGCTCGCCACGGCGCCCGGTGGCGGCGTACTCGGAGTGCGGGGCGAAGTAGCCGATGGTGCTGTAGCCCCAGTAGTTGCGCAGGCCCCGCCCGGCCAGGAAGCTCTCGTCGGAGATGTGGTGGACGGGGAGGAGCTCCACGGCGGTGACGCCGAGGTCCTTGAGGTAGTCGATCGCCGGCTCGGAGGCCAGTCCGGCGTAGGTTCCGCGCAGGTCCTCCCTGATCCCAGGATGGCGCATGGTGAAGCCCTTGACGTGGGTCTCGTAGATGACCATGTCGGCGAAGGGCAGACGCGGCAGGCGGTCCCCCTCCCACAGGAAGGCGTCGTCGATCACCACCGACTTGGGCACGGCGAGCGCATCGTCCTCGTCGTCGGGCTCCAGGTCGGCGTCCTCCTCGCCGGTGGGCACGTAGGCCAGCGCGTTGGCGTCGTGGCCCCAGTCGACGATCCCCTCGATCGCCTTGGCGCAGGGGTCGATCAGCAGCTTGCACGGGTTGAAGCGGTGGCCCTCCCGGGGCGCGTAGGGCCCGTGCACGCGGAAGCCGTAGCGCTGCCCGGGGCCGACCGCGGGTACGTAGCAGTGGTGGTTGAGCGCGCGCCGTCCCGGCATCTCCACCCGGGACTCGTTGCCCTCCTCGTCGAACAGGCACAGCTCCACCCGCTCGGCATGCTCGGAGAAGATGGAGAAGTTGGTGCCGCTCCCGTCCCACGATGCCCCGAGCGGGAACGGGCGGCCGGGAGCGATCTTCATCGGCGCAGCAGGGCCCCAGAGAGCCCCGCCAGCTCCACGGCGCCCCCACGCATCGCGGCCTCACCGCCGGCGGCCAGCACGAGAACCGTGGCCGAGCAGGGGACGACTTGGGGTTGAGCGGAGAAGTTGCACACGAGCTGGAGGGCGCCGCGGGTCAGGCGCAGCCAGCGGGCATCCTCGTGGAAATCGATCTCGCGTGCGTCCTGGCCGGAGAGCTCCCGCCGCAGTGCCAGCAGCTCGCCGTAGAGCCGGCTGAGCTCCGGATCCCGCCGGCGGGTGAGCTTGGAGTCAAGGAAGGTCTGCTCTGACTGCGGGTCGGGGATCTCCTCGCCGAACTGCTTGAAGGCGGCGAACTCCCGGCGGCGGCCGTCGCGGGTGGCGACAGCGATCGTTTCGTCGATGTGGTCGCAGAAGAACTGGAACGGGGCGGCCTCGCCGTACTCCTCGCCCATGAACAGCATCGGCGTGAACGGGGCCATCAGCGTGCACAGCGCCGCCAGCGGCCGCGCGGCGGCGGGGAGGCGGTCACCGTAGGCGCGGTTGCCGACCTGGTCGTGGTTCTGCGAGAAGACGACGAACTGCTCCGGGCGGACGTCTTGCGCGGGAGCGCCGAAGCGGCGGCGGCGGAAGCTCGAGTAGGCCCCGTCGTGGACGAAGGGCCGGTGGAAGGCCTTGGCCAGGTCGGCGACCTTCCCGAACTCGGCGTAGTAGCCCTCGCGCTCGTCGGTGAGCAGCGTGCGCACGCTGTGGTGGAAGTCATCGGCCCAGGCGGCGTCGCAGCCCCAGCCTCCCACCGGCGTCGGGCGCATCACCTTGGGCTCGTTCAGCCCACTCTCGGCGATCACCAGCGCTTCCGGCGCGGCCTCGTGCACGCGACGGGCCACGGCAGCGACGATGTGCTCGGGGCTGGCGTCGAAGATGGCGTGGATGGCGTCCAGGCGCAGGCCGTCGATGCCGAAGTCAGACACCCAGCCGGCGGCGCTCTGAAGCACCCACTCCCGCACGGGGTCGCAGTCGGCGTCGTCGAAGTTGATCGCCCGTCCCCAGGGGGTCTCGTACTTCTCGGTGAAGTACGGGCCGAAGGCCTCCAGCGCGGTCACTCCCGAGGCGCCGACGTGGTTGTAGACCACGTCGAGGATCACCGCCAGTCCCGCCGCGTGGGCGGCAGCGACCAGCCCCCGGAGGCCTTCGGGTCCGCCATAGGAGGACTGGACCGCCGACAGGTAGACGCCGTCGTAGCCCCATCCGCGGGCACCGGGGAACTCGGCCACGGGCATGATCTCGATCGCCGTGATCCCGAGCTGCGCCAGCTCGGCCAGATGCGGGATCGCGCCGGTGAACGTCCCCAAGTCGCTGAACGTGCCGATGTGCAGCTCATAGATCACCTGCTCACGCAGCGGTGCGGGCGTGAACGGCGCCGGCCTCACCGCCTCCACCAGCCGCGAGGGGCCCCGCAGGCCCTCCGGCTGCCAGCGCGAGCAGGGGTCCGGGAGCCGCTGGCCGTCGAGCACGTACCAGTACTCCTCGCCGACACGGGTATCGACCACCGTCTCGTAGACCCCGAACCCGTCAGTGGTCAGCTCCACCGGGCGCTCACCGAGCAGCAGCGAAACCGTCTGCGCGCCCGGCGCCCACACGCGGAACTCGGCCCGGCCGTCACCGATCACGCGCGCTCCCAGCGCGCGCTCCCACGGATACGACGAGCTCACTCCGGGACCAGCCACACCGCGGCCAGCGGCGGCAGCGTGACCTCGGCGGAGACCGGCTGCCCGTGCCACGGGATCGGCTCGGCCGTCACGCCGCCGAGGTTGCCGGTATCAGTGCCGCCGTAGAAGCTCGAGTCGCTGTTGAGCGCCTCTTGCCAGCGGCCCGAGCGCGGGAAACCCACGCGATAGCGCTCGTGCGGGACCGGGGACAAGTTTGCCACGAACACCACCACCCGCCCCTCGCGGGACTGACGGGCAAAGGCGATCACGTTGTTGTCGGCGTCGTTGGGCTCGATCCACCAGAAGCCCGACGGGTCGCCGTCCAGCTCCCACAGCGCCGGCTCGGAGCGATACAGCCGGTTGAGGTCTGCCACCAGGCGCTGGATGCCGGCGTGCTCGGGGCGCTCCAGCAGGTGCCAGTCCAGCGAGCGCTCGTGGCTCCACTCCTGCTCCTGGGCCAGCTCCCCGCCCATGAACAGGAGCTTCTTGCCCGGATGGGCCCACATGTAGGAGTACAGCGTGCGCAGGTTGGCGAGCTGCTGCCAGCGGTCCCCGGGCATCTTCTCCAGCAGCGACCCCTTGCCGTGTACGACCTCGTCGTGGGACAGCGGCAGGATGAAGTTCTCGCTGAAGGCGTACATGAGGCTGAAGGTCAGCTCGTGGTGGTGGAAGCGCCGGTAGATCGGGTCCTGCTGGAAGTAGGCCAGGGTGTCGTGCATCCAGCCCATGTTCCACTTGAAGCCGAAGCCCAGCCCGCCGAGGTGGGTCGGTCGCGACACCCCCGGCCAGGACGTCGACTCCTCCGCGGTCGAGGCGATGCCAGGCTCGCGGGCGTAGAGCACCTCGTTGAGCTCCTTGAGGAACGCGACCGCCTCCAGGTCCTCGCGACCACCGAACTGGTTGGGGATCCATTCCCCCTGTCTGCGGGAGTAGTCCAGGTAGAGCATCGAGGCCACGGCGTCGACCCGGATCCCGTCGATGTGGTACTCACGCAGCCAGAACAGGGCGCTGGCGATGAGGAAGTTGCGGACCTCGTGGCGACCGAAGTTGAACACCAGCGTGCCCCAGTCGGGGTGGGCGCCGCGCCGCGGGTCGGCGTGCTCGTAGAGCGCGGTGCCGTCGAAGCGCGCCAGGGCGAAGTCGTCCCGCGGGAAGTGGGCGGGCACCCAGTCGAGGATCACGCCGATCCCGTTCTGGTGCATCCGGTCGATGAACTGGCGCAGCTCGTCTGGGGAGCCGTGCCGCGGGGTGGGGGCGAAGTACCCGGTGACCTGGTAGCCCCAGGAGCCGCTGAAGGGGTGGTGCATCACGGGCAGCAGCTCGATGTGGGTGAAGCCCATGTCGCCGACGTAGGCGGACAGCTCGTCGGCCAGCTCCAGGTAGGAGAGCGGCCGGTTGTCATGCAGCGTGTTCAGCCGCCAGGAGTCGAGGTGGACCTCGTAG
>JALYYW010000009.1 GCA_030946085.1 Actinomycetota bacterium
AACGTTTCGCCGGGAAGGGCGAGACCCGGGGGCCGTCAGGCAAGGACGCAGGATCCGACGCGCAGCAGCGCTGCGCGAGGATCCGAGGACACAGCCTGGCGGGCACCCGGGGCCGCCATAACCGGTGGAATGTTCCGGTGGGACCCACTAGAGCGCCAGCTCCGCCCACACCCTGACGCTCCCGTCGCACTCGCTGCCCCACCGTCGCGCCACCGCCTCCACCAGGCGCAGGCCCATGCCCCCCGGCTCCCGGCGGTTCGCCTCCCGGGGCGCGGGCACGCTCTCCGAGCGTCCGCTGTCGGTGACCGCGATGCGCACGCCCCCGGCGGTGCGCTCGGCCTGCAGCAGGAGCTCGTCCTCGGGCGCACATCCAGAGTGGCGCACGGCGTTGGTGGCCAGCTCTGAGACCACCAGCAGCGCGTCGTCGCGCACCGGCGCGAGCGCCGGCAGGCTCGCCACCGCCTGACGCGCCAGCCGCGGCGCGGAGGCGTCGCAGCGCAACCGCAGTCGCAGGAGCTCGCCGGTGAGG
Organism: Actinomycetota bacterium; assembly: GCA_030946085.1. GTDB lineage: Bacteria > Actinomycetota > Thermoleophilia > Solirubrobacterales > Solirubrobacteraceae > Palsa-465. The sequence continues at coordinate 530 of JALYYW010000009.1, forward strand.
GACATGCCCTCTGGGCTACCCGCTCCCCGACCCTCCATGCGGGCGGGCCCCGGCGCTCGGTCGAGATCAACTGGGGTCCGCGCGGTCATCGATGCCTCTTGACGAGGTGATCGAAGAGATCATCCAGCGTCGCTGCCGGGTCGGAGCAGAGGCCGGTGTGAACCGCGGAGGGCTGGACCATCGTGCTGGCCGGGGCCGCTAGCCAGCCGAAGCGCTCCGAAGCGGGAAGCGACGCGATCGCGCCCGCCTCGGCGTCACCGGCGGCCACCCGTGACAGCGTCGCGAGCCGCTGCTCGAGCTCGCCGGCGAGCTGCTCCAGCGCTTCCGCGGGACACAGCGGCGTGAGCGCCGAGAGCCGGACGCGGTCGAGCATCACCTTGGCGGCGAGAAAATCTCGCTGGCGGCAGAAGAGGACCACCCCCACGTTGAAGCGCTCGCCGCGCTCCACCCGAGGCACCACGCGCAGGAGGGCATACGAGAAGGGACTGCGCTCCGCGCGGGACATCTCAGCCGCTCCGAGCACGCTCCGCCTCCCGCGCAAACGCTCCGCCGGAGACCCGGCGCTCCAGGTACTCCACGTACACGTGAGCCGGCGCCAGGACGAGCCACTCCGGCGGCACCAGGTCCACCACCCGCTGCAGCAGCTCTCGGGACAGCCGCGGCGCCAGCCGGTGGTGGGCCTCCTCGATCGAGGCGGCGCAGGGCAGCAGCACGTGCTCGGCGATGGCGGGAAACGGGCGCTCGGCATCGTCGGGATGCAGACCGCGGTGCTGCAGGTACAGGGCCGCTCCGTGATCGATCAGCCACAGCCGGTGGTGCCAGAGCAGCAGGTTGGGGTTGCGTGCGGTGCGGTCGACGTTCATCGCCAGAGCGTCCAGCCACACCACCGCGGCCGCGAGCTCGGGATCGGGCTCGCCGACGGCGCCCGCGGCGTAGCCGAGCGCTCCCGGCAGGAAGTCGACGCCGAGGTTGGTACCCGCGGAGGCGGCGATCAGCGCCTGGATCTCCGGGTCCGGCTCGGCGGCGGCGAGCCGGGGATCGATCTCGATCCCCACCAGCTCGGGTACGAGCAGCCCTGTGGCCCGGGCCAGCTCGCCCACTATCACCTCGGCCACCAGCGCTCCCGGTCCCTGCCCGGCGCCGCGGAACTTCACGACGTAGAGCCCGTCGTCGTCGGCCTCGACCAGCGCCGGCAGTGAGCCTCCCTCACGCAAGGGGGTCACGTAGCGCGTGGCGGTGACAGATCGGAGCGCCACGGTAACGGCCATCCGCACCACCGTAGCCACGGAAGCGGCGGCAACGGCTCCGCGCCAGGGGGCCCTGGCCGGCGGCTTCTACCATGGAGAGGGGTGCTCCTCTCCGTCCTGGACCAATCGCCGATCTCCGAGGGCGCCACCGGCGCCCAGGCGTTGGCCAACACCCTGGACCTGGCGCGCCTGGCCGAGGGGCTGGGCTACCACCGCTACTGGGTGGCCGAGCACCACGGCGGGCCGATGCTGGCCAGCGCCAGCCCCGAGGCCCTGATCGGGCCGATCGCGGCCGGCACCGAGCGGATCCGCGTGGGCAGCGGCGGGGTGATGCTGCCGCACTACAGCCCGCTGAAGGTGGCCGAGACCTTCACCATCCTGGCGGCGCTCTACGAGGGTCGGATCGACCTCGGTCTCGGGCGCGCCTCGGGCACCGACCCCCTGACCACGTTCGCGCTCCAGCGTGACCGCCGGCAGGCCTCCCCAGACGACTTTCCCCAGCAGCTGGCCGAGCTGCTGGCCTACTTCGAGGACAGCATGCCCGAGGACCACCCGTTCCGGCGGCTGGCCGCTACGCTGCCCGGTCGCCCGGCGCTGCCCGCGGTGTGGCTGCTCGGATCATCGCCCCAGAGCGCCATCTGGGCGGCGCAGGTCGGCCTGCCCTACGCCTTTGCGGACTTCATCAACCCGGACGGGGTCGAGATCGCCGCAGACTACCGCCGGCGCTTCACCGCGGGAGCGCGGAGCGCACCCCGGACGGCGGTGGCCACATGGGTGCTGTGCGCCCCCACCGACGAGGAGGCCGAGCACCTGGCCAGCTCCAGCCGGATGACGCTGGCGCTGCTGCGGCGCGGCAAGCTCATCGCGGTGCCGCCGCCGGAGAAGGCGATCGCGTTCCTGGCGCGCGCGGGGCGGACGCCGGGTCCCGGGCTGCCGGGCCGGCGCGGGATCATCGGCTCGCCGGAGACGGTGCGGGCCGGGATCGAGCAGCTCGCCGGCGACTACGGCGCCGAGGAGGTGATCGTGGTCACGATCACCCACGACCATGAAGCTCGCCGGCGCTCCTACGAGCTGTTGGCGCAGGCGATGGATCTTCACCCCCAGGGGCTGGCGGCCGCCGCAGGCTGAGCGTTCGGCGGGTCTACGTTCCCGGTACGGGCTCGGCCCCGGAGGGCACCGGGTCCAGACCGAGCGCCCGGGCCGCGGCGGAGACGAATCCTCCCGCGAGCGCGTTCCCAATCCCGCCCGTGGGCACCAGCCTGGGGACCGACAGCTTGGCGTGAAGCTCCAGGTCGATCCGGGTGGTCCCGCTGCCATCCGGGATCAGCCGCCACGTGACCTTGAACTTCTCCTCATCGCCGTGACCGTGGGCGACCCTCGTCAGCGTGACGACGTCCGGGGGATCGACCGCCACCGCCAGCATCAGCGCCACGTCGCTGACCAGTGGGACGCCCGGCACGTGCAGGCTCGTGCGCGCGCGGGTGACGGCGCCGTCCGGCGCGCGCTCGATCGCCTCGACTCGTCGCACGACCTCCGGGTACCAGGTCGGATAGCGCTCCACGTCGGCCAGCAAGTGCAGGCACCGCTCGGGCGGGGCTTGCACCTGGGCGGTGGCCGTTGCGTTCAGCTCCTTCATCGCGCGGAGCTACAGCTGCCGTGAGGACCACAGGAGCGCGGCGAGGATCACCGAGACCAGCGCCACGACGAGGCCGGTGATCCAACCCTGGACCTTGCTCGCCGCCAGGATCGCGCCGAGCACGACGCCGATCCCGACGATGCCGCAGGTGGCGATCAGGCGAACCAGCAGGCGCTCGAGACCGAAGCGCCGGCCCTGGCGTCCGGGCAGCATGTTGCCGCGGGCTCCGCTCCGACCCTTGGAGGAGCTGTCGTTCAGGATGGCTGGGTCGGTGACGTACGGATCCGCCTCGGCGCTCTCCGGCGAGGACGCGCCCTGCGCAGGGGAGGACTCGTAGCGATCCATACCGGGGTTCTCCCCCGCGGGGCACAGGTGGAAACCGCCCCGGCCCAAGGAGCGCTAGCTCAGGCCGGCCTCGGTCTCCCGGTCGAGCTCGGTCGCAATTCCCAGCGCAGACAGCGCGGCATTGGCCTCGTGCAGGCTGGAGGCGCCTTCCACCGCCTTGGCCAGCTCTCCCGCGGCCTCGATCGTGACGGCAACGTCGAGCAGCAGCGTCAGCGCGGCCATGGGCGAGAGCTCGACCGTGTGCTCGCCCCCGCGGATGGGCACCGGCCCGTGCTCGCCGCGGAAGGCTCGCACCGCCGTCGCACTGGCCTCGGTGGGTACCACCCGAGCCGCCGCCTCGACCTGGGCGGCAACCTCCTCGGTCAGCCCGCGGGCCCCGCACAAGCCACCGGCGCCGGCCACGACGGCCACCCTGTCCAGCACCTCCGCCGGGGTCAGCTCGGCATCGCACCCGATGCCGAAGATCCCCAGCAGCACCGGCCAGCCCGCTTGCTGCAGGTGCCCGGCAGCCGCGAGCATGATCGCGTCGCACAGCGGGCTGCGCAGGCCGGGCTCGTCGCCACGAGCCAGCACGTCGCCGCCCACGTCCACGAACACCACCAGATCGCACCCGAGCTCCCTCGCCGCCTTCGCCAGACCGCTCGCCACCGCCGCGGGCCCGTCGTTGATGTCGACGAGGATCGTGAGCTCCCCCAGGAAACGCGCCATCCGCGACTCGGCGAAGAGGACATCGCTGGCGTCCACGCGGGTGGCGGGACCGGCCACGAGCACCGACGGAGCGATCTCCTGCGCGTCGGCGATCTCGCTCGCCCCTCGCGGTCCGGGCTGCGGATCGATCGGACGCCGTTCCCAGCTGACCCCACCGAGTACCGGGGCGGCGCCGTCGTAGCGACGGGCGTGCTCGGCGGTGGCCAGCGCACCGACGACGTCGCCGCCCCCGCCCATGCCCAGCACCAGGGGGCGCCGGGCGCGGCGCAGCAGCGCCTCGCCGTCGGTGTGGATGTGATTGATCTCGTCGGCGATGTCAGCAAGGGTAGTCAGGAGCGCTCCCGCGGGCGGCGGGCTGCTAAAAGGGGAGGCGATGGACCTGACGTTCAACGAGGCCGAGCTGGCCTTCCGTGACGAGCTGCGGCAGTGGCTGGCGGCCAACGACGCCGGCGAGCCCCCCGAGGGCGAGGACGCCCACTACGCCTGGCGGCGGGAGTTCCAGCGGCGGCTCGCCGGCGGCGGCTGGGCCGCCGTTCACTGGCCACGGGAGTACGGCGGGCGAGGCGCGACGCTGACCCAGTCGGCGATCTTCTTCGAGGAGCTGGGTGGGGCGGGAGCGCCGCTCCCGGCCAACGTGCTCGGGCTGCTGCTGGCCGGCCCGACGATCATGAGCTGGGGAGCTCCCGAGCAGAAGGAGCGCTACCTGGGACCGATCGTCACCGCCGAGGAGATCTGGTGTCAGGGATTCTCCGAGCCCGACGCCGGCTCCGACCTGGCGGCGCTCAAGACCCGAGCGGTCAAGCGCGGGGACGAGTGGATCGTCACCGGCCAGAAGGTGTGGACCAGCGGCGCCCAGTACTCCAAGTGGTGCATGCTGGTGGCTCGGACGGACAACGAGGCCGCCAAGCACAAGGGCCTCACCTACTTCCTGATGGACATGGATCAGGCCGAGGTCCAGGTGAGGCCGCTGCGCCAGATCACCGGTGAGCCGGAGTTCAACGAGCTGTTCATCGAGGAGGCGCGGATTCCGCAGGCCAACGTGCTCGGGGGCGAGGGCAACGGCTGGAAGGTGGCGCTGACGACGCTGATGAACGAGCGCGCGGGTCTGGCCTTCTTCCTGCAGGTGCGGCTGCGCCAGCTGCTCGACCAGCTGGTGGCGCACGCCAGCGAGCGCGGATTGCTGGAGGACCCGGTGCTGGCCGGAAAGGTGGGTGACCTGCACCTCCGCACCGAGGTGCTGCGGCTGACCGCGCTGCGCGGCTTGACCGCGACCGAGAAGTACGGCCAGCCCGGACCCGAGGGCTCGTTGACCAAGTGGATGTGGTCGGAGACCAATCAGCAGCTCACCCAGCTGGCCGCCGACGTGCTTGGCCCCGAGGGACTGCGGGCCGGCAGCCCCTGGTCCTACGAGCTGTTGCGCGCCCGCGGCAACTCGATCGAGGGCGGGACCACCGAGGTGCTCAAGAACATCGTCTCCGAGCGCGTGCTCGGGCTGCCCAAGGCGCGCTAGGAGGCCGACCGTGGACTTCGATCTGACCGAGGACCAGAGGGAGATCAAGCGCGTCGCACACGAGCTGCTAGCCAGCCGCTCGCCGTGGGCGAAGGTCCGCCAGGCGGCGGAGTCCGGCGAGTACGACGAGGCGCTGTGGCGAGAGCTGCGGGGGCTGGGCTGGCCGGGTATCGCCGTGGGCGAGGAGCACGGCGGGCAGGGCCTGGGCATGGTGGAGCTGGCGGTGCTGGCCGAGGAGCTCGGCTA
>JALYYW010000028.1 GCA_030946085.1 Actinomycetota bacterium
CTCGTGACCTCGAGCGCCGCCGACCGCATCGCGACCCCGAGGGCGTTGTCGCCGTACGGGTCGAGGCCGAGCAGCGCGATGCGCTCGTCCAGCAGGTCGATCAGCTCACGTCCGGTAGGCCGGTCCAGCATCGCCATCGGGCCCCACAGCGACATCGCCGGCGGCCCTCGCATCAAACGGCCGACGAACATGTCGTTGGTGTGAACATACGAGGAGACGTCGTGGCTGACCACGAGCGCCCGCGCGCAGTCGCGGGTTACATCCTCGATCTCGATCGCGCGACTGGGCTCGGTGCTGCGCACCCGCAGCAGCGCCAGGTGCGCGGACGCGATCCGGCGAGCGACCGCCCGCTCGGGATCGGTGAGCCCGTCCAACTCGGCGTAGCGCTGCACCGGCGTGCCGCCACCGGGAACGCTCACGGTCGTTGAGCTGCCACGACGCCAGAAGCTGCACGTCGGTGTCGCGAAGACCAGCCGGCGCGGGTCGCAACCAGCTCGCGGAGCGCCGCGTCCATCTCGTCTGGATGTGCGCATACGCCCACCGCTGGATCCGGTCGCCGACCGCCATGTCGCCGTGCGAGAGCGGACGTGGATCGATCTCCGTCCGCGCAGCGCCGCAGCAGCGCTTGTACTTCCGTCCGCTCTCGCACGGACAAGGCGCGTTGCGACCGATCTGGCTCACCTGCCAGCCGCGAGGTCGGGAATCAGCCCGCGGCTCCGGCACTCCTCCTGCAGCGCGGCCGGCAGCATGCGCGCGTCGACGATCACGCCGTCAACCTGGACATGCCACGCCCACGGGTGGCGCTCGATCAGATCGTGGCGGCAGAACTCCAGATCCAAGCGGCTCAAGCCGAGCAGGTCTCGGATCTGCTTGGCCTTGTTCGCCATCGTGCTTTTGGGCACACCGGTGAGATCGCTGAGCTCCTCGCCGCTGAGGTGCAGCGGCTGAGATCGGTCGAACAGGAAGTTCACGCCCCCGACGGTGTAGATCGTCGCCGCCGCCCAGATCCGCAAATCGCCGCGCAGCAGCGGCGAAGGACGCTTACGCGAGAGCTTGGCGACCAGCCGCGCGCACAGCCGCGCGTACTCCGCATCGAGATGCTCGGCGCAGAACCCATCCGCCAAAGCGACGATCTGCTCGACGTCGGGCCGCAATGCTGGAGGAACCTTGAGGCCATCGATGCCCGACCGGGCCGCGCGATCAGTCACGACTCCTCACCCGAGGCATCGTGACCGTCGCGCCGGACGGGACGCGAGCGGCAAGGGCTTCCCGGCGCGAACGGCATGCTCCGGCCGGGAACGCTGCCCCGGCGCCGGCGCGCATCCCGTGCGCCGAACCTGGCAGGCTTCGGCCCATGAGCTTGGAGGTCGCGAAGCAGATGAGCTGCACAAGGCGTGACGATCTCGCGGCGATCGCCACGGGCGTGGACTTGCAGGACGAGCCACTAGGACGCCCGGGCCGCCGCCAGCACCTCCTGCGCGATCTCCTCCGCTGCCTGGGGCCTGGCCAGAGCCGCTGAGGCGCGCGCCATCGCCTGCAAGCGCTCGGGCTGGGACAGCAGCGCCTCCACCTCCCCCGCCAACCGCGCCGCATCGAGCTCGGTGTCGGGGATCACGATCGCGGCACCGGCGTGCTCCATGAAGCGGGCATTGGCGCTCTGGTGGTCGGCGGTGGCGTGGGGATAGGGCACGAGCACGGCCGGGCGGCCGTGGGCGGCGATCTCCCAGAGCGAGCCGCCGGCGCGCGCGACGACCAGGTCGCAGGCCAGGAGCGCCTGGCCGAAGTCGGAGATGTAGCCGCGCAGGTCGTAGTGGCTACCCGGCGAACGCAGCTGGGCCAGATCCCGCTCCCCGGCGGCGTGCAGGACCCGAAAGCGCGGCTCGCTGAAGGCCTTCACCGCGGCCTGGTTGATGGAGCGGGCGCCCTGGGAGCCGCCGAAGATCAACACGCAGGTCTCCTGCGAGCCGATCCCAAAGCGGGCGCGGGCAGCGGCCCGATCGGTGGCCGGCGGCGGGACGGGGCGGCCGGTGAGGCGATACCTGGGGCTGCCACGACCGGCCAGCGGAAAGGCCAGGCAGACCCGCCGGGCCGCCGGCGCCAGCAGGCGGTTGGTGAGACCGAGGTGGCTGTCGGCCTCCATCAGCACCAGCGGCACCCGGGCCAGCACGGCCGCCAGCCCCACTGGTCCGGCCACGTAGCCCCCGGCGCCCAGCGCTGCGGCCGGCCTCAGTTCCCCCAGCATGCTGCGGGCGCCCCCGAGGGCGCGGGCATCGACGGCGGCGGCCCGGAACGCCGCCAGCGGGCGCCGGCGCGGGAGCGGCAGCACCTTCAGGCGACGCAGCTCGTAGCCGGCGGCGGGAACGAGCTCCAGCTCAGCGCGCTCGCCGCCGATGAAGGTGACCTCCGCCCCCTGCTCACGCAGCGCGTCAGCGACCGCCAGCGCCGGCACGACGTGTCCGGCGGTCCCGCCGGCGCCGATCACGATCGGTGATCTGCTCACGTGAAGCCTGGCGAGCGCCCCGCGAGCGCTCCTGCGCCCGGCCCGCGGAGACAGACCGTAGCCGCCGCGCGCCCGGCCGCGTGATGTTCAGCAGCAGCCCCACGGCGGCCAGCATCACGCACAGGTTGGTGGGGGCGTAGGAGATGAACGGCAGCGGCACCCCGGTCAGCGGCGCGAGCCCCAGCACGACGAAGATGTTGAGGATGCCCTGGCACAGGATCAGCGAGGTCAGGCCCGTCGCCAGCAGCTTCGCATACCGGTCCACGGCCCGGCGCGCAGCCCGCAGGCCGGCGTAGGCGATCATCCCGTACAGGAACACGACGCCGAGGATCCCGGCCACTCCCAGCTCCTCGCCGATCACCGCCAGGATGAAGTCGGTCTGGGCCTCAGGGAGATAGAAGACCTTCTGCACCGATTGGCCGAGGCCGACGCCAATCAGCCCGCCGGACCCGAGCGCGATCTGGCCCTGCACCGCCTGGTACCCGGCCCCCCGCCCGGCCGACCACGGATGCAAGAAGGAGAGCAGTCGCGCCTGCTGGTAGGGCTGGGCCAGCACCATCAGCACGACGAGCAGCGCCGCGAGACCGCCGACCCCCGCCAGGTAGCGCATCGGCATGCCCGAGGCGACCAGCAGGGCGCTGACCGAGAACGCCACCACCAGCGTGGTGCCGAGATCGGGCTCCACGACGATCAGCAGGCAGGCGGGCGCCACCACCAGTGCGATCGGCATCAACGCCTGCTTGAAGGAGCGCATCCGCTTGGGGTGCTCGGCCAGATAGCGGGCCACGTGCAGCACCAGCGCGAGCTTGACCAGCTCGGAGGGCTGGAACTGGATCGGCCCGGCGGCGAACCAGCGCCGGGCGCCGTTGATCTGGACCCCGAACCCGGGGATGAGGACCAGCAGCAGCAAACCCATCGAGCCGAGCAGGAGCAGCCGCACGAACCGCGGATCGAGCAACTCCAGGCCGCGGCGCTCCAGCACGTGCATGGCACCGAGGCCGATGGCACCGAAGGCCAGGTAGCGCAGGAACTCGCCGGTGCCGTTGCCGCGCCCGCCGAGGACTCCCAGCGGCGAAGACGCGCTGTAGACCATCACCGCGCCGAAGGCCAGCAGGCAGAGCGCGGCGGTCATCAGCACGCGGTGCTCGAGCGGGGGCGGGACACGGCGCGCCGTCACCGCTCCTCCACCAGCGCGCGGAAGTGCTCCCCGCGCGCTTCGAAGTCCGGGTACTGGTCAAAGCTGGCGCAGGCCGGCGAGAGCAGCACCGTCGCGCCGGCGCCGGCGCCGGTGCGAGCGCGCGCGGCGGCGAGCGCCCGCTCCAGCGTGCCGGCATCGATCAGCTGCACGCCCGCGGGCTCCAGCGCCCGCGCGAGCTCTCCGGCGGCCTCTCCGATCAGATATACGGCGCGGCAGCGGGCGGCCACCAGCGGCGCCAGGAGGGCAAAGTCCTGTGACTTGCCCCGGCCCCCTGCGATCAGGTGGACCTCTCCGGAGAAGGCGCGCAAGGCCACCATCGTGCTGGCGACGTTGGTCGCCTTGGAGTCGTTGACGAACGTGACACCGTCGATCGTGGCCACCTGCTCCAGTCGGTGCGGGACGCCGCGGAAGCTGCGCAGCCCCTGCGCCACGGCACCGCGCTCCAGCCCCCGTGCCAGGCATGCGGCCGCGGCGGCCATGGCGTTCTGGCGGTTGTGCTCGCCCGGGAGCGCGATCTCCCCCACCGCCACCAGCGGCTGCTCGTCCCACCACAGGTGACCGGCGTCCTGCGCGAGCTCCGCCCCCACCCCGGAGCCGAAGCACACGCGGCGGGCGCAGCCGCCGAGGTCGGTCAGCCCGAGTCCCAACGGCGCTACCGCGACATCGTCGTTGCTCTGGTTGGCGAAGATCCGCAGCTTGGCCGCGACGTAGGCCTCGTAAGTGTGATGGCGGTCGAGGTGGTCAGGCGTCAGGTTCAGCAGCACCGCCGCCTCGGGCGAGAAGGCGGCCGCATCCTCCAGCTGAAAGGACGAGCACTCGCAGACCACGGTCGCCTGCGGGCCGGCCTCGCCGATCAGCGAGGAGAGGGCGGTGCCGACGTTGCCGGCCACGGCAACGGGCTGGGCCGCCTCCCGGTGGATGTGACCGATCCACTCGGTGGTGGTGGTCTTGCCGTTGGTGCCGGTCACCGCGATGAACTCGTTGCCCAGCAGCCGCCAGGCCAGCTCCAGCTCGCCGAGCACGGGCAGGCCGCGGCGGCGCGCCGCGAGGATCGCGGGCGCGGATTGGGGAACTCCGGGGCTCTTGACGAGCGTCCGGGCCCGGGCGGCAAGGGCCTCACCTGACGCATCGAGATGTACTTCGACTCCGGCGGCGCGAAGCCTGCCCGCCGCCTGGCTCAGTTGCGGGGCATCCGCGGGGCCCGCGTCGCAACCGATCACCTCGTGCCCCTGGCCGCGCAGCGCCAGCGCCGCGGCGACTCCGGAGCGGGCCAGCCCGACGACCAGGTACGGGCCCGGCGGCAGCGGCGGACGCGGCTTCATCTGAGCAGCTTGATGCTTCGCCTTCCAGGCATCGCGGGGGCGATGCTAGGTGGAAGGTCGGATGGCCTGAGGCCGATCCAGCGCGGCCCTCGCGAGCGCTACTCGCCGGGGCACTGGAGCAGCTCGACGCCGAAGACAAACGGCGTTGATCCCTTGCGTCAGCCTATGTGTTCAGGCGACGCGCTTGCGTCGGGGCTGGCGCAAGCGCCGCAGGTCGGCGTCAGTGAAGTGAAACTGCGGCCGGATCCTGTCAAGCTCGGGCTCGACCGCCTGCTCCTGCGCGTCCTTTCAGGCAGAGTGAGAAACTTCTTGATCCGAAGATCTTGCTCGCGACCGTTCGACGCCACGAACCCGTCGTACAGATCGACCCGGATCGCTCACAGTGCTTCTGAGCTATCAGCAGGTCTGGCATCACCGATGAGGATCCCCATATCACTGGAGGAGCTCGAACCTCTCCGGACATCGAATGGGCATCGATGCTGCTGGCAACCTGTATTTTCGGTCGCCCGGCGGCGATACGCTGTGTTGACCTCCTCCCGCGGCTGAGAGCCGTGGGATTCCCGTGCCGTTCATGCGGCGACTCGGGTGGTTCCCGCGGCCGGCGGCGGGAACCGCCGGGCTTCTGCGGGCACAGGCGCGGTGCCTGTTGCCCCCGGTCCGGGGGTGGGCGCGAGCAGGGCTCGGGCCAGGATGTTCTCCGCCGCGTTGCGGTCGGCGTGCGCCTGAAAGCCACAGGACTCGCAGCAGAACACCGCTTGGCTCTCGCGGTTGGTCTGTGCGATGTGGCCGCAGGCGCGGCAGGATCGGCTCGTGTTCTGTGGGTGAACCCGGAGGTGCGCCACGAGGCGCTATCACGACGGGCGGGGATGAAAGGACCCCGCCGCTGGCCTGTCGCAGCAGGCCGGTTGAAGCTGAGGGCAGCCTGACCGTGGAGATGCGCGGGAGGGCGGGAGCAGC
>JALYYW010000104.1 GCA_030946085.1 Actinomycetota bacterium
CTGCTGGCCCAGCTGGCCCTGCTGCGCCGCCGGCGCCGGCGACGCTCGGCCACGACCGCGCCGGTGCTCGACGGGCCGCGGGAGTTGACCTCGCGCTGGTTGGAGCAGATGCTGCCGTTCCCACTCACGGGCGATCAGCGCACGGCGCTGGGGGAGATCGACGACGATCTGGGCCAGGCGCGCGCCATGCAGCGGCTGCTGATGGGTGAGGTCGGATCGGGCAAGACGGTCGTGGCCCTGTACGCGATGCTGCGCGCGGTAGAGCAGGGCCTGCAGGCGGCGCTGATGGCGCCAACCGAGACCCTGGCCGAGCAGCACTTCGCCACCATGCAGGCGCTCCTGCCCGGCGAGCTCGTGCGCGCGGGGCTGCTGACGGGCTCCACGCCCGCGCGCCGGCGCGGAGAGCTGCTGGCGCGCCTGGGCAGCGGAGAGCTGTCGCTGATCGTCGGCACTCACGCCCTGATCGAGGAGGCGGTGGAATTCGCCCATCTGGGGGTGGCGGTCATCGACGAGCAGCACCGCTTCGGGGTGCGCCAGCGCGCGGCGCTGGATGCCAAGGGCCGTGGCCAGGAGAGCCCGCATGTGCTGCACATGACGGCGACGCCGATCCCGCGCACGCTGGCTCTGGCGGGCTACGGCGATCTGGACTTCACCGTGCTGCGGGAGCTGCCCCGGGGGCGTCAGCCGATCCAGACCTTCGTCTGCTCCACCGAGCGCGAGCGCGCCCGGGCCTATGACCGCCTGCGTGAGGAGCTCAGAGAGGGCCGCCAGGCGTTCGTCGTCTGCCCGCTGGTGGAGGAATCTGAGGCCCTTCAGGCGCGTGCCGCCACCGTGGAGTACGAGCGCCTGCGTGGCGGCGAGCTGCGGGACTTCCGCGTGCTCCTGCTGCACGGGCAGCTTCGCTCCGTCGACAAGCAGGCCGCCATGGCAGCGTTTGCGGCTCGCCAAGCCGACGTGCTCGTGGCCACCTCGGTGATCGAGGTCGGGATCGACGTTCCGGGCGCCACCGTGATGCTGGTAGAGGATGCCGACCGCTACGGGATCTCGCAGCTGCATCAGTTGCGCGGGCGGATCGGGCGCGGGCCGCACGCGTCGCTGTGCCTGCTGTTCGGGCCTCGAGACGCGGCGCGGCTGCGCGCGGTGGCGCAGCAGAGCGATGGCTTTTCGCTGGCTGAGGTCGACCTGGGGCTGCGGGGGGAGGGGGAGCTGGTCGGCACCCGCCAGCATGGGGTGGCGCAGTACCGGGTCGCGGAGCTGCCGCGGGACGCGGAGCTGCTGGAGCGAGCCCGCATCCACGCCGAGCGCATTGCCGGCGAGGATCCGGAGCTGGCCGAGTCACAGCACGCCCTGCTGGCCGATGCGCTGCGAGACGCCTACGGCGCCGAGGCCGCCGCCCCGATCCGGGCCTGAATCGTGCGGGTGATCGCGGGCTCGCGCCGCGGCACGACGCTGCACGCCCCGCGCGGTCAGGACACGCGTCCCACGGGCGACCGCGTCCGCGAGGCCGTGTTCTCGATCCTCGGCCCAGTGGTGGGCCTGAGCGTCCTCGATCTCTTCGGCGGGTCCGGTGCGCTGGCAATCGAGGCGCTCTCCCGCGGGGCGGCGAGCGCGACGCTGGTCGACTCCTCGCCGGCGGCGATCGCGGCGATCCGACGCAACCTGCAGGCGACGCGACTGGAGGCGGAGGTGCACGAGGCAGGGGCCCTGGCGTTCCTGCAGCGAGCACGCCGGCGGCCGCGTCAATACGATCTGGTGTTCCTAGACCCTCCATACCGCCAGGCGAGCGTGCTGGGCGCCCGGCTCGCTGCCGCGCTGGCGCCGGTGCTCGCTCCCGATGCCAGCGTCGTCGCAGAGAGCGACCGACGGCAGCCGCTCCAGCTGGACCTTCCGCTTCTGGACGAACGCCGCTACGGCGACACACTGATCCGCATCCATGGCCCCTGACAACCGCATCGCAGTCTGCCCCGGCTCCTATGACCCGGTCACCAACGGTCACCTCGACGTGATCTCCCGCGCCGCGGCGATGTTCGACACGGTGATCGTGGCGGTGGTCAACGTGCCCGTCCGCAAGAACCAGACGCTCTTCAGCACCGATGAGCGCGTGGGCTTCGTCGAGCACGCCACGCAGTCGCTGCAGAACGTGGTGGTGGAGCCCTTCGCCGGCCTCGTGGTGGAGTTCGCCCATGCGCGTGAAGCCAAGGCGATCGTCAAGGGACTGCGGGCCATCTCCGACTTCGAGTACGAGCTGGAGATGAACCAGCTCAACTATACGCAGGCGCCCGACGTGGAGTCTGTGTACTTGATGGCCTCCGCCAAGTACAGTTTCGTTCGGTCGAGCGGAGTCAAGGAGCTCGCCACTTTCGGCGGCAACATCGAGGACATGGTGCCCGACGAGGTCGCCGCCGCCTTGAAGGAACGGCTCGGCCGGTGACGAATCCCAAGGGAGCGCGATGGACGTCCTAGTACTCATCGACAAGCTGGACGATCTGGTCCACAACGCAAAACCGGTCCCGCTGACCGATCAGGTGCGTGTGGACAAGGAGGAGATCTACGACATCCTCGACCAGATGCGGGCCACGATCCCCGAGGAGATCAAGCAGGCACGCTGGATCGTCAAGGAGCGCCAGGAGATGCTGGCCGAGGCCAAGCGCGAGGCTGAGCGGATCGTCAAGGAGGCCCGCGATCGCCAGGAGCGCCTCGTTTCCGAGGAGGAGATCACCAAGCAGGCCGAGCGCGCCGCCGAGGACATCATCGAGGACGCCCGCTCCAGGGAACGGGAAATACGGCTCGGCGCCGAGGACTACGCCGACGACATCCTGAACACGCTCGAGGTGAACCTCTCGAAGTTCATTGCGGCCGTGCAACGCGGCCGCGACCGGCTGGCGGGCAGGGACGAAGCCGAAGTCTCGTAGGGCGCGCGGCCGGCGGCTTCAGCGGACGCTGAACCCCTGGAGCCCCTCAGGCTCCTCCTCGGTTACGTCCACGCTGTCCACCCGGGCCTGGTCTGTGCCGCGGCGGCAGAAGGCTACGACGCGCTCCACCGCCTGCTCCTGGCCCTCCAGCACCACCTCCACGGTGGCGTCATCGCAGTTGCGAACCCAGCCGTCCACGCCTTCGGACTCCGCCTGCTCCAGGGTGCTGTCACGGAAGAAGACTCCCTGGACCTCGCCGTGGACTCGGACCCGCCGTCGCACGATCTCGCTCATCGTGGTCGCGATTCTGCCAGCAGTCCGTCGACGAGTGCGTGAAGCCCATCATCAGCTCCCCGACGGTGAGCTGCCACACCGCCCGGCAGGCGTCTGCGGTCTCAGCATGGGTGAGGCCGCCCGCGACAAAGCCCACGCGCTCCGGGACTGAGTCGGAAGTTTGCGTATACCTACGCAGACTCTACCGGAGGGGTAATATTGCACAACCGGTACCTCCTGGCCATGGGGTGACGCTCATTACCCCTCTGCGGGGCACAAGTGCACGAGCACCTCGCGCGCACCCCGTCCTCGTGCAGTTGTCCCCCTGGGCCTGTCCGCGCAGAGGACGTCGCTCGTGACCGAGAACCTCGCTACCGGCGCTGCGCGATCTCGGCCCGGACGTCTCAGCGTCGCGCGTCCCACCACTGGCGGAGGTCCTCCCGCTGATGGGGCAGGGGATCGGCTGAGGGCTTGCGGTCCTGGACGAACTGCAGCGCCTCGTCGATGTCGAGCCCCTGCACCGTGGCCACCACGCCGGCGGCGATCGCCGCCGAGCGCTGCCAGCCGGCGCGGCAGTGCACGTAGCTGACGGCGCGCTCGGCCAGCCAGTCCGTGACCTCCTGCACCCCCGCCTCGAGCGCTTCCGCGGGCAGGGCGCCATAGTCGGCGAAGTTCAGCCGGTGCTCCTCGATCCCCGCTGCCGCATAGGCCTGCGTGACCGCCTCCCGCTCACCGGGCTCGTACTCCTCGTCCTCCACTAGGTTGAGCACGCGCCGGACGCCGGCCCACTCCAGCATTCCCACGTCCTCGGTGTCCCGAGGGTAGGCGCCGATCAGCAGTTCCGGCAGGATCTCGCCGAAGCCGTAGGTGCGAAACCAGAGCGACACGACCGGAATCATCGCGCCAAGTGGATCCCATCGGAAGCCACGGGCGGCTCGCTACCCTGCCCGACCATGCCCCCGCTGGCCGATCTGTTCGATCTCGGGGCGCTGAGGCTGATCTCCGGCGAAGGACGCCGGCTGGATCTGCTGGTGAGGATCGAGCCCTACGTGCTCGGTGGCGAGCGTTACTCCGTGGAGCCCGCTGGGGTCCCGGTTCGCCTCGACATCTCTCGGACCACCGGTGACGGATACGCGCTGCGGCTGCGCTTCACGGCCGCTCTGACGGGGCCCTGCATGCGCTGCCTGGAGCCGGCGGGCCCCAGCTACGACGTCGACGCGCGCGAGATCTCGCAGCCGCGCGAGGAGGAGGAGCTGGCCTCGCCCTACGTGCAGCGCGGGCTGCTGGACCTTCACGCCTGGGCCCGCGACGCGCTGGCGCTGGCCCTTCCGGACAAGGTCCTCTGTTCTCAGGAGTGCGCCGGCCTGTGCCCAGTCTGCGGGGAGGATCTCAACCGCGCCGGCCCCCAGCACCAGCACGAGCGCTCCCCGGATCCACGTTGGGCCAAGCTCTCCGAGCTGCGCTTGGAGTAGTGCCCGCGTGGCCCGGGCGTTGGCCTGTGGCCGCTGGGCGCCTGCTAGCCTGCTCGCGCGATGGCCGTTCCCAAGCAGAAGCAGTCCCACTCGCGCAGCACCAAGCGCCGCTCCCAGCACAAGCTGGCGGCTCCGGGATACAACGCCTGCCCGCAGTGCCACAGCCCGCGGCTGCCCCACCGGGTCTGCCCGGTGTGCGGCAGCTACAAGGGTCGCGAGGTCGTCACGCAGGGCCTCGGTCAGTCCGGCTGACTCTCCCTGAGATGATCACGGTTGCCGTCGACGCGGGCGGGGCGGACCTCGGTCCCGAGGAGGTTGCGGCCGGGGCAGCCGCCGCCGCCGCCGGCGGTATCCGCGTGATCCTGTTCGGCGCCGCGCAGGAGATCGGCCCCGTTCCGGACGGGGTGGAGGTGGTTGACGCGCCGGTGTCGATTGCCAAGGCGACGGATCCGGCCTTTGCGGTGCGTTCCACCCCCGAAGCTTCGATCGTGCAAGCCTCCCGAGCCGTCGCCACCGGCCGCGCCCAGGCGCTGGTCTCCGGCGGCTCCACCGGTTCGGCGCTGGCCGCGGGCCTCTCCACCCTCAAGCGCGACCGCGGGATCTACCGCCCGGCACTGGCGTTGCCGGTGCCGATCCCCGGCGGTTCGCCGGTGCTGCTGCTCGACGTGGGCGCCAACGTCAGCTGCCGCCCCGAGCACCTCGTCCAGTTCGCGCACATGGGCTCGGGCTTCGCCCGGGCGGTGCTGGGCCTGAGC
>JALYYW010000134.1 GCA_030946085.1 Actinomycetota bacterium
GCCTCACGGTCGATCCCCCCGATCACCAGCTCCGCACCGGGCGGCGCCGCCAGCGCCCACGCCCGGCAGAGGAGGTCGAGGCCCCGCTTGGCGGGGTTGCCGGCGTAGGCCACGAGCCCGAGGTCCCGGGTGGCGTCACCGTCGACGGGCTCGATCGGCACCGGCAGGGTGACGATCGGTGGCGTGCTCACGAGCGTGCGCGCCGCGTGCGCCGCGGTTTCGCCCCACGGCAGCAGTAGATCGGCCCGGGCCAGCACCGCCGGTTCCCGGTGGCGCTGCCAGGCGCCGCCGGGGCCGGGCCGGGAGAGCGCCGCCAGGCTGTCGAAGCGCACGGCGTGCGGGAGCTTCGGTTTGCGCTGCAGAAGCGCGGCGGTGATGCTGGAGAAGACGATCGCGCGGGCGTTCACTGCGGCAGCCGACCGGCGGGCGGCCAGCGCCTCCACTGCATCGGTGGTGGCCATGCTGCGGCGCAGCCGGGCGGCCGCGCCGATTCGGACCGGGACGATCTGGCAGGAGCAGCCCAGCTCCTTCAGGGCGCTTGCCAGCGCCGCGTCGGCACGCTGCCACCCCAGCGTCGTGCCCAGCGAGACGATGGCGATGTCGCAGGTCACGTGACCCGGTGCACGAACAGCCCCTCGCGCTCCTCGCCCTGCAGGGAGAGCTGCTCCACCGCCTCCCGCACACCCGGGTAGTCGGGATGCGTGAAGTCGTCGAAGATCACCACCGCCCCCTCGGCAAGGACGTGCTTCCACGCCTCCAGCTCGTGCAAGGTGCCCTCGCGGCTGTGCGAGCTGTCGATGTAGAGCAGCTCCACGGGCTCGGGGCCGCGCGGGCCCTCCTCACCGGCGGCCTCCACGAACGTCAACCGATCCGACGCCGCCCGGCTCACCAGCCGGAGGTACTGCCCGCGCTCGACCCGCCGGACGGGGTCGTAGCTGAGGACCGTGCGCACCGGGTCGGCCAGCAGCAGTGACAGGGCGGTCCAGGCGGTGGCGGTTCCGAGCTCCACCACCGTTCGGCGCCCGCGCGCCTCATCCAGCAGCACCGCGAGCTTTCCCGGGCGCGTGGCCGAGATCACACTGAAGTCGTCGCCGATCTCAGCGGCCAGACGTCGGGCCCGCCACTGAAACGCCGCCACCCGCGGCGGCAGCCGGGCGAGTGCCGCCAGGAACAGCAGCTCGCCTCGCAGCCGGCGCGCGCGCTCCATCGCGTGGCCCATTCGCGACCCCGGGTCTAGAACGGCCTGCGGCAGCGGAAGGCGACGGATCCCTTCTGACGGCAGCGCTCCTGCGCCAGCGCGTTGCGGCGGTACACGCCGAACACGGGCTTGGCGATGAAACTACCCCCGCTGAAGCGGAACAGCCCGCCGAAATCGAATTCCGGCCCTCCCGGATCCTCCAATCCCGCCCAGGTGTAGTAATCGAGGCCCATCAGGCGCAGACGCGTCCGCTGGCGGGCGAGCATCGGCAGCACCGTGGCCACGTCTCGGGCCTGGACGGCCTCGGTGACCTCCACGCCGAAGTGGTCCGGGCTCTTGCCCAGCGAGGAGTTCCAGCCGAGCTCGTCGGCCACCATCGGCTTGCGCCGGTCACCGGCGGCGTCCATCGCATGGCGGACGTAGCCGAGGATCGTCAGCACTCCCGCGGGGTA
This sequence comes from Actinomycetota bacterium, assembly GCA_030946085.1. Taxonomy (GTDB): domain Bacteria; phylum Actinomycetota; class Thermoleophilia; order Solirubrobacterales; family Solirubrobacteraceae; genus Palsa-465. The sequence goes on from JALYYW010000134.1 coordinate 1,651, forward strand.
GTGCGTGTAGGGGTGCACCGCCACCACGTCGAAGAGACGGCGCGCGCCTGGGATCCGGTAGATCCTGGCGATGTAGTCCCACGAGTGGTTGACCATGCCGGCCAGGATCACGGTGGCGCCGGGGTCGGCGGACTTGATCGCGTCGTGGGCCACGCGCAGCAGGGCGACGTAGCTGGGCTCGAAGTTGGGTTGCACCGACCAGTAGCCGGCGATGTTGGGCTCGTTCCACACCTCCCAGGACCGGATCGGCAGCTTCGGGACGTGTCCGTTCCAGAGGCTCCCGTGAGGCCCGTAGCGGTCGATGAGGGCCTTCAGGAAGGCGCCGTAGGGCGCGTAGGAACGTGGGGTCCGGGCCGCCACGCCCGGGGGCGAGTCGGTGTCCCAGACCGGAGCGTCCGAGACATTCGGCCGGAGGCTCAACCCGCGCTGCGCGCACAGGGTCGCGAGCTGGTCGATGCTCGCCAGGCGCAGCGGCAGGCCATCGACGTTGGTCAAGTCGCCCCGCTGGTCCGGGGGGACGTCGCTCCAGCTCTGGAAGGGCTGGATCGAGGCCCAGTCGATCTGCACGCGGATGCTCTCGACGCCGCTGCGCTCCATCACGTCCAGCTGCTGGGCGAGGTTGACCCCCGGCGCCGGCGGGAACATGGGCCCGTCGAGGATCGCGCCGAAGTACCCCAGCGGAACCCTCTGGGGCTTGGGGGCATGATGCTTGTGGGCGTGGGTGCGCGCCGGCGCCGCGCCGGCCGTCGCGAGCGAGACTACGAGCACGCACGCCGCTATCCAGCTCTTCCGGTGACGGCGCACGAGGTCTCCGAGGATACAGATGCGGGGCCTCACCACCGCCGTCCCCACCAGCGACGGTGGGTGCGCAGCGTCCGCTGGGCCTCCGCGGCCCTGACGTAGGACCGATCGGCGAGGAAGGCGCGGGCCTCGGCGATCGCGGTCCCGCGGTCGTAGGAGCCGGCCACCGGGCGCAGCCCGTGGCCGATGGGGGTGGCGTCGACGATCCCCAGCCTCCAACCGCGGGCGCGCGCCACCGCGGACCAATGCAGATCGAGGCCCCAGCCGGTCCGCAGCGGGGGGAAGGGCAGCAGCGTGTCGAACGTGCAGCGGTGAAAGGCGAACACGGGGCCGATCTCCACGAAGGCGCTCTCTCGCACCACGCTGCCCCGGCGGCGGCGGGTGACCTGCCAGGCGGCGTGGGAGCGGTGTCGGTGAGCCGGCTGGGCCAGCTGCAGGTCGAAGCGCTCGGCCAGGAACAGGAAGCCGTCCAGGAACCCGACGGGCAGCGTGACGTCGTCGTCGAGCGCCAGCAGCCAGTCGTACCCCTGGACCTCGCGCTGGGCGAGCATCCCGTTCAGGTTCTCGAACTTACCCCGCCGCGCCACGTCGGTGCTGAGGAAGTCGACGTCATGCCGGGAGCGCAGCAGCTCCTCCCGCGCCGCCGCCAGCAGGTTCGGGGCGTCGGTCCGCTCGATCGCCAGGACCAGGACCCGGCGTGGCGGCAGCCCCCGGGCGCTGCGGCGCAGGCGCGAGCCCTCCAGCCGCGCGCGCGCCAAAGCCTCGTCAAGAGCGTCGGCGAGGATCGCCGCGGTGGTTCGCCGGATGCCCGACACCTGGCCGCTCGTGCCAGAGAGGAAGTCCTCGGGCTCTCCGCTCACGACCGATCCCCCGGCGCCGGAGCGCCGGCGCTCAGAGCTCGGCGCCCGGGCGCCGGCTCGCCGCCAGCTGGCGCGCGAAGGCGGTCACGAAGCGCGGGTTGTAACGAAGGTAGCGACGCCATAGCCGCCGGGGTTCGTGGGCCAGGCGGTAGGCCCACTCCAGTCCCGCCTCCTGCAGCCAGTTGGGCGCCTGTGGCACCAGTCCGGCGTGGAAGTCGAACGCCGCCCCCACGCCGATCAGGAGCGGCGGGTCCAGCAGCGGCCGCATCTGGGCCATCCACTTCTCCTGCTTGGGTACCCCGATCCCGACCCACACGACATCCGCCCGGGAGCGGTTGATCTCCTCGGCGACGGCCCCGCGCTCCTCGGCCGTGAGCGGGCGGTGCGGTGGCGAGTATCCGCCGACGATCCGCACGCCGGGGTGGCGCTGGCGCAGGTTCAGCGCCAGCTGGACCAGGCTTCCCTGGTTGCGCCCGCCGTAGAGGTAGAAGCGCTGTCCCCGCTCGGCGGCATGCGCGCACGCCCTGGACATCAGCTCCGGCCCGTACACGCGGCCGGCCAGGGAATGGCCGAGGGCGTTGATGGCCCACACCAGCGGTTGGCCGTCGGGTACGTTGAGCGCCGAGCCGCACAGCGCGCCGCGCAGCTCCGGATCCTCGCGTGATGCCATCACCGTGTGGACGTTGCACACGCACACGTAGCCGCGGGCGCGCTGCTCGATCATCCCGTCCATCCATGCCAGCGTCCGCGCGTAGTCGGTGAGCGCCAAGGGGATGTCCAGCACGTCAACTGCCTGCGGGCCGCGGATCGGAGTCGGGTGTGGCTGAAGTGAGCCCTCGGAGCGCATCTGCGGTTCTGTCCACTGCTTTCCAGTCGGGATCTGCAGGAAACGTCACTGCAGATAACGCAAAACAACGCGGGCAGGTTTCGCGGTTGCCCCGGGAAGTGGCAAAGATTGCCGTTCCGGACCGTGGTGCTCAGCGCTCCTCAGCGCTATGCTTGCACATGACAGGGAAGTCACCCGGCCCGCGAGCATTGCCCCCTTTCTCGCGGGTTCCCGGACGACCCCCAACCCCTACCAGGGTCGTCCATGTCGGGTCCGTGCCGCGGATCGCGGCGCGGGCCCGGCTCATCCGCTTCCCTACTCTCCCAGCCGCGATGCGATGCCTGGTCACCGGCGGCGCCGGCTTCATCGGCTCCAACCTCGTCGACGCGCTGCTGGAGCGCGGGGACGCGGTCACGGTGATCGACAATTTGTCGACCGGCAGGCGCTCGAACCTCCAAGCGGCGCTGGCCGCCAACGCGCCGCTGCACGAGGTCGACGTGCGCGACAGCGCCGCGGTGTCCCGGGTCTTCGCCGCCGCCCGGCCGCAGGTCGTCTTCCATCTGGCCGCGCAGATCGACGTGCGCGCGTCGGTCACCGATCCAGCTGCCGACGCCGGGGTCAACCTCCTGGGCACGATCGCGGTGCTGGAGGCGGCGCGGGCCAGCGGCTGCGTCCGGGTCGTGAACACCTCCACCGGTGGCGGCCTCTACGGCGACGCACAGGTGCTGCCCACGCCCGAGGACCACCCGATCCGCCCGCTGGCGCCCTACGGGCAGGGCAAGTACGCCGCCGAGGGCTACTGCGGTCTGTTCACCCGCTTGCATGGGCTCTCGACCATCTCGCTGCGCTACGGCAACGTCTACGGCCCGCGCCAGGACCCCCGCGGGGAGGCCGGGGTGGTGGCCGTCTTCTGCGCTCAGGTGGCCCGGGGCAGGCCACCGACCGTGTACGGCGACGGCCGCCAGACTCGAGACTGGGTCGAGGTCGGCGACGTCGTGCGCGCCAACCTGTTGGCCGCCGAGTCGGGCGTGACCGGGCCAGTGAACATCGGCCACGGTCGGCAGACCGCCGTGCTCCAGCTGCTGGAAGCGCTCAGGGAGCTGGGCGCCGAGGGTGCGACGCCGCAGCCGCGCTTTGCCTCCGAGCGCCGCGGCGAGGTCAGGCGGAGCTGCCTGGATGTCACGCGCGCCCGGACCGAGCTGGGGTGGGAGCCCCGCGTGTCCCTGCACGAAGGGCTGAAGCGCCTACTTGCCTGAACCTAGACGTCGGTGGTCGCGATCGGCGACCGCCCGCCGCCCCCCAGCAGCTTCAGGTCGGCCTCGACCATCTTCCTGATCATCTGCTCGAAGTCGGTCTGCGGTTGCCAGCCGAGCACCCGAGTGGCCTTGGAGGCGTCGCCGATCAGCTGGTCCACCTCGGCGGGTCGGGTGAACGCGGGATCGAGCTCGACGTGATCGTCGACCTGCAGGCCGACGTGGTCGAAGGCCAGCTCCAGGCAGTCACGGACCGAATGGGCCACGCCGGTGGCGATGACGAAATCGTCGGGCTCGTCGTGCTGGAGCATCCGCCACATCGCCTCCACGTAGTCCGGCGCATAGCCCCAGTCGCGCTGCGCATCCAGGTTGCCGAGCGTGACCTTGTCCAGCAGCCCCAGCTTGATCGCGGCAGCGTGCCAGGTGATCTTGCGGGTCACGAACTCCAGCCCGCGCCGCTCGGACTCGTGGTTGAAGAGCACGCCACAGGCGGCGTGAAGGCCGTAGCTCTCGCGGTAGTTGACCGTGATGAAGTGACCGTAGGCCTTTGCCACCCCATAGGGTGAGCGCGGGTAGAAGGGCGTGTCCTCGTTCTGGGGGACCTGCCGCACCTTGCCGTACATCTCGGAGGAGGAGGCCTGGTAGAAGCGCGCCCCCGGACACACCTCGCGCATCGCCTCGAGCATTCTCGTCACCCCGACACCGGTGAACTCGGCGGTGAGGGTGGGCTGGATCCAGGACACGGCCACGTAGGACATCGCGGCGAGGTTGTAGATCTCCTGCGGATCGGCCGCCCGCAAGGCGTCGACCAGCGAGCGCTGATCGAGCAGGTCGCCCTGATGCAGGGTGATGCGATCGCGAAGGTGGTCGATGCGGTCGAACCGCTCCGAGGAGGCGCGGCGCACCAGCCCGTGGACCTCGTAGCCTTTGCCCAGGAGCAGCTCGGCGAGGTAGGAGCCGTCCTGGCCGGTGATGCCGGTGATCAGGACCGACTTGCGATCAGCCATGCCGCGGCGCGGACCGTGCGTGGGGGTCGACTGTGGACGTGGGTGAGCGGAGCATGGCTGGCCCAGAGGATAAGTCTCGCGGGGTCAGAGATTCTCGGCGACACGCGGCGCCTCCCGCGCAAACACCCACCAGCCCAGCGCGAACAGCAGGGGAATCAGCGCGAGGGCCAGGCCTGTCGTGACAGCGCCTCCGGCGCTGAGTGCCGCTGGAAAGTGACTGCCGCCGATCACGGCATGTCCCATCTGCGTGAGCAGCGTGGCGATGGGATTCACCAGGGCGGTGTGCTCGAGGGCCTTGGATCCGAAGCCCACCCGATTGCTCGACGCGTAGGCCGACGCGGTGTACATGATCGGCGAGCTGTAGAACCAGGCCTGCAGCGCCACCTCCCAGATCGGAGCGACGTCGCGGTAACGGACGTACAAGGCCGAGAGCAGCATGCCGATGCCGGTGCCGAGCACCACCAGAGCCGCGGCGATCGGGACCAGCTCGAGCCACCGGAAGGTCGGAGTCAGCCCGTTGGCCAGCGCGAACACGATCACCGCCAAGAAGTTCATCGCAAGGTTGAAGGTGGCGGTCAACGAGACCGACAACGGGACGACCATGCGTGGGAAGCGGATCTTTCGCAGCATGCCCTCGCGCGTGACCAGGCAGGTGACGCAGTTGCCGGTCGCTTCGCCGAAGTAGTTCCAGAGCACGATGCCGGTCAGCAGGTAGACCCCGTAGTGCGGCGTGCCCTGGCCGATCCTGACGATCTGGGTGAAGAACAGATAGAGGACGCCGAAGAACAGCAGTGGCCTGACCAGCGACCAGATATAGCCCAGGACCGACCCGAAGTAGCGCAGCTTGAACTCGGTGCGCGCCAGGGTCGTTGTCAGCTCCAGGAAGCGTCGCGCATCGCCGCCGAGTGCGGAGGGGCCGAATGCCGGGGCCGCGGGTGTGCTCACGCCGGGCAAGCTAGCAGTGCCTGCCGGAGCCGCCACCGGGGCGATAATCCTGCGGGTGTCCGCGTCAGAAACCGGTCCTGGGGGCGCTCGCCACAGACGAGTGGTCGTCCGCGTGGTGGTGAAGCCGAGCAGCCAGCTGGATGGCGAGATCTCGTCCAGCCTGTCCCAGCACACCCCCACAGGGGTGGCGATCGCGGCGTGTTCGGACGATACGGAGGGCCTTGCGGGTGCGATTCATGCGGACGCGCCGGCGGACGTCGTGCTGGTGGCACTTGGGTGCGAGGTCGGGGCCGGGTGGCTTGAACGGCTGCAGGAGGCCGCGTACGCCGAGCGCGCCACGGCCACGGCGAGCGCCCTGGAGAGCCCGGAGCTGCTCGGAGGCTCGGGCACGCTCGAGCTGGGGCAGGCGGCTGCCCAAGTGGCCGCGGCGGCGCTGGCGCTCCGTCCGCGGATCGCGGCGCCCCGGCCGTCCTGTGTCTTCATCCGCCGCGAAGCGCTCGAGCTCGTCGGCCCCTTCGACGGCGACTTCGCCGTCCGCTGCCTGGCCTGTGGCCTGGCTCACGTGCTGGCCGACGACGTGCTCGTGGACGCTCCGCCCGGTTGGGTACGGGCCGACCGCGTCGTGAGCCCCGCGCTGGCACGTGGTCTCGGCGCCGCCCGCCGAGCAGTCCGCGACCTTGCGCTCACCATCGATGCTCGCGTCCTGCGCGGACCGATGACGGGGACGCATGTGCACGTGCTGGAGCTGATCGGTGCGGTGGTCGCCGCCGGCGAGGCAAACGTGAGCGCACTGTTGCCGCAGGAGCCGGCGCCCCACGCGCTCGAGGCTCTGCAGGCGCTCCCGGAGCTCACAGTCCTACGCGAGCGCCCGGGAGAGGTCACCGTCTCCCGGGCGGATCTCGTGCACCGCCCGTTCCAGGTCGACACACCCGCCGACCTGGCGGTCCTGGCGCAGCTCGGTGAGCGGCTGCTCATCACCCACCAGGACCTCATCGGCTACCACAACCCGTCCTACTTCCGCAGTGAGCAGGATTGGCTGAGCTACCGTGAGCTCACCCAGGCCTCGCTCGCCGTCGCCGACCACGTCGCCTTCTTCTCCGACTACGTGCGCAACGACGCCCTGGCGGAGGACCTGATAGAGCCCCATCGCGGCGCTGTCGTACGGCTGGGCGTGGACCACGCTCTCACCGGCCGGCGCCCCCCGGTTGCTCCCACCGCCGCGGTGAGGATCGTCGAGGATCGACCGGCGATGCTCTGCCTCGGCACCGACCTGCGCCACAAGAACCGGCTGTTCGCGCTGCGCATCCTGGAGCAGCTGTGCCACCGTCACCGCTGGCCGGGAGTGCTGCTGCTGGCGGGTCCGTCGGTCGACGTCGGCTCCTCGCGGCCCGAGGAGGGAGCCTTCCTGGACGAGCGGCCCGATCTGGCCGGGGCGGTCCTCGACCTGGGAGCCGTGGGCGAAGCCGAGAAGGCCTGGCTGCTCGGTCGCGTCGACCTCGTCCTCTATCCCAGCGTCCTGGAGGGCTTCGGGCTGGTCCCGTTCGAGGCGGCGCAGCACGGCACAGCATGCTTGTGGGCGGCGGGCAGCTCGCTCAGCGAGGTGCTGCCCGAGGACGCCGCTGGCATCGTGCGCTGGGATGCCGCCGCCAGCGCCGAGCAGGCGCTCGCGCTGATGCACTCCGGCGCGGCGCGCGCAGCGCACCTGGACCAGGTGCGGCACGCCGCCCAGAGCCTGCGATGGCGTGATACCGCCGCCCGCCTGCACGAGCTCTATCGCCTCACGTGCGACGCACCGCCCTCACCCGCAGGCGCTCGCGAACGGGCGGCGGGCGTGATGCGACGAGGCATCAGTGAGGACGCCATGCGACTGGTCGGCCCCGGTGGCGCGCTGCCATCCGAGCTCGTGCGCCCGCTGCTCGCGCTCGCCACCCGCCGGGGACTTTCTGGCCCGGTGTTCGCCATGCTGAAGGCCGGCTACGCGGCATCCGCCGGGCGCCGCAGACGCGCTAGTGCTTCCCGCCATCGCGACTGATGTCGAAGTCGTGAGCAAGGTCGGCGATACCGCCGCCGGCCTTGTCGGCGAGCACGAGGATCGAGTTGCTGATGTGAGCGTCGAGTACGTCCGCTCCCAGGCCGGCGCGGGCGACGGTCGCGAACAGCCGATACCGGCCCGGAGCCAGTCGGTTGTCGAAGCGCATTCGGATCACGGCTGTAGTGCCGGCGGGGAAGCGCCCGGTTTCGATTCGCTGGACGTCGGTGTTGGTCGCGAAGGCGACGTTGCCGGATTCGTTCTGCAGGGTGATGGCGAAGATCGGGTCCTCGACGTCGGCGACGAAGCGCACGTCCATCCTGACCGTGCAGGGATCACCCTGATCGGTTGTGAGCAGCGGCTCTCCGTCCGGAGACTCGAACCCCGCGTTCATCACCTCGGCGGCCTCCGAGCCCGCCCTCGTGTCCGAGGAGCGGCTCGGCTCGCGCTCGGCCCGCACACGGCTGAAGTTCATCTGGTTGTACTTGCGGGCGATCGCCGAGGGCTCGCCGATCTCCACCACCCGCCCGCGCTCGAGCAGCAGCGCGCGGTCACAGAAACGCTCAACGGCGGCCATGTCGTGGGTGACGAACAGGATCGTGCGCCCGGCGTCACGCAGGCGGGTGAACTCGTCGAAGCACTTCTGCTGGAAGGACGCGTCGCCGACCGCCAGCACCTCGTCGATCAGCAGCACATCCGCGTCGACCTGCACCGCGGTGGCAAAGGCGAGCCGCACGTACATGCCCGAGGAGTAATTCTTGAGCTTGAGGTCGACGAACTCCTCCAGCTCGGCGAAGGCGAGGACGTCCGCGAAGCGCTCCCGGGCCTGCTTGCGGGTCAGCCCCAGCATGATCGCGTTGATGATCACGTTGTCGCGAGCGGTGAGCTCGGGGTTGAAGCCGACTCCCAGCTCGATGAACGGCGACAGCCGGCCCTCGATCCTCAGATTCCCCTGGTCGATCTCGTAGATACCGGCCAGGCACTTCAGCAGCGTGCTCTTGCCGCTGCCGTTGCGCCCGACGATGCCGAAGAACTCCCCCGCCGCGAGTGCGAAGGAGACGTCGCGCACGGCCTCCAGCGAGTCGAAGGAGCGCTTGCGAAAAGGGTGCAGGGCTCGCTCCTTGAGCGTGTGGTACTGCTCGTGGGGCAGGCGAAAGGACTTGCTCACGTTGCTGACCGCCACTGCCGGCCGAGCGGTCGGTGCTGGCACCGCGCGCTCCACCTGGCCGAGGATGCCGCTCACGGCCCCCGAAGGTAGCAAGGGGCGGCGCCATGAGCGGTGCTACTTTGCGGCGCCTTGAACGTCTGCACGATCATCGCCAAGAACTACGCTGCCCACGCTCGAGTTCTGGCTGGCTCACTGCTGACGCACGATCCCCCGGCCCGGATATGGGCGTTGGTGATCGACGACATCGACGGCTACATCGACCCGGCGCAGGAGCCCTTTGAGGTCCTGACCCCGCGAGATATCGGCTGTGAGCCGTTTCAGGAGATGGCGGCGCGATATTCCGTGCGCGAGCTCTCCACAGCCGTGAAGCCGTGGCTGCTGGGGCACGTCTTGTCGATGACCGGCAACCCGGTCACCTACCTCGATCCTGACATCAAGGTCTACAGCTCGCTGCGCCGCCTCGACGAGCTGGCTGGCGCCCACGGGGTCGTGCTGGCTCCCCACACCAGCGTGCCGGTCCCGTCCGATGGCCGCAAGCCAAGCCAGGCCGACATCCTGGTCGCCGGCGTTTACAACCTCGGCTACCTCTCCCTCGCCCCGGGGGCCGAGGTGGAGGCTCTGCTCGACTGGTGGAGGGACCGGCTGCGACGCGACCGCCGCGTCGACCCGGTGTGGGGCTACTTCGTCGATCAGCGCTGGTTTGACCCGGTGCCAGGATTCCTGACCGATTTCGCCATGCTGCGCGATTCCGAGTACGACGTCGCCTACTGGAACCTCCCCAGCCGCCGGCTCGACCATGACGGTAGTCGCTACCTGGTCGACGGGCGGCCACTGGCCTTCTTTCACTTCAGCGGCTTCGACCCGCGCCACCGCCTGGTGCTGAGCCGCCATCAGAACCGCATCGACGTCCCGAGCCAGCCGGTGCTCGAGCGGCTTCTGGCCGAGTACGCCGACGAGGTCGCGGCCGCCGGTCACGACCGGAGCCGGCGCTGGCCGTACAGCTTCGATCGTCCCGGCCAGGACACGTCGGGCGCCGGCCTTCGCCCGGTTCAGGGCGAGGCTGCCGCGCCGCTGCTCGACGAGACGTGGGGCGTCAACGTCGTCGGCTACTTCCGCTCGGAGCTTGGCACCGGCGCAGCCGCGCGCCTCGTGGTGCGCGCTCTGGACAGCACGGAGATCCCCGCCCTTCCGGTGCACGGGAAGACCGTTCCGCTCAACCGCCAGGGGCATACCTACGAGACCTCATCGCCGCAGGACGCCGTCTATCCGGTGAACCTCATCTGCATGAACGCCGACGCCCTGCCCGAGTTCGCCGGCCAGGTCGGGGAGAGCTTCTTCGCCGGGCGGTACTCGATCGGCCTCTGGTTCTGGGAGATCAGCTCGTTCCTACAACGCTGGCAGGACTCGTTCTCGCTGGTCGAGGAGGTGTGGGCGCCGACCGCCCACGTCGCTGGGGCGCTGGCGGCGTTGGCCACCGTTCCCGTCCATACGGTGAGGCTCCCCGTGCAGCTGCCGACGCTCCCGGAGCGCTCGAGAGCCGAACTGGGGCTTCCCGAGGACGACTTCCTGTTCCTGTTCGGCTTTGACTACCTGAGCATCTTCGCCCGCAAGAATCCTCTCGCCGTGCTGGACGCCTTCCGCGGTGCCGTCGCGGGGCGGGCTCTGGGGGCACGCTTGGTGCTCAAGTGCATCAACCAAGATCACGACCCCGAGGCTCACCGCCAGCTGGTCGAGGCGATCGCCGGCGACCCCGCGATTGTCCTCATCGACCGCTACCTGGCCCCTGAGGACAACATCCGGCTCAGCCAGGTGTGCGACTGCTACGTGTCACTGCATCGCGCGGAGGGTTTCGGGTTGGGAATGGCGGAGGCGATGTGGCACGCCAAACCGGTGATCGCCACTGGCTACTCGGGAAACCTCGACTTCATGAGCGCCTCCAACAGCCTGCTGGTCGATTACGAGCTCGTCCCGATCGGCGCTGGTGCCGAGCCTTACCCGCCCGAGGCCATGTGGGCGGCGCCGGACGTGGAGCACGCCGCGCGGCTGATGCGCCAGGTTCTGGACGATCCCCACGCCGCCCGGGAACTGGGCCGTCGTGCGGGGCAGGAGATCCGCCGCACGCACTCTCCCGCTGCGGCGGGGGAGATCATGTACCGCCGCCTGGAAGCCATCCGGGGAACTTGGACCCCCCGCCGAGCTGCCTCCCGGCTGGCCACTGCCCCTCGCGTGGCTCGCGCTCCGGAGCGACTGGTCGACCTGCCCGCGAAGGTGCGTCGAGGTCCCCCGGCCACGGCCAGGCGCCCGGGCGCGGCGCGCCGCCAGCTGCGCAACGCGACCCTGCGGGCAATGCGGCCGTTCACCGTCTACCAGCAGTCGGTCAACCAAGAGCTGGCGGCGGCGGTGCACGAGCTGAGCGCCGCCTTGGTGACTCAGCGTCGCGAGACCGCCGCCGAGCTGGCCACTCTGCGAGCGGAGCTGCGCCAGGAGCGGGCGAGGCAGGAAACCGGCCGCTGGTACTAGCTTCTCCGCGATGCACGCTTGCACGATCATCGCCAAGAACTACGTCGCCTTCGCCCGGGTCCTGGCGCGCTCCTTCGGCGAGCACCATCCCGACGGCGCCTTCTCGGTGCTGGTGATCGATGACTTCACCGGCTTTATCGACCCGACCACCGAGCCTTTCGAGCTGATCACCCCCGAGGCCATCGGTTGTGAGGAGTTCGACCAGATGGCCTGTCGCTACGACGTCCTGCAGCTCTCCACAGCGGTGAAGCCGTGGCTGCTCCGCCACCTCCTGGCCCGCGGGGCGAGCACCATCACCTACCTCGATCCTGACATACGAGTCTGTGCGCCGCTGACCGAGCTCGAACGGCTCGGACGCGAGCACAGCCTTGTCCTCACGCCCCACAACACCAAGCCGATTCCGTTCGACGGCGAGCGGCCCAGCCAGGTCGACATCATGATCTCCGGCGTCTTCAACCTCGGGTACGTGACGATGGGCCAGGGCGAGCAGAGCCAGCGGCTGCTCGACTGGTGGTCCCAGCGGCTGATCCGCGATTGCCGGGTCGATCCCGTCCTCGGCTACTTCGTCGACCAACGCTGGATCGACCTGGTCCCAGGCTGGCTGGATGACTTCGCCATAGTGCGCCGGCCGGAGTTCAACGTCGCCTACTGGAACCTCCACGACCGCGACCTCCAGCACGACGGGGAGCGCTACACCGTAAACGGCAGTCCGCTGGGGTTCTTTCACTTCAGCGGCTTCGACCCCGATCGCCCCACCGCCTTGAGCCGCCATCAGACGCGCGTCCGCCTAGATGAGCGACCGGCGTTGGCGCGCATCTGCGGCGAGTACGCCGACGCGTTGCTGGCCAGCGACCATGGCCGGGCCCGCCAGTGGCCCTACGGGTACGGCACGCTACCTGACGGCACCCGCTTCGGCCCGCTGTTGCGGCGGCTGTTCGACGTCGGCGAGGAGCACGGCGCGCTTGCGCGCTCGCCACTCACCGGCGTCGGCTACGAGGATTTCCTGGCCTGGCTCGGCGCCCAGGACGAGGGCGCTCCGGCAGGAATCACCCGCGCGCTGGCCGGCCTCTACGAGCAGCGACCGGATCTGCGCCGGGCCTTTCCCGATGTGGCCGAACGCGACCGCGAGCGCTACCTCAACTGGGTGCGCGAGAAGGGGGTGCTCGATGGTGGCCTGCCCGAGTCGCTGGTCTCGCCGCCCCCCAGCGACCCGGTCCTTGGTGACCCGCTCCCCTCGACGAGCGGGCTCGCCGCCGTCGAGGAGAGGATGCGCCGGGGCCCCATACCCCGCTGGCCGAACAGCCGGGCGCGCAAGCTGGCCCACCGCGCGCTGCTGCGCGCGATCAGGCCCTACACCGCGTACAGGTCGGCCCTCGACTCGGAGCTGCTCGAATCGCTGCGCCGGCTGAGCCGGGCCCAGGACGAGCGCCTGCAACAGGACGCCCAAGCGCAGGCGCGGGTGGAGGAGCTCGGCGCGGGCGTGGCTCAGATGCTCGCCCTGCGCCAGCCGATCGTCGATCGCCTCGACGGGCTCTCGGCCGAGCTGCTGCGCATCCAAGCCGAGCGTCAGGCCCTCCCCTACATGGAGGGAGCGCCGTTCACCGTCCGCCGAGACCCGGTCGCCGGCACGGTGCTCGGCTACGACGAGGACCCGGGGAGCACGCAGGAGGGCCGGTACCGCTCCTTCGAAGATGTCTTCCGCGGCTCGGAGGAGATGATCCGTGAGCGCCAGCGGCGATATCTGCCAATCATCGGCGAGCGTCAGCCCGTACTCGACTTCGGCTGCGGCCGTGGGGAGCTGCTCGACCTTCTGCGCAAACAGGGCATCCCGTACACGGGTGTGGACAGCGACGAGAGCATGGTCGCGCGCTGCCACGAGAAGGGGCACGCAGAGGTCGTGCATGGCGACGGCCTGGAGTTCCTGGAGGCGCTGCCCACCGGCAGCCTGGGCGCGATCTTCGCCGCCCAGGTGATCGAGCACATGACCGAGGCTCAACTGCGGCGGATGCTGTCCCTGGCCCGGGAGAAGCTCGCGAAGGACGGGCTTCTCATCGCCGAGACGGTCAACCCGCACTCCGCGCCGGCGCTGAAGGCGTTCTGGGTTGACCTCACCCACCAGCAGCCGATCTTCCCCGAGGTGGCGCTCGAGCTTTGCCGGGAGGCGGGCTTCCGCTCCGCCTACGTGTTTCATCCCAACGGCACCGGCGACGTGGAGCGCGACCGCTTCGTGGAGGGAGAGTTCGCCGTCGTGGCGAGCCCTGGCGCTCCAGCCGGCTGACACCGGGGCGCGAGCAGATCGCGAGCATCAGCGTCACGCTGCCGTCCTGCGCCGGGATCGGCGCCGATCGCGGAAGTGAGGGGTCCGGGTTCAAGCCGGGGTTGAAGACGGTCGACCCCGACGTAGCGCTGGGGGCGGTACCTGGCGAGCAGACGGGCGTGGCGGCCGCAGCCGCAGCCGCAGCCGAAGTCGAGTACCGACCGGAACTGCTCTTGCGGCAGTTCATCCACGAGCGTGCTCGGGCTCGTCGAACTCCTCCACAACCAACCAATCGGGCGCAGTCAGCCGTGCCGAGTACGGGAACTCACAGCGCAGGGGCGCTCGAGGACCATCATGGACAGCAGCCGCAGGCCACGGGCGGGTAGGGGCTCGGCGTAGGGCTCAGCGGTTGGAGGCGGCGGCCGGCGGGTGAAGGGGACTTCCAGGTCGACGTTCCGCAGCGGAGCATGGCCGGAGGCGGCCATGCAGATCCGCAGCGTTCCCGGTTCCGAGCTGACGGTCACTGGGGCAGTCCCGTGCGGCCTCCCGTTCGGGGCGGTGCGGGCGAAGCGGAGTTCGAGCCATACGGGCTGTCGGTCTGAGCCACCGACGATGAGGAAGTGCAGTGGTCCGTCGACCCAGGCCAGCCCCACCGGATCACGCCGGGCCATCGCCACCGCCACGCCGCCGGTGATGGTCACGTCGGGCTCCGCGCGTTGCTCGAGCGCAATCGGGCCATACCGAGCCAGGATCCTCCGGTCGGTGCTGATGCCGCCCAGCCGCGTGAGCACGTACCGGTACCCGGGGTGAAAAGAAGGCCCCAGCGGCTGGGGACCGCCCAGGTACAGCAGGCCGCGGCGATCGTCGACGGAGGTGGCCACTGACACATGACCGTTGGTGCGCTCGTCCACCAGGTTGTAGACGAGGGGTTCCTCCATCGGGGCTTTCGGTCCTTGACCGAAGCCCTCCAACTCGACCGGGCCCGCACCCGGTCGGAGCCCACCCACCGCCTGCACGGCCTGACGGTCGAGCAGGTAGGCCCCCTGGGTCATACGCTGGCGCACGACAGCACCTTCGTGCCCCACGGTGACCAGCGCGAGGACCGACAGAGTCACCGCCAACGGCAAGCCGGCCCGCAACCGGGAAAGCGGCAGCGTGGCGATGCCGAGGCCGATAGCCGCGGCGCCAAGCGGGGCGATCGGGAGCAGATTGCGCTGCACGCAGTAGCTGCAGTTGCGTCCAATCCCGGTGTAGAGGGCCAAGAGCATCGCCCCGGCCGCGATCGCCAGCATCATCAGTGCCGTGCGGTGGCGCCACACGGCAAGCGCAACCACGCCCAACATCAGCATCGGCACCAGCCCGGCCATGGCCAGCTGGCCGGCGGATGCGTGGCCCAATGGCACCAGGCCGTAGAACTCTCGCGTTTGCAGCAGCCAGCCGGGAAGCACGCTCAGCCGCAGCGAGTATGGCGACAGCCCCGCCAGCGAGAGCGACCCGTTCAGGATGCTCGACCAGTAGTGGGCGTTGCGCGAGAAGGCCACTGGGGTGAAGAGGGCGGCTATGCCGATCACGGCGAGCAGCTGCGCGGCGGCGACACCGACCTCGCGGCCCCTCACCGGTCCCCGGCGCCTACGGCGCACGAGCAGCACGGCGAGCGCAAGACCGGCTCCTGCCACCACGGAGGGCACGAACAGTGGGTAGACGGTCTGCAGGCCCGCGGCCAGAAGTGCGACCAGAGCCAGGGTCGCACGGTCGCGGTAGCGGAGCGCCTCCACGCTCAGCAGCGCCAACGGGGCCATCAGAGCGCTGCCGGCGATTGCGGCTTGGCTGCCGTCGATCAGCAGCTCGACGAATAGGGGCCCTGCGAACAGGCACCCGCTGATCGTCGCCGCCCAGCCGCCTCGGTCGGCAGTCGCGCGCACCACGGCAAAGGCGCCGAGCGCCGCTGCGAGCACTACGGAGATCAGGAACGGTGTTTGCGTGTCGGTCGAGCCGAGCCCCAGCAGCTCATTGGCGCTGGCCTCCAGCGCCGAGATGTCGAGCTGCTGGTCGCCCCCTGCGTAGCCAGCCCAGTAGCCCAGCGCCAGGTCAGAAAACGGGGGCCGGTCGCGGTCGGCCTGGTGGATCGACTGGCGCGCCTCGCCGTTGATCTCGGACACGTAACCGGTGGCGTCGGCGATGCGGTAGCCACCGACTGGGCCGGCGGTATGGCGGGATGCCAACGCGACGTTGAAAGAGCCCAGTATCACCACGGTCAGCAGGAGCATCTGCGTCGACGCCCATCGCCCCGGACGCAAGAGCGCCCAACGGGTCCGTCGCACGGCGAGCGCCACGGAGACAGCCGCCGCCGCCACCACCACCCAGGCGGCTCCCCGGGCGGAAACGGCGTAGACGAGCGTGACGGTGGCGCAGGCGCCAACACAAAGACCGATCACCGGTACGAGCGCGAGGCGGGCAGCCACGGGCAGGCGCGCCGGCAGAAAGCTCGCGGCACCGACCCCCAGGGCGACAAGCAGCGCGAGGAAGAACGCCTCCCGGGCGATCAGCTCCAGCCAAACCTGCATCGGCGCCACCCGGACAGCCTCTCTCCGCCGAGCCCTTAGGGCTCAGCGGCCGAAGTCCGCTCCGTGCTCCGCGACCGAGCAGCGAAGCGGCCGCTCGTAGGAGATGCCCGCGTACTCCGGCGCTCCGGCCACGGCCGATGCCACGATCATCGCGCGCGAGGGGGCCGGATCAGGCCAGGCCTCCACGCGCGTGGGGGCCAGGCCACAGGAGTGGCACCAGTCCTGCAACGCCGCGACGGTGGGGGCGAACCAGTTGCTGGGATCTCGACCCAGCTCGTCGGTGCGGTAAAAGCGGGCCAGTGGCAGCTCTCGATGGTGGTGAAGCTCGTGATCGCAGACCGCGGTCTCGATTGAGGCAGTGCCTCGCGTGAGCCGACGGAGGTTGTCCAGCGCCAGCAGCGGGTGGCGAAGGTGGTAGAGGACTCCCCAGAACAGCACGACATCGAACTGCTGTTGGAGCAGCTCTGGCAGCTCGTAGATGCTGCCCTGCACGTGCTCGACCTCGGACTCCAGTGCCTGCTTGAGCGTGGCGAAACCGAACCAGTCGGCATCGGCGATATCGACCGCCAGCACGCGCTCGGCCCCTCGACGCTCGCATTCGAACGCTGCGCCGCCGTTCGTGGTGCCGATGTCGAGCACGGTGGCGCCGTCCAGCCGCTCCGGCACGCCGGCGATGTCCAGCAGGAACGGCACGTTGCTCACCCCGGGCGTGGACACTCCTGGCGAGAGCTCGAAGCACTGGTGCCAGATGAAGTCGGTGCGCGCGGCCAGCTCGACGGCGCGCTCGTGCGTGGGCGCGGACAAAGCGGGGCGGGAGTGTAGGTCAGGAGTGGGCGGCCGTGTTTCCGGCCGCCGGCGCGGCTGTGACCGCCCCCCGGGGGCAGCGAGGTCGACATAGGATCGGCTCTGCGGGTCCGGGGGATGTCGCTTCCCTTGCAGGTAGAGGTTGGGCTCATGGACCCTGCGCACCGCTTCCGCCTGAGGAAGCAGTTCTGGGGCCAGATCGTCGCGCACGAAGAAGGCGTTGACGCCGGAGGTCTCGCTGTGGACGAGGCGGTATCGCTTGCGCCGGGCCAGGACCTCGAGCGCGTCCAAAGACGCTCCGTAGAAGTCGGTTCCGTCCCAGGCGCTGCGCCGCTCCCGCGGTTGGACGAGCTGGCGCCCGGGTGGCAGCGCGGAGTTGTACTCGCACACCACCAGACGCGGCCGGCAGGTGCTCAGCGCCTCCCAGATCCAGAAATCGGGGCCGTCCACGTCGATGCTCACGACGTCGGGCTCCGGCGGCACCCCGGCTTGCTTGAACAGCTCGTTCACGTTCTCCGGGCTCACCGCGGCCTTCAACGTGGTCACGTCCCGCCTGGCCCAGTACTTGCGCGCCAGCGCGGCGTAGCTGTGCTCATCGGCTTCGAGGAACAGGCCAGGCCACCCGAGCACGTCCGCCAGGAAGACGCAGTTCCCCTCACGGCCGGTCTCGATGCCGAACTCGACGAAGTAGCGGCTGGCGACGCCGACTCGCCTCAGCAGCTCGGCGATGACGCCATCCTCCCCGTTCTGGCTGAAGCCGCGCAGCTCGAAGGCGGTCAGTGAGGTCTCCGGCGCGCCGGCTCCCGCGGCCCGGTGGCGGTCTGCCAGCGCGGCCACTGACGCGAAGACGGCGCGGTCGGTCTCCATCGTCCTATCCCCCGCCCGGTAGCTCGCGAGTCGATGCGGCTCGGCTCACGCCGCCCATCCCACCGGATGCTCACCCAGGTGGACCTTACGCTCGGCCAGCGAGGCGAGTGGCTCGGCCGGGATCCGGTCGGTCAGGAGGTTCCGCCGGCGCAGTCTGAGGTTCTTCAGCACCTTGAACTTGAGCAGCTGCTCGAATCCGGGCCCCCTGGCGGCGCGTTCGGGGCGGAAGCCGGTGCTGACCAGCGCCCGCTCGAGCGTCCGCGGCTCGAAGAACGACACGTGGATCTCGGGCACGACATAGCGCCACCGCAGCAGACGGTCGGCGAAGGGTGCGGCGTTGCCCGTGGTCAGGAACAGCAGACCTCCGGGGCGCAGCAGGTCCCGGATCCGGCGCAGCTCCGCGAGCGGATCGAGCGTGTGCTCGATCACCTCAATCGCAGTCACCACGTCGAAGCTGCCGCGGCGCTCGGAGAGCTCGTCCTGCGTCAGGATCGGGATCCCCGCCTTACGGGCAGACCCGGCGATCGACCCCTCCTCGAAGCCGCAGGCCGCCGCCGGCGTCTGTTGGGAGACGTGGCGCACGAGGCCGCCGCTGCCGCAGCCGAAGTCGAGCCACCGGACGCCGTCGAGCCCCCCCAGGAGCCGGGCGACGATAGTGGTGATCCCGCGCCACTCGTACTGCCTTATCGTGTCGGCCGGCGCCTGGAGCTCGAAGTGGTAGTCGACCAGTGGATCGGCGCCGCGGCCGGCGTAGTAGCGCTCGTCGTAGATGCGCTCGAACTCGGTCCACGGATCAGCGATGAAGGCAAAGCCGCACGTGGGGCAACGCCGGAGCTCATAGTTGCGGCGGCTGTAGGCGCCCCAGCGGCTGCCCAGCAGCTCCGTGGCCTCGCCGCAGACGCGGCATCGCGGTGTCGCGGACGAGTCCATCGGCTCTGTCAAGGCGCCCGATGCTACCCGTCGCCGGATGCGGCGAGCATCTACGCTTGCGCCGGTGAGCAGCGAGCCGGATGCCTTCCGCCGCGTTGCCGGAGCGGCCGCGGTAGCGCCCATCAGTCCTCCGTGCGCCTTGGCCGAGCTGCCGCCCTTTGAGCGCGGCTGGGTCATCGACGGCCGCCTGCACCCGTACCTCGCCTACGTCGACGGAGATCCGTCGGTGAACTGGTCAGCCGAGCTCGAGCAGCTTCACGAGGAGGCCTCACGGACGCACTTCCTGGATCGCTGGACCCGTTCGGCGGTCCTCGACCGCGTCGGCGAGCTGCCGGATCACGCCACGATCGCGGATGTCGGCTGCTCGACGGGCTACCTGCTGGAGGATCTGCGGGAGCGCTACCGGGAGGCCAGCCTGATCGGCATCGACCTGGTGGCCGCGGGTCTGCGCACTGCGCATGAGAGCTTGCCCGAGGTCAGGCTGCTGCACGCCGACGCGTGCGCGTTGCCGCTGGCCGGCGGAACCGTCGACGCAGTGGTCAGCGTCAACCTGCTAGAGCATGTCCCCGACGACGAGCAGGCCCTGCGGGAGATAGCCCGCATCCTGCGGCCCGGTGGCCGAGCGGTGATCGTGGTGCCCGCCGGTCCGCGAACCTACGATTACTACGACCGCTTCCTTGGTCACGAGCGCCGCTACGGCCGCGGCGAGCTGGCGGCCAAGTGCGCTGGAGCGGGACTCGCGCCGCTGGAGGACCTGCACATCGCCTCGCTGCTGTATCCAGCCTTCTGGCTGGTCAAGCAGCGAAACCGCCGGCTGCGGGGCGGGCTTGCGGGTGCGGCGCTCGAGGCCCGTGTGGCCGCCGACATCAGCCGCACGCACGATTCTCAGGCCGGAGCGCTGGCCTGGCGGCTCGAGGCAGCGCTCGTGCGCTCAGGTCTGAGGCTGCCGTTCGGGATTCGCTCAATGGTGAGCGCGCGACGGGGGGGGACGCGGTGAGCGGCCTCAGCGTGATCGTTCCCGCTTACCAGGAGGAGGACAACGTCCTGCCGCTCTACGAGCGCTTGCGTGGAGTACTCGACTCGCTGGAGCTCGACTGGGAGCTGATCTTCAGCGTCGACCCCGGGCCTGACGGCACCGAGCAGGTGATCCTGCAGCTGCGAGACCATGACCCCCGCGTCAAGATGCTGCGCTTCTCGCGCCGCTTCGGCCAGCCGATGGCCACCCTGGCTGGGCTCGAGGCGGCCAGCGGCGACGCGATGGTGGTCATCGACTGCGACCTCCAGGACCCGCCCGAGCTGATCGTCGACATGGTGGCCCGCTGGCATGAGGGCTACGACGTCGTCTACGCCCAGCGGCGCACGCGCACCGGCGAGACCCTCCCCAAGCGATTCGTCGCCTGGGCGGGCTACAAGCTGATCAAGCGCATCGCCGAGGTGGAGATCCCGCCGAACACCGGCGACTTCCGGCTGATGAGCCGACGCGTGGTCGAAAACGTGGTCGCGCTGAAGGAAAGCCATGGTTTCCTGCGAGGGCTCGTGGGGCTGGTCGGCTTTCGCCAGACGAGCGTGCTCTACGACCGCGACTCACGGGCGGCAGGGACGAGCAAGTACAGCCGGCTGTTCGGCTCGATCGTGATCGGCTTGAACGGCGTGATCGGCTTCTCGCGCTACCCGCTGCACCTGATATCGGTGCTGGGAGTCGTGTTCTCGGGACTGTCCTTTCTCGTGGCGATCGTGTACCTGGCCCTGAAGCTCGCGGGGGCCGGCTTCCCGACCGGTAACCCGACGATCGTGATCGTGGTGGCTTTCTTCAGCGGCATCCAGCTGCTGTCCCTGGGCGTGATGGGGGAGTATGTGGGACGCATCTACGACGAGGCCCGCCACCGGCCCAAGTTCATCGTCGAGTCGCGCCACGGGTTCGAGGAGGCGTGCGAACCGGGACACGCCCAGGGGGGTTAGGTCCCTGCGGGTCTGGCGAAGGCGTGTCGTTAGCATCCGCCCTCGTTCATGCGCGTGCTGCCCACAGAGCTGAACGGTCCTGTGCTCCTCGCTCCCGCCGTCCATGGGGACGACCGTGGGTTCTTCCTGGAGAGCTTCCGCCGGGGGATGTTCTCTGAGCTGGGGATCGACCAGGAGTTCGTCCAGGACAACCACTCGCGCTCCCGGCAGGGAGTCGTGCGGGGCATGCACTTTCAGCCTGGCCAGGTGAAGCTGATCCGCTGCGCTCGCGGCGCGATCTTCGACGTCGTCGTCGACGTCCGCCACGGCTCCCCGCAGTTTGGTCACTGGGAGGGATTTGTGCTCGACGACGCCGAGCATCACCAGCTTTTCTGCCCCGACGGGTTCGCCCATGGCTTCTGCGTGATCAGCGAGATCGCCGATGTCGTCTACAAGGTCTCCTCGTATTACGACCCCAGTGGCGAAGGCGGCTTTCGCTATGACGATCCCGAGGTGGGAATCCAGTGGCCCGCCGCGGTGGAGCTGATCCCGTCGGCGCGCGACGCCTCGGCTCCCAAGCTGACGGAGATCGCGGCTAACCTCCCGTTTCAGTACGCCGCCTAGCGAACGGCCGGTCCTCTTCATGTCGCTGCGCTCCCGCCTCGCCGTCACCCCGCTCCAATACCGCCGCGTCGCCCTGCTCACCCTGGCGGCGCTGACGATGATCGTGCTGACCGGGGCCGCGGTGCGGCTGACCGGATCCGGGCTGGGCTGCCCGGACTGGCCTCGGTGCTACGGGAAGGCGCTGCCGCCGCTCTCCACCCACGCGCTGATCGAGTTCGGCAACCGGGCCCTGTCGGGGCTCGTGGGCGTGCTGACGGTAGCCGCCGCGGTGCTGGCGTTCACCCGTCGACCGTTCCGGCGTGATCTGGCGCTGCTGGCCCTGGCCCTGCCCCTGGGGGTGGTGGCGCAGGCGGTGCTGGGCGGCTTCACGGTTCGGGAGCACCTCGCGCCCGGGTTCGTGATGGCCCACTTCTCGCTCTCCATGCTCGTGCTCGTGGCCGCCGTGGCGCTGGCCTGGCGGAGCACCCACGAGCCCGGCACCCGCCGGCGCTCGCCGGACCGCCTCTCGGTGTGGTCGATCCGGGCCCTGGCCCCGCTCGGCGCGCTGACGATCCTGGTCGGGACCGCCGCCACCGCCGCCGGGCCCCACGCCGGTGGCTCTCCCGGCCAGCGGATCCACCGCCTGCACTTCAAGGGTGCCGGCACGCTCCAATGGGTGATCCATCGCCACGCCACGGTCGCGGCGCTGTTCGGCCTGGCCGTGATCACGGTGTGGCTGCTCGCTCGGCGGAGGGACGCGGCGTCGGACGTCCAGGAGCCATTGACGGCACTGGGCGTGCTGCTGGCAGCGCAGGGGCTCGTAGGCAGCGTGCAGTACGAGCTGAAGCTCCCTACCGACATGGTCTGGGTGCATGTGGCCCTGGCGACCGGGACCTGGGTCGTGCTGCTATGGGCGGTGGCCGCGGCGGGCCGTCTGGTGCCGGCCGCCCGGAGCGTGGCCGACCGCGAGCAGCCGGCCGCCCCCGGCGTCCGCGAGCCTACGCTCGTCGCGCGATGAGCATCGATCGTCAATCTTCCCCCCCCGTGGCCGGCGCGCGTGGGGTCGAAGGCTCCCTCGGCATCCTCGTGGTCGACGACGAATCGGACCTGCGGGAGATGCTGACCCGCTCGTTCTCCCGTGAGGGCCATCGGGTGACGGCCGTCGCCGACGGTCACGCGGCGATCGACAGGGCCAGCACCGACCCTTTCGACATCGTGCTGCTCGACGTCGCCCTGGGTCCCGGACCCGACGGCTACGAGGTCTGCCGGACGCTCCGGGCGCGGCGCAACGTCGTTCCGATCATCATGCTCACGGCGCTGGACTCCGAGGCCGACGCCGTGCTGGGGCTGGAGGCCGGCGCCGACGACTACGTGACCAAGCCATTCGGTCTGGCCGAGCTGCGCAGCCGTGTCCGCGCCGTGCTGCGCCGCGCCGGCACGCGGGCGTTGGGTGACGAGATGCTCGTCGTGGGGCCGATCAAGCTCGACCGAGCGCAGCGCGAGGTCAGTGTCGAGGGGCGGCCGGTCCGGCTCACCTTCTCGGAGTTCGAGCTGCTCGACGCGATGATGGCCGATCCCGGGCGCCTGCTCAACCGCCAGGAGCTGCTCCGGGCGATCTGGGGCGACAGCGCCTACCGGGATCCGCGCGCGATCGACGTCCACATCCGCCATCTCCGTGAGAAGCTGGAGCCCGAGCCCGAGAAGCCCCGTCACATCCTCACCGTTCGCGGCGCCGGCTACCGCTTGCGAGGCCCCTAGTGGTCGCCCCGGTAAGTACGGTTGCATTCGAGCGGCGCCCGGCGGCGGTGGGCGGCGTCCTCGTCGCCTCGCGCAGCGCTGCTGCGCG
>JALYYW010000148.1 GCA_030946085.1 Actinomycetota bacterium
ACATCTTCGCCGAGGCCGAGCGCCGCGACCCCGACCACCAGCGAACGTGGATCGCGCTGGTCGACGGAAACAACCACCAGATCGACCGGATCAAAGCCGAAGCCAAGTCCCGCAAGGTGAACGTCACGATCGTGATCGACCTGATCCACGTGCTCGAATACCTGTGGTCAGCCGCCTGGTGCTTCTATCAAGAAGGCGACCCCGACGCCGAAACCTGGGTCCACGAGAAAGCAACCGCGATCCTCGAAGGCCGTTCAGGAATCGTCGCCGCCGCGATCCGCCGCAAAGCCACCCGCCTGGAGCTCACCCCCGAGCAGCGCAAGAACGCCGACCGCGCCGCCAGCTACCTACACAACAAGCGACCCCACCTCGACTACCCCACCGCGCTCGCCAACGGCTGGCCGATCGCGACCGGAATCATCGAAGGCGCCTGCCGCCACCTCATCAAAGACCGCATGGACATCACCGGCGCCCGCTGGGGCGTTGACGGCGCCGAAGCGATCCTCAAGCTCCGCGCCCTACGCAGCAACGATGACCTCGAGACCTATTGGACCTACCACCTCGCTCAAGAACGACGCCGCAACCACGAATCCCGCTACGCCAACAGCGTCATCCCCCGAGCAGCGTGACGTCCCTCCCGGAGAGCCGCACCCATCTCATACACCGCGCCGACCTCCGCGATCCGCTTGCGGTTGGCCTTCTCCCCTTTGGACAGGCGGGCTTTCAGCTTCGGCGAGGCTCGCTGCGCCGCTCTGGCGGTCGCCTGCCTAAGCGCCTCAGCGCGCATCACGATCCCCTTGCCCTCGGCAGAGAGCACCAGCACATCCTGCTCGCCGTGCTGCTCGTCGGTCGCGCTGACACGCTCGGCGTAGAACTGCTCGAAGTCGACCGCGGCGCGCACCGCCAACTCCTCAACCTGACGCTTGCCCAGCGCGAGTCCGGTCCGCTCCCGCACCTGCCCGGTGGCATGCTCAAACGAGCCAGCCGCGGCCTCGATCGCCGCCAGGCGCCTGACTCCGTGCGAGGCGCGCTCCTCCGGCACGTTCAACGCGCCGTCGGCGACATACAGGTTCTGCTCGCCGCGCTGACGGTAGGCCAGCCGGTTCACCCTCACCTCCCCGAACACGCTCGCAAGCGGACGCTGGTGATCACACTCCACCGCCCGGCGCTCAACACCCTCCCCGTCGGCGACCCCGTCCAGCCGCTGCTCCCGCGAGCTGCGCAGATCGAGATGATCCTGAAACAGGCAGTCGTTTGTTCTCGAGGTCCCGTTGCGAGCGACGATCGTTTGTGTTCTCGAGCGGGAGGTTGGAGATGGATGTGATCGTGGCGCGCCAGGGCGCGCTGGATGTCCACAAGGCGCAGGTGACCGCGTGCGTGCGGATCCCGGGCGCAGATGGTGTGCGCGTGCAGCACGTCGAGCAGTTCAGGACCACGGTCGGTGGGTTGCTGGTGCTGGCGGACTGGCTCAAGGCGCACGGGGTCACGCACGTCGTGATGGAGGCGACCGGCGACTTTTGGAAGCCGGTGTGGCACATTTTGGAGGCGGATTTCGAGTTGATGCTGGTCAACGCCCGGCACGTCAAGAATCTCCCGGGTCGCAAGACTGACGTCAGCGATTCGGCGTGGCTGTGCCAGCTGGCCGAGGCCGGTCTTCTGCGGGCGAGCTTCGTGCCGCCCAAGCCGATCCGTGATCTGCGGCTGCTGACGCGCTATCGCCGCACCCAGATCGCTGAGCGCAAGCGTGAGGCGCAGCGGCTGCACAAGGCGCTGGAGGAGACCGGGATCAAGCTCGACTGTGTGGCGACCGACATCCTGGGCAAGTCCGGCCGGGCGATGCTTGACGCGCTCGTTGCCGGCACGACCGATCCGGAGGTGCTCGCCGAGCTCGCGAAAGGCAAGCTGCGGCCGAAGATCCCGGCGCTGCGAGAAGCGCTGGAGGGCCGCTTCGAGCCGCTGCACGCAGTGTTGATCGGCGCGATCCTTCAGCACCTGGACTTCCTCGACGGACAGATCGAGGAGATCTCCGGCGCGATCGAGAACCAGATGCGCCCTTTCGTCAAGCAGGCTGAACTGCTGTGCACGATCCCCGGCGTGCAGCGGCGCACCGCCGAGCTGCTGATCGCCGAGATCGGCGTTGACATGAGCGTGTTCCCGACCGCCGGGCACCTCGCCTCGTGGGCCGGGCAGTGCTCGCTGGACCGGCCGCGCTACAACCCAAGCGGTGACCCCAGATCGGTCTCCCGTCGGCTGCACCGGGACGCTGCTAGTCGCCACCCGAGGCGCCGAGGGCCCGGGGGAGGTGCTGGTCAAGGTGCGCGGCGGCACCGAGGCATACCTGGCGTGGTCCGAGGAGCCGCTGGAGCGTGGAAGCACCGTTCTGGTCTTCGATTCACGTGGTGACCGGGCGGTCGATGTGATGCAATGGAGCGAGGATCGTGCTCCCTGATAGGAGGAAGTGATGTTTGGCTATCGCGTTCCCGCGCCGGATGAGGCGATGCTGATCTCCGGTGCCAAGGCGGCGACCGACGGTACGCCGTTCAAGGTCGTCACCGGCCATGGCTCGTTCGTCACCCCGTTCATCCGCCAGGCGAGCTTCCTCACACTCGCGATGCGCGAGGCCGAGGTCGCCGAGCAGTGCGTCACCACCCAGGGGATCGCGCTCTAGGTCAAGGCGGTAATCGCCTTCAAGGTCGGCAACGACTCCGAGAGCATCGTCAACGCCGCGCAGCGCTTCCTCTCCGACCAGGATCAGATGGCAGTTCTAACCGGCCGCATCTTCGCCGGTCACCTGCGCTCGATCATCGGCTCGATGACTGTCGAGGAGATCGTCACCGAGCGCCAGAAGCTAGCCACCGAGGTGCTCGACGGCTCCAAGGCCGAGATGGCCAAGATGGGGTTGATCGTGGACTCGCTGCAGATCCAGTCGATCGACGACATGGGCATGGGTACATCGAGGCGATGGCCGCCCCGCACAACGCCGCGATCCAGCGCCAGGCCAAGATCGCGCAGGCGCAGGCGAACCAGGCCGCGGCCGAGGCCGAGCAGGCCTCGCAGCGCGAGCAGGCCGAGTACCAGCGCGAGACGTCGGTCGTCCAGGCCAAGTACAAGGCCGAGGTCGACAGGGCGCAGGCCGAGGCGGGGCAGTCCGGGCCGCTGGCCTCCGCCAGCGCGCAGCGCGAGGTGATCCACGCCCAAACCGAGCTCGCCCAGCGCCAGGCCGAGCTGCGCCAGCAGCAGCTGGTGGCGGAGGTCGTCAAGCCGGCCGAGGCCGACGCCGAGAGAGTCCGGGTCCTCGCCAAGGCTGACGCGGAGCGGATGAGGATCCAGGCCGAGCCGGCCGCCTCCCACAACCGCGTGGCACTGGACCGGATGCTGATCGACCAGCTCCCGCAGATCGTCCGCGAAGCGGCCGCCGGGCTGGCTAACGCCGACATCACGGTGCTCAACGGCGTCGACGGCTTGGGCGAGATCGCCGCGGGACTGGTCAGCCAGGGTCTGAACATCTTCGAGGCGGTAAGGCGCAACCTGACCTACGTCGGGGACGAGGACGCTCCGACGCCACCCGGCGCCGGGAGCGGGAGCGGCGGCGACGCGCGGACCGGCCTGCCGCAGGAGGCCGCCCCATTGCCGCGGGCCGCTCCCTAGGGCAGCGGATCTCGGCTCGGTGGCGGCTGGCCGGGTGTGGCGACCACCAGGCCGGCGGCCTGCGCCCCGCCGACCAGCCGGTGGTCGTAGGCGACGAACCCGCAGCACCTAGACGCGTCCCAGTTCGCTGCTGACCACCGGTTCTCCGGCGCGCAGGTCCAGCCACTCGCGCAGTGCCACGGTCTCATCCTCCCGTCGGACCAGCTTCATCAGCGCCGACGAGTCCAGGTAGATGGCCCAGTGCTCGGGTCCGCGTCACCAGGGGCAAGGTAGCGTCGTCTAACCAGCGTTAGAGGACGAGTGGCTGCCGCGTTCGGCCACGACGCTTCGACCATGCGCGAGACAGTGCCATGATACTCAACACGCGAGAGACAAAGGCCCTCTGCTGTGGCGTCCCCCGGTGGGCCTCGGCGGCATCACGCTCGGCTACGTGCCTCGAGCGCTCCATCGCGCCTACGTCTTCATGCTCATGCTGATCGCCGGCGGCTCCGTTTGGCTCGCCCGCCTCCACGTCCCGTCTCCAGCTCGATCTCGGAGGGGACCAGAGGAAGATAACGCCGATACCCTTTGCCAAGGCCCCTTCGCGCGCCAGCCTTCTTCGCGCGATCCGTTCGACACCGAACAGACGTGGCAGTCTTCGGAGGACGTGATGGGCAAGCAGGAAGGAGGGGTTGATGACGATTGATAACAACACTCTCATCGCTCGAAGAGTGTTCGACGCTCTCGACCGACAGGACATCGGCGCCTTCATGCTGCTTTGCGATCCTGAGGTCGAGCTCTGCAGGTTTACGTCGGCTCCTAACCAGGATGGGTCGCGGGATCCGTCATACGCAATGGTGCCGATTCAGGGCCGGCAGGCAATCGCGGCGTGGCTCGGGGAGGTGTTCGCCGCCTACCCGGGCATGCGATTCGCGCTCCAGACTTTCGATCCAGTCGGCGAGAGCATCTTCTGCGACGCGACCGTCTCGTTCAGCGAAGATCCATTGCGGAACTGGTTTGTCCTAACCATGCACGAGGGGCGCCTCGCCGGCTTTGAGGTCTTTCATCCCGACACGGAGGGCATTGAGCACGCGCCCGGCTACTCGATCGCGTGGGGTCAGCTCCGGCTGCGGGGGCGATCGAGCGCGATCACCCCTCCGCGGCCGTGTGCGTGGGTCTTTTACAACGACGTGCGCGGCCTACCCACCTCCGTGCGGCTGTATGCGACCAAGGCGCAGGCGTTGGAAGCGGCGCGTGAGCAGGAGTATGGAGACAGAGAAGCGGAACGTTCCCCAATCAGTGGAGCTTGGCCTCCACGTTGATCCCGGTCAAAGAGAAAGAAGAGTCGTAGCCATGAGGAAGTTACGCCGTCTAATCGTGCTAGGTGTTTTTGCCATTCTGTTGGGGTTCCGGTAGGAACGGCGTTACAGGCGGCCGTCGCTCTTCTGGCGATTTTCGCGACCAGCTCTGCGGGGGCGGCTCTGCCCTGCTTTGGCGTCGCGACGAGCATGCCGCCGCTTCCACTCGCACCGCAGCAGCACCGAGCGGGTTAGCGGGTCGACCAGCCGCTCCTCGTCCACAGGAGTCCTGAGTTCGTCGACAGCGGCAGCGTTGTACAGCTCCTGACGAGCGACTGCAGGACGCGCGCGGATCAACGGAGTCCGATTGAGACCAGCCGCGGCGCCTCGCGAGGACGCGACGCGTACACCGCCAATCCCAGCGGGGTACTCATTTGGGTGCGGTTCGTATAGACTATAGAGGGATGATGCGCGCCCGTATGCGCTGAGGAGTCGCGGCTGGTGCCGGCCGTGAGCGCTGGTTTCCTGCGGGTTTGGCCCGGGTGCGGGTTGTAGGTCGCAGGAGAAGCAGGCAGGGATGCCGAAGTCGGTGTTGCTGGTAGGAAAATACGTTCAGGGTGCCGGTCGCCTTCGGGGGAAGGGCCGTTCGGCCGCGACGACGTTTCAGGCTGCCAGGGGCGTTTCTTGCAGGGTCACGGTGTGGCCGAGGCGTTCGAGCTGGGCGACGAGGCGTCGGGTCTGGCGCGTGGGGTCACGGCGGGCGTAGTAGTCGCCGCCGAGGTCGTTGTAGAGCTCGCCGGTGGACAGCATGTGCCAGACCGCGCAGAGCATCGCGTGCTTGACGGCGCCGAGCGCGCGGCCGTGACCGAGTTGGGTTTCTTGCGGCGGTAGAGGGCTTGGAGGTAGCTGTCGTTGGTGCGCAGTGCGGCCATCGCGGCGTCGGTGAGCGCCGCGTTGAGGTGCTTGCTGCCCTTGCGGGTCTTGCCGGAGCGGCGCTTGCCGGCGGACTGGTCGTTGCCGGGGGATCCACAAGCAAAGCCTACTGCCGCCGCCTCGGCGCGAGAATCAGCGCGCGGCGGGAGCCAGCAGCGACTGCAGCCCGCTGAGCGTCTGGCTGGTGGCGGCGGTGATCTCCACCTCCACGAGGTCGCCGGGGCCGGCCGCGCCCTGGAAGTTGACGACCTTGTTGTGCTCTGATCGTCCCCGCAGCCGGGCGGCGTCGGTCCGCGAGGGACCCTCGACGAGGACCTCCAGAGTACGCCCCAGAAAGCGCTCCGCGCGCTGGGCGGCGCGGCGCTGCACCACCTCCACGAGCTGCTCCATCCGCGCCACCTTGACCTCGTGCGGGACCTGATCGGGGAACGTCGCGGCCTCGGTGCCCCGGCGCGGCGAGTAGACGAACGTGAACGCACCGTCGTAGCCCACCTCCTCGGCCACCTGCAGGGTCTGCTGGAAGTCGGAGTCGGTCTCCCCGGGAAAGCCGACGATGATGTCGGTGCTCAGTGCGCAGTCCGGGACGTGCTCGCGGATCAGCGCCACGCGGTCGAGGTAGCGCTCGCGCGTGTAGGTGCGGCGCATGCGATTGAGCACCGCGCTGGAGCCCGACTGCAGCGGCAGGTGGATGTGCTCGCACAGCGATGCAAGCTCGGCATGGGCGCGGATCACGTCCTCGCGCATGTCCTTGGGATGGGGGCTCGTGTAGCGGATGCGCTCGATCCCGTCGACGGCATCGAGCTCGCCCAGCAGCTCGGCGAAGCTGATCCGCTGCGGTTGGGAGAGGTCACGGCCGTAGGAGTTGACGTTCTGGCCCAGCAGCGTGACTTCCCTCACGCCGTCGGCGGCCAGCGCCCTCACCTCGTCGACCAGCTCCCGGGGCGGGCGGCTGACCTCGCGTCCGCGGGTGGAGGGCACGATGCAATACGAGCACACGGAGTTGCAGCCGACGCTGATCTGCACCCAGCCTTGGAAGGGCCGCGCCCGCTTGGCCGGCAGGTGCCCGGTGAAGCCCTCGAACTCGAAGAAGCCCTGGGCGGTGAGCGAGTCGCCCGTCAAGAACTCGGCCAGCTTGTGCACCTGCCCGGGCCCGAACGCGACGTCGACGAACGGGAACCGCGCGAAGACCTCGTCCTTGACCGACTGGGCCCAGCAGCCGCCGACGCCGACGATCCGCTCGGGGCGCTGCGCCTTGAGCCGCTTGGCGT
Organism: Actinomycetota bacterium; assembly: GCA_030946085.1. GTDB lineage: Bacteria > Actinomycetota > Thermoleophilia > Solirubrobacterales > Solirubrobacteraceae > Palsa-465. The sequence continues at coordinate 7,127 of JALYYW010000148.1, forward strand.
GGCCGAGGTGAGCCGTGAAGCGGTTGTCGGCGTTCTCCCGAATCGAGCAGGTGTTGAAGAGGATGAGGTCTGCGTCATCGCGCTCGCCGGCCTCGTCATAGCCGAGCGCCTCCAGCATCCCCTTCATCCGCTCCGAGTCGTGCTCGTTCATCTGGCAGCCGAAGGTGGTGAGGTGATAGCGCTTCATCGCCCGAGGGAGGGTAGCGACGGCAACCTGTCAGCCACCTGTCCTCAGCGGGGGGTGAAGCCCGGCAGTCGCAGCTCCATCCGGGCGCCGGGGCCCGCCTCGCGATCCGCGGCCCGCACCTGTCCGCCGTAGGCGTCGGCGATCGCGCGCACAATCGCCAGCCCCAGGCCGGCACCGCCGCCGGCCCGGCTGCGAGCGGCATCGAGGCGGTGGAAGCGCTCAAACACGCGCTCGTGCTCGGCGGCGGGGATTCCCGGACCATCGTCGAGCACCGCAAGCACGAGCTCGCCCCGCCCGGCGGCGAAGACCTCCAGGCGCACGAGCCCCGTCTCGGGCACGGTGTGGTCGATGGCGTTGCGCGCCAGGTTGCGAAGCGCCTGCGCCAGCCGGTCGGGGTCGGCGCGCAGGGTCCCCGCCGGTAACTCCCCCAGCTCGAAGCGCCGCCGTGCGGTCAGGCTGAGGCCGTCCCAAAGCTCGGTGACGAACGGTTGCAGGTCGACCGGCCGGGACTGCAGGAACTGGCGCTGCTCGGCTTGGGCGAGCAGCAGGAGGTCGTCGACCAAGCGATTGATGCGCGCGATCTCGGTCTGCAGGAGTGCCTCCACACGTCGCACCTCGGTCGCATCCGGGGCGCGGGTGGCCGCCAGCACCTCGAGCTGCCCGCGGATGACAGTGAGCGGTGTGCGCAACTCGTGCGAGGCATCGGCCACGAACGCGCGTTGCGCTGCGAAGGCGCCCTGCACGCGGTCGAGCATGTGGTTGAAGGCCTCCGCCAGCACGTGAACCTCAGCGCCGCTCCCCGGAGGGGGCGCCATCCGCGGCTGCAGCTCGCCGCCGTCGACCTGTCGGGCGACCGCCGCCATGCCGCGCAGCGGCGCGCTCACACTCGTTCCCGCCAGGAGCGAGGCGATCAGCGCCAGGAGCAGCGTTGCCGCTCCCGCCAGCACGAAGCCGCGAGCGACCCCGTGCTGGGCGCGCTCGGCCTGCGCCAGGGGCTCGCCCGCGCCCACCACCACCCGTCCACCCGTGCCCGCCAGCGGTCCCTCCAGGATGCGGATCGTCCCGGCGTCGGGGACCTGCGCATCGGAGTAGCCCAGGTGAGCCACGCGCAGCTGGTGCGCGGACTGGTTCTCGCGCTGCTGCTCGGCGCCAGTCTCGCCGGCCTCCGCGCGACTGAAGCCGAACAGCTCGGGAAGGTTGCTGAGCACGCCGCCGCCAGGGAGGAGCACAAACAGCAGGGGCGATGTCGGGCTGTAGGGCCGCCCCCGGAGGTAGGCCGCGGCGCTGGCGACGATCGCCGTCGAAGGTCTGCTGGGGGGACCCGCCAGAGCCTGGCCCAGCGCGGTCTGCTGGGTTGATATGTCGCGATCGATCTGGCTGCGGACCTGCGCGCCGGTGCTGAGGTAGACGACGGTGAAGACGATCGCCGCCGAGGCGATCAGCATCGTCCCCACCCACGCCGCCAGGCGCCACCGCAGGCTCGTCGGCAGCCACCGTCGGGGCCGGTGCTTCAAGCGTCGATCTTGAAGCAACGTCTACGCGTTCGCGGCGCCATTTAGGCGGTAGCCGACCGAGCGGATCGTGAGGATCGGCGGGCGGTCGCCGTCCGGTCAGCTTGCGGCGCAGGTAGCCGACGTAGACGTCGACGACGTTGGTGCCGGGGTCGTACTCGTAGCCCCACACCGCCCGCAGGATCTGCTCCCTGGTCAGCACCTGGCCGCGGTGGCGGACGAGGTAGGCCAGCAGCTCGAACTCGGTCGTGGAGAGCCGGACCTCCTGACCTCGGCGCCGCACCTGGCGGGTGATGACGTCGAGCTCGATGTCCCCGCCCTTGAGCATCGTCGCCGGGGCCTGGGAGGCAGCGCGAAGCTGCGCCCTGATCCGGGCGGCCAGCTCGCTGAGCGAGAACGGCTTTGACAAGTAGTCCACCGCGCCCGCGTCGAGGCCCCGGATGCGATCGTCGACCTCCCCGAGCGCGGTGAGCGCGATCACGGGCAGCGTCGGCTTTGCCTCTCGCACCTGCGCGAGCACCTCCAACCCACTGGCGCCCGGGAGCATCATGTCGAGCACGACGAGGTCCACGGGGCCCATCACCGCGGCCTGCGTGCCGGCGAGGCCGTCGGCGGCGGAGACGACGTCGAAGCCCAGCGCGCCGAGGCCGCGCTCCAGGAAGTCGACGATGCCAGGCTCGTCCTCGATCACCAGGATCAGCTCGCGCATCAGCACACACCCGCCAGGCGGCTAGCGGGCGTACTCCACCGCTCGTGACTCCCGGATCACCGTCACCTTGATCTGCCCGGGATACTCCAGCTCCTTCTCGATCTCCCGCGCGATCTCGTGGGAGAGGATCGTGGCGTCGTCGTCGTCGATGGCGCCGGGTGCGACGATCACCCGGATCTCGCGGCCGGCCTGCATGGCGTAGACCTTGTCGACGCCCTTGTGCCGGGTGGCAATCTGCTCCAGGTCGCTCAGCCTCTTGACGTAATGCTCCAGAGATTCGCCGCGGGCTCCGGGGCGAGCGCCCGAGAGCGCATCGGCCGCCTGCACGATCACCGCCTCGACCGTCTGTGGCTCCACCTCGTTGTGGTGGGCCTCCATCGCGTGGGCCACCGCCTCCGGCTCGCCGTGCTTGCGGGCCAGCTCACCGCCGACGAGCGCGTGCGGCCCCTCGATCTCGTGGGTAACGGCCTTGCCGATGTCGTGCAGGAGCGCGGCCCGGCGGGCGGTGGTGACTCCGGCGCCCAGCTCCTGGGCCATCATCGCCGCCAGACGCGAGACCTCGATCGAGTGCGCCAGCACGTTCTGCCCGTAGCTGGTGCGAAACCGCAGGCGCCCGAGCAGCTTCACGAGCTCCGGGTTCAGCCCCTGCACGCCGGCGTCGAACACGCCCTGCTCGCCGAGCTCGACGATGTGACCATCGAGCTCGGACTTGGCCTGGCAGTACATCTCCTCGATGCGGGCCGGATGAATGCGGCCGTCCTGGAGGAGCTTCTGAAGCGTCAGCCGCGCGATCTCCCGGCGGACCCCGTCGAAGCCGGACAGCACAACGGCTCCGGGCGTGTCGTCGATGATGAAGTCGACGCCGGTCAGGTTCTCCAGCGCCCGGATGTTGCGCCCCTCGCGACCGATGATGCGGCCCTTCATGTCCTCAGCAGAGAGCTGCACCACCGACACGGTCGTCTCGGCGGCGTGGCCGGCGGCGACCCGCTGCATGCAGACAGAGAGGATGTTGCGCACGCGGCGGTCAGCCTCGCGCTTGGTCTCCTCCTCGATCTGGCGCAGGCGCCGGGCCGCATCGTGACGAGCCTGGTCCTCGATCTCCTTGAGCAGCAGCTGCTTGGCTCGGGCGGCCGAGATCCCCGAGATCCGCTCCAGCTCCCGGGCGATCTCGCTGCGCCCCTCGCTCAGAGCGTCGCGCTCATGCTGGAGCTCGGCCTCCCGATGGGCGACAGTCTCCTCACGGCGGGCGAGCGCGGCGGCTCGCTGGGGTAGGTCCTCCTCGGCACTCGGACCCGGCGCCATAGCGGCGCCGGTCGCGCCGGCGCGGGCGAGGGGCGCCGTCGGAGAGCGGGCAGCCTCGCCGGCCGAGCGGGCAGGGCCGGCGGTGGCGGCCCGGGGCGCGGACGCGCTCACCCGCGCATAGGCCACGGCGGCGGCGACGATACCCACCGCGATCAGGGCTGCAGCCGCGATGATGTCCATGGTCGTTTCCTCTCCTCACGGCCTGAGATCAGACCGGTTCACCTTCTCTAGGTTTTCGGGAGCGACCGAGCGGCCCGTGCGAGTCACGCACACGGTGGCAGTCGAGATGAACCCTGGCGGGGTCCGCGGCTATCTGATGGTGTGTGTCGGTGGTGGTTGGGGGCGGGTGCCCTGTCCTCGGTTGCCGTCGACTGACTTTCCGGATCTGGATCTACGAAATTTGCTGGTCTTTTGCGGCCCGCAGGCCGTTCGTTCGCTTCCAGCATCGTAGTACCGAGGCCCCCTCGGCGCAAACCCGCTCAGTGAACGTTCAGTCCGCGCGCGTAGGCGGCCAGCGCCTCGACGGCCAGCTCCGAGTCATAGCCTCGGCGCAACAGCATCCCGAGAGCTCGGTCACGCTCCCGTCGCTCACGCGGAGCCTCGGGGAATCGGCGCGCCAGCAGCGCCAGCGCGCGGTCGAGCTCGGTCTCGCCTTCCTCCTGGGCCAGCGCGGCCTCCACGAGGTCACGATCGACGCCCCGTCCCGCCAGCGCCCGTCTGATGCGCGCGGCCCCCCAGGCCTCCAACGTCCGCTTGTCCTGCACGAACAGCCGGGCATAGCGAGCGTCGTCTAGATATCCCGCCCCGATCAGCTCATCGAGCACGGCCTCGCTCGTGGCGGCGCTGACCCCTTCTCGTTCGATGCGGAGGCGCGTCTCGGCCACGGTGCGCTCGCAGCGGTTCAGGTAGGCATAGGCGACCCGCAGCGCATCTTGAAGGGATTCCTCGCTCACGCCGCCTGGGATTGCACCGGCGCGGCCGTGTCGACGGCTGCCACCTCGACGTCGCCGCGCGGCGGAGTGATCGGCTTGACGAGGTCGCGACCAATTCCGAGCGCCGCGTAGACCTTGCCCTCGATCTCCTTGGCCATGTCCTGGTGCTCGTCGAGGAACGCCTTGGCGTTGCCCCGGCCCTGCCCCAGCCGCTCATCGCCGTAGGAGAAGAACGAACCCGACTTGGTGACGATGTTGTGCTCGATCCCGTAGTCGATCAGGCAGCCGGAGGTGGAGATACCCCTGCCGAACTCGATGTCGAACTCGGCCTGCTTGAAGGGTGCCGCCACCTTGTTCTTGACCACCTTGACCCGAACGCGGTTGCCGACGGCCTCGGTACCGTCCTTGAGCGTCTCGATCCGGCGGATGGCGAGCCGCTGGGAGGCGTAGAACTTCAGCGCCCGGCCACCAGGCTGGGTTTCGGGCGAGCCGAACATCACCCCGACCTTCTCCCGGATCTGGTTGGTGAACACGCACAGTGTCTGGGTGCGGTTGAGGTTGCCGGCGAGCTTGCGCATCGCCTGGGACATCATCCGGGCCTGTACGCCGACGGTCTGGTCGCCCATCTGACCCTCGAGCTCGGCCCGCGGCGTCAGCGCGGCCACCGAGTCGACCGCGATCACGTCGACGGCCCCGGAGCGGATCAGCATGTCGACGATCTCCAGTGCCTGCTCCCCGTAGTCGGGCTGGGAGACGAGCAACTCGTCGATGTCGACTCCGATCTCCCGGGCGTAGAGGGGGTCCATCGCATGCTCGGCGTCGACGAATGCGCACACCCCGCCGAGCCTCTGCGCCTCGGCGAGGATGTGGTAGACGAGCGTCGTCTTTCCCGAGGACTCCGGGCCGAAGATCTCCACCATCCGCCCCCGGGGCACGCCGCCGATCCCCAGCGCGATGTCCAGTGAGAGCGCGCCGGTGGGGATGGCATCGACGGCGACGCGCGCCCCGGGGTCCCCCATCCGCATCACGGACCCCTTGCCGAACTGTCGCTCGATCTGCGTCAATGCGCCCTGGAGCGCGGCCTGGCGCTTGGCGTCCCCCGTACCGTAGGTTCGGTCAGACGACGCGCCAGATTTGGCGCCGCCCTTCTGGTTCTCGCTCATCTCTGGTTCGGCTCCTTCGTTCTTCAATCTCGCGCTTGGAAGTCCACCGTAGGGCCCGGTGCGGACGGAAAGCCAAGCTAGAGCGAGGGGCTGTAACAGAACAAGACGCGTTCGTCACGGAACTGCAACAAACCGCTGAGCTCATCGCCGCCCGCCAGCGACCGCCTCTCCGTCCAGCTCGCCGTCGGAGGCCACCAGGATCGCACCCTCACCGGAGTTGTAGGCCTCCTCCCCGTGCTGGACGACGTCCATCCCGAGCGCCTCCTCACGCGAGGAGACGCGCAGCGGCATCACCAGGCTCATGAGCTTGAGAATCACGAACGTCCCGCCAAAGGCGTACGCAGGTCCGACCACTGCCGCGATCGCCTGCCAGCCGAGCAGCCCGGCGTGGCCGTAGAGGAGCCCGTTGGACGCACCGTTCCAGGAGAGCTGGGCGAAGAAGCCGATGAAGAGGATCCCGGTGAGGCCCGCCAGGCCGTGCGCAGCGAGCACGTCAAGGGTCTCGTCCAGGCGGGTGCGAGGTCGCCATACGATCGCGGCGTAGCTCGGTAGCGCCGCTACGGCGCCGAGCAGCATCGCCGAGACGGGGCTGATGTAGCCGGCGGCGGGGGTGATGCCCACGCAGCCGACGATGATGGCGGTGGCGGCGCCGATCGCCGTCACGCGCCTCTCGCGGAGCAGGTCCAGAACGAACCACACCACCAGCGTGCAGGCCGGCGTCAGCAACGTGTTGGTGAAGGCCAGCACGCTGGGATGGCCAGTGTTGTAGCCGCTGCCGCCGTTGAAGCCGAACCAGCCGAACCACAGCAGCCCGGCACCCAGCAGGGCGTAGATGGCGTTGTGAGGCAGTATCGCCTGGCGACCGTAGTCCTTGCGCGGGCCGACGACGGTGGCCGCGGCGAAGGCTGAGAACCCCGAGGCCATCTCCACCGGCACGCCGCCGGCGAAGTCGAGCGTGCCGTGCTGCTGGAGCCATCCACCGCCCCACACCCAGTGGGCCAGCACCGGGTAGACGAGCACCGACCACAGCACCATGAAGATCAAGAAGGCGCCGAAGCGCATCCGCTCCACCACCGCGCCGGAGACCAGCGCCGCCGTGATGATGCAGAAGGTGGCCTCGAAGACCATGAACAGCAGGTGTGGGATTGAGGTCCCGGCGCGCGGCGCGAAGGTCACGCCGTGCAGGCCGAGGTAGCCGAAGCCGCCGATGAAGCCGTTGCCCTTGCTGAAGGCCAGCGAGTAGCCGACCAGCGCCCACGTCACCGTCACGACGCCCAATGCACCGATGCTCATCATGAAGGTGTTGAGCGTGTTCTTGGCGCGCACCAGGCCGGCGTAGAACAGGCCGAGCGCCGGGGTCATCATCAGCACGAGCGCGGTGGCCACGAGCATCCAGGCGGTGTCGCCGGTATCGATCCGGCCCGCGATCGCCGCCGCGGCCGCGATCATCCGTCGACCGGCGTCACCGCCGCGGTGTCGGTCTCGCCGGTGCGGATGCGCACGGCCCGGTCCAGCTCCATGACGAAGATCTTCCCGTCTCCGACCTCGCCGGTGCGCGCCCCCGCGCACAGCGCAACGATCGTCGCCTCCACGAACTCCTCGGAGACCGCCACCTCAAAACGGACCTTCTCGGAGAGCTCCATCTTCACCCTCGTCCCCCGGTAGGTCTCCACCCGATCGAGCTCCCCGCCGTGGCCCTGCACGCGGGTCATCGTCAGCCCGTGCACCTGGGCGCGGTACAGCGCCTCCAGCACGTCGTTGACCTTCTCCGGCCTGACGATGCCGATCACCAGCTTCACGACGCGCTCCGCTCGTTCTGAAGCAGGCGCCGGAGCAGGTGCATGGCCACCGTCGTCGAGCGGTCGCGCACGTCCGAGCGACCGCCTGGCAGCCGGACACTGCGCGTAATGCGGTCAACGTCGTCGGATGCCGCGTCCACCGAGCCTGTGCAGACCGAAAAGCAGACAAGCCCGACGGGTTTCTCCTCGCTGCCCCCGCCGGGTCCGGCGATCCCGGTGATGCCGATCCCGACCTCGGCCCCGAACCGCTCCGCGGCGCCGTCGGCCAGGGCCTCCGCCACCTCCGTGGAGACGGCGCCGACGCGCTCTAACAGCCTGGGGTCGACTCCCGCAACGGCAGCCTTGACATCGTCCGAGTAGGCGACCACCCCCCCGGCGAAGTAGGCCGAGGATCCGGCGCGCTCGGTCAAGCGCGCGGCCATCAATCCGCCCGTGCAGGACTCCGCCACCGCGACCGTGCGGCCCTGGAGGAGCTCGACCACCTGCGCGTCGACGGTGGAGCCGTCACGTGAGAACAGCGAGTCGGCATGCCGGGCGGCGAGGAAGTCCAGCAGCTGGTCGTAGGCGCCCTGGTCGGGCGGCTCGTAGCGGGTGGCTATCTCAATCTCCCCGCGGCGCAGGCAGGTCGTGATCTCCAGCGACGCCAGCGGAACCCCTTGCGCTTCGGCGTCCCGCAGCGTGTTGGCGATCTCCGACTCGGGGATCCCGAACAGTCGAACGATCTCCCGGCGGTAGACCGTGGCCTCGCTCACCGCTGTGGCGAAGGCATCGGTCTCGGTGGCCGTGCGCCACATCGGCTGCAGCTCCCGCGGGGGCCCCGGGAGCACCACCACGGTGGGACCGGCGCCCGAGGCGGGCGGCACCACGAGGCCGGGGGCGGTACCCACCGGCGCGAGCACGGTGGCGCCCTCGGGGATGACGGCCTGCTTGCGGTTGGAGGTGCGGATGGCGTCGCGGTCAAGCCCGGGCCAGCGCTCCATCATCGGGCGCAGGATCTCCGCTATCTGCTCCTCCAGCTCAGCGTCCAGCACCATCGCCCGGTCGCTGAAGCGCCCCACCACCTCTGCGGTGAGGTCGTCGGCGGTGGGACCGAGACCGCCGCTGGTGAGGACCAGCGCCATGCCCTGACGGGCCATGTACTGAAGCGCCGCGAGCAGGTCCTCGGGGCGATCCCCGACGATCTGGATCATCGCCGCGTCGACGCCGATCTCTCGTAGGCGCTCGGACAGCCACGGCCCGTTGCGGTCGGAGATGATCCCGGTGAGAACCTCGGTGCCCGTGATCAGGATCCCGGCTCGAGGGTTGGCCGAGGTCACGCGCACCTCGGCTGCTGGGCCGCGGGCAGGGGCGTGGCCCCGCCCGGCCGGAGCAGGTAACCGATGGAGCTGGTGGAGGCGCTGATGTGGACCGCGGAGCCGTTGAGCTTCATCCGCACCGAGGCGTTGCCGAGCGTCAACAGCAGCTTTGACCCGTGCTGGGCGGGGATTCTCTGACCGGCGGCGAAGATCCGGCCGGGAATCAGCCGTCGCCCGCTGCTGTCGACCAGGCAGACGTAGACGCTTCCGGTCGGCACCAGCTGCAGGCTCACGGCCGTGGGCGCAGCGCTCGGCGCACGAGGGCGGTGGCGAGAATGGCGGTGCGCGGTGCCGGCGTGGACCCCGGTCGGAGAGGTTATCTTGGTCTTGTTGGAGCTGTTGCTGCCAAGGATGTAGAGCACGACCATCACGGCCACCAGCACGAGGCCGATGGGGGCCCATGGCGGCACCAGCGGCCCGCGGGCGGCGCGCTCGCGCTCGCGATGCAGGGTGGCGATCGGTCGCAGCTCGTCGGAGGGACCCTCGTAGCGACGCTTGAACTCATCGATCAGCAGGCGGCTGTCGAGCCCGAGGAAGTCGCCGTAGGTGCGCAGGAAGCTCTTGACGTAGACCGGGCCGGGGAGCAGGTCCCACTCCTCGTTCTCCATCGCGCGGAGGTACTTGGTGCGGATCTTGGTCCGCACCTCAACCTCGGTGATATCGATCCGCGCGCGCATCCGCGCCTCGCGGAGAGTGCTGCCGATGTCGGCCATGCGCCAGGAAGGCTACCGGCGCGCAGCCGCGCTACACCTCGGCGGAGTCGTCGGGGACCGCCACCGGCGGCGGCCCTCCGTCCGCCTCGGCCAGGTGCATCAGGATTCGGGGGACGTCGGCCTCGGTGATCAGCACCTGCCGGGGCTTGGAGCCCTCGTAGCCGGAGATGATGCCGCGGCGCTCGAGCATGTCGATCAGCCGTCCCGCGCGGGTGTAGCCCAGGCGCAGGCGGCGCTGGAGCATCGACGTGGATGCGGTGCCCATCTGCGCCACCAGCGAGATCGCCTCCTCCAGCAACGGGTCCTCGTTGGGGTTGAACTCCGGGTCCTCCCCACCGTCGCCCTCCGCGGCTTCCTCGCTCTCCTCCAGCAGCTCCTCGTGAAAGTCGGGCTCGCCCTGACGTCGCCATGCCTCCGTCAGCTCGGCGATCTGCTCCTCGTCGATGTAGGCACCCTGGATCCGCTGGAGCTTGCTGGTGCCCACCGGGGAGAACAACATGTCACCCTGCCCGAGCAGGGACTCGGCCCCGTTCTGGTCCAGGATCACCCGGGAGTCGGTCTGGCTGGAGACAGCGAAGGCGATCCGTGACGGGACGTTGGCCTTGATCATCCCGGTGATGACGTCGACCCGCGGCGACTGCGTGGCCAGCACGAGGTGGATGCCCACCGCACGCGCCTTCTGGGCCAGGCGGATGATCGAGTCCTCCACGTCGGCCGGCGCCACCATCATCAGGTCCGCGAGCTCGTCGATCACACACAGGATGTAGGGCAGCGGCGGCTCGCCGCGCTTCTCCCGGGCGCGGTTGAGCTCGGGCAGCGAGCGGGTGCGAGCCAGCGACATCGTCCCGTAGCGCAGCTCCATCTCCTTGACCAGGTTCTGGAGCGCGTTGGCCGCCATCCGCGGACTGGTGATAACCGGAGTCAGCAGGTGCGGGATCGCCTCGTAGTGGTTGAGCTCCACCTGCTTGGGGTCAACGAGCACCAGCCGCACCTCGTGGGGGGTGGCGCGCAGCAGGACCGAGGAGAGCATCGCATTCACGCACGCGGACTTGCCCGCGCCGGTGGTCCCGGCCACCAGCAGGTGCGGCATCTTGGCCAGGTCGGCGCCGATGGCCCGCCCGGCGATGTCCTTGCCCAGCCACACCGTCAGCGGCGACCAGTCCGGCGGAGGCTCCTGGAAGACGTCCCCCAGGTGCACGATCCGGCGGCGCGCGTTGGGAACCTCCACACCCACGGCCTGCTTACCGGGAATCGGGGCCAGGATGCGGATGTCGGTGGCCGCCAGCGCGTAGGCGAGGTCGTCCTTGAGCTGAGCGACTTTGGCGACCTTGGTCCCGGGCGCCAGGCGCAGCTCGTAGCGGGTGATGTGTGGACCGGTGACCCTCCCGATCACCGTGGCCGCGATGCCGAAGTGCCCGAGCGTCTCCACGAGCGTACGGGCCACCTGCTCCTGGCCCTCGGTGTCGGGCCTGGCGGCCTCTCCGGTGGAGCGGGTCAGCGACCGGGCTCCGGGCACGCGCCAGACGAAGTCGGGATCGTCGGTGACCGAGGCGCGGAGGCGGCCCTGGGGGGTGAGGTCCTCCGGGCCCACCGGTCGTCCGGGGCCAAGCGGGTCCCCGAAGGGTTCCTGCAGATCAGCGGACAGATCTCCGTCGTCCGCCTCGGGCGGCTCATCGGGCTCGGGCGCCTCGTCCAAGACGTCCCGCGCAGCGATCGGCGGCGCCTCCACGTGGGTGGCGCGGACCACCAGCTCGGCGGTATCGAGCTCAGGCGGCAGGAGCTCCTCCGGCGTGGCGAACTCTGGCGTTACGGTTCGGTGGGGTGGGAGTGAATCGCCATTCATCGCGTCGGAG
>JALYYW010000176.1 GCA_030946085.1 Actinomycetota bacterium
GCGAAGCAGAGTGCGACGGCCACGAGGCCCGCCGGCACACGCCGCCTCGCCGCCCGCATCAGGCCGGTCCACCAGGAAGCACGTATAGGCGCAGGGAGCGCGAGAGCCCGCCCGGGGTGACCTCAACCCCGTTGTGGCGGATCCACAGCGCCGCAGGTCCGCAGGCGGCGCCCGCAGCGTGGCGCGGACGGCACCGCCCGGCGCCGACCAGCCCGTAGCGAACCCGCCCGGCCCGGACATCCTCCAGCAGCACTCGCAGGCTCGTCAGCGGAATCCCGCCGAAGCTCGTCAGCGGCAGGATCGGGCGGTCGTCGCGGATGACAAGCGGCGCCAGCGCCAGCGGCTCGTCGACCGCCAGCTCGTAGCGCTGCCCCGCGGTCCGCGGCATCAGATACCGCGAGAGCACCTGCGCGCTGCCGGGGTCGGTGGCCGCCAGCCCCGCGGAGTCGTTGGCGCCCGTGCGCACCAGCAGCAGCGCCTCGTGGGCGGGGAACAGCAGCGCGGCGCTCACGACGAGGCCGGCCAGGAGCCAGCGGGCATGCCGGGCCAGGGCCCCGCCCGAATGCACGAGCAGGGCGGCACCGCAGGCGGCGAGCGTCAGCGCTACGACGCTCCAGCCGATCGCCGGCGGGCGGAAGCGAAACGTGTAGGCACCGATTGCCAGCATCGCCACCAGCCCTGCCGCCAGCGACACCCCGCGCGAGCGGGCGCTGGCCAGAGTGGCGGCGCCGTAGCCGGTGGCGATCGCCACCGCGGGCGCCAGCGCCTCCAGGTAGCGGGCGTGGACGGTCCGCATGAGGTCAAAGACGACCACCCCCACCAGCAGCCACACCGCGGTGGCCAGGGCCAGGGCGAGGGGCAGCTCGCACCGGGCCAGCAGCTGCCGCGGAGGTGAGCGCATCGCCGCCGCCACTCCCGCCAGCGCGATCACGGCCGCCGCCAGCAGACCGCACCCGAAGAGCACGTCCGCGTGCCACCCGGTGGAGACGAGCATCCGCAGGGGGCCGGGGCCTCCCGGCTTCAACGGGGACGCGGCGGTGACCTTGCCCACGCCGTTGAACACGAACATCGCCTTCCAGATGCTCCCGTCACTGGGGCCGATCGCCCAGGGATGATGACCGGGCGCCAGTGAGACCAGCACGACCCATGCGAGGCCGGAGGCCACCAGCGCCAGCCCCGCCGCGGCCAGATCGCGCAGCTTGCGGGCCGCCGGGAGCGGAGAGCCCAGCCAGTGCAGGGCGAGCAGCCCCGGAGCGGCCACCAGAGCCTCCAGCAACTTGACCTCGAAGGCCAGTCCCAACGCGACCCCCGCCAGCACCAGCGCCCGCCGCTCGCCGCGGGCGACAGCGCGGATCGTCAGCCACAGCGCTGCGATCACCAGCAGCGCCATCACCGAGTCCATCGTGTCGCTGCGCGAGGTCAGCACCGACTCCGGCAGCACCGCCAGCACCAGCGCGGCGCCCAGCCCGGCGAAGCGGCCGGCGGCACGGCGGACGGCGTCGTAGAGCAGCGGCACCGCGAGGGTGCCGGCGAGCGCCTCGGGCAGCTTCAGCGCCCACGAGCCCCACCCGAAGAGCTTCACGCTGATGACCTGGAGCCACAGGTCTATAGGGGGCTTGTCGATCGAGAGCAACCCCCCGGGATCGAAGGCGCCGAAGACGAAGTCGTGCAGCGAGCCCGACATGCTGCGCACCGCGGCGTCGTAGAACTCGTTGGGGCCGACGGTGCCCAATCCGGCGAAGCGCAGCGCGGCGGCCGCCGCGGTGACCAGGCAGATCGGCCACGGAACCGCGCGCGCGATCCGCCCCAGCGCCGCGCCGGACTCGAGCGCCGGTCGCCGCAGCGGCGACGCGCCCACTCGCGATCCCACGGACATCGCGACTATCTTGCCAAAGGGGGGAAGGATCGGAAGATGGAGGATCTGGCGGCGCTGGTGGACCAGCTGCGGGCGAGCATTCGGGACGAGCGGGTGCTGGCGGCGATCGCGGCAGTGCCGCGGGAGCGGTTCGTGCCCGAGGCAGAGCGCGCCCGCGCCTACGAGAACTGTGCCCTGCCGATCCCGTGCGGCCAGACGATCTCCCAGCCGCTGATCGTGGCCCGGATGCTGGAGCTGCTGGAGCTGCGCCAGGACGACGTGGTCCTGGACGTCGGCACCGGCTCCGGGTACCACGCCGCGCTGCTGGCGCGATTGACGGGTCGCGTGCTGAGCATCGAGCGCCACGCCGAACTCGCCGCCAGCGCGGAGCAGGCGCTGCGGGAGCTCGGGATCGGCAACGTCGAGCTGTTCGTGGGCAACGGACTGGAGGGGCTGCCCGCACGAGCGCCGTATGACGCCATCAACGTCGCCGCCGCGGCGGCGGGCTCCGAGATCTCCGTGGCCCTGGAGCAACAGCTATCGCTCGGAGGCCGGCTGATCGCGCCGGTTGGCGGTGACAGGCAGCACCTCGTCCTCTCCCGGCGCACCCGCGAGGGGATCAGGCGGCGGCGGCTGGAGGCGGTCAGGTTCGTGCCGCTGGTGCCGGGCGACCCCTAGCGGTGGCGTGCTCGCCGAGCCGCTCGGTCATCACCTCGATCGCGATCGGGCTGCTGTCGATCAGCACGAAACGCCGCCCCAGCGCTTGGCAGACGGCACCGAGCGTCCCCGAGCCCGCGAACGGGTCCAGGCACCACCCGCCGGGGCGTGAGGAGGCGGCGACGATCCGGCGCAGCACCCCTTCGGGCTTCTGCGTCGGGTAGCCGGTCTTCTCCCGGCCGCCCGTGGGCACGACGGTGTGAAACCAGACGTCTGTGGGCCGCTTGCCGCGGGCGGCCTTCTCCGGACCGACGAGCCCGGGGGCCATGTAGGGCTCGCGTTCGACGGCCTCGGCGTCGAAGTGGTGCCCGCCGGGAGTGCGCACGTAGACGAGGATGGTGTCGTGCTTGGCCGGCCAGCGCCGCCGCGGCTTGGCTCCGTAGTCATAGCTCCAGATCAGCTCGTTGAGAAACGCCTCCCGCCCGAAGACCTCATCCAGCAGGAGCTTGCAGTAGTGGGCCTCGCGGTAGTCGATGTGGAAGTACAGCGTGCCGTGGGGCGCCAGCAGCTCCCGCGCCCGCGCCAGCCGCGGCTCCAGGAACGCGAGGTAGTCGGCGAACCCGTCCTCGTAGCTGAGCGTGCGCAGCAGCCGGGAGCGGTAGCGCCGGCCGCCGAAGCCAGAGCGCTCCCCGGCCGGATCGGCGCTCACCGCCAGCGTCCGGCGCGCCTGCGCGCGGCCGGTGTTGAACGGCGGGTCCATGTAGATCAGGTCGAAGCGGCCCTCGGGGAGGGTCCGGAGAGCCAGGCTGTTGTCGCCGGCGATCAGCAAGTCGTCGGTCAGGGAGGGCGCCCGCGCCGCGGAGATCGTCCTCACTGCCACAACGGTATCGGCGCCCGCCCGCCCAGGCTCGCCCGCGCGCCCGCTAAAGTTATGGCGCAGTGCTGTTCGAACGACTGCGCAGCTCCGCGCTCGCCAGAAGGATAACCCGATACGCGCTCGGCTCCTGCGTCGCCCTGGCGACCAGCGTGATCGTGTTCGCGCTGCTGTACGTCCTCGGGGTGGGCACGACGATCGACTCCATTGCCGCGTTTGTGGCCGGCGCGGTGCCGAACTGGATCCTCAACCGCCGCTGGGCATGGCGGGTCAGCGGCAAGGTCTCGGTGGGGCGCGAGGTCATTGGCTACGTGGCCGTATCGCTGCTGGCCCTGGTGGCCTCCTCGGCGGCCACCGGCTGGACGCAGGAGCAGGTTGAGGGGATCCCGGCCCACCACGGCATCCGCGTGGCGCTGGTCACGCTCTCCTACGTGGCGGTGCAGGCGATCCTGTTCGCGGCGAAGTTCGTCGCTTACGAGCACTGGGTCTTCTACGGTCGCAGCCGCGTGCGCGCGGCGGTGCGGTCCCGCCACCAGGTGTGGATGGCCGCGCGGGCGAACCGCACCCCGTAGCCGAAGTTCCCGCCCTTCTTGGTGGAGGTGGCGTGGTCCTCGCGGTCGCGCATCGTCGTCGGCACCTCCCCCAGGCGGAAGCCGTGCAGGGCCGCGCTGATCATCAGCTCGGAGGCCTGGTACTGCGCCTGCTCCAGGACCACCGCCGCCGTCACATCGGCACGCATGGCGCGAATGCCGCAGGCCGGGTCGGTGACCCGCTGGCGGACCAGCACGCTGATCAGCGTGCCGAACACGAGCACCCCCAGGTGGCGCACGCGGTCCGTGGTCAGCTCGGCGCCCAGGCGCCGGGAGCCGGAGACGAACTCGGCGCGCCCCTCCAGGATCGGCGTCACGACGCGAGTGAGCTCCTCGGGCTCGTACTGGCCGTCGGCGTCGACGGTGGCGATCACCTGCGCACCGCGGGCGCGGGCCAGCCAGTAGCCCAGGCGCAGCGCCGCGCCCTGACCGCGGTTGACGGGAACATCGCAGACCAGCGCACCCGCCTGCGCGGCGCGCACTGCCGTGGCGTCCCGGGCCCCGTCGACCACGACGATCGTCTCGGTCTGCAACCCGGCGGCCTCGGCGGGAATCTCCGCTATCACCTCGGCAACGGTCGGCTCCTCGTTGTAGGCCGGGATCACCACCGCCAGCGGCGCTCCCGTGCGGGGCGGATGCTGGGCCAGGAAGGCGGCGGCGGCTTCCCGCTCCTCGGGGGCCAGGCGGGCCAGCTCCTCCCGCGCCTGGAAGGGTGTCGGGGTCAGGAGCGTCATCCGCCGCTTCCGGCGCTCACGGGCGCCGCCGGCGCCCCTCCGGCGACGTCGTCCACACTGGCGCGCGACCACTCCTCCCAGACGCCGGCCAGCCCCTGCTCGAAGGCGAGCTTCGGCCTCCAGCCGGCGCTGTGGGCTCGGCTCGGGTCGACGATCACCGCCGGCATCTCCCCCGGCTTGGCGGGTCCATGGCGGACCTCGAACGAGGCGCCCGTCACCTGCCGCACGGCCTCCACCACGTCGAGCACCGACAGCGAGCGGCCCGAGCCGATCACCACCGGTCCGGACCAATCCTCGCTGCCCAGCGCGAGCACAAAGGCCGCAACGACGTCGGCGGCGTTGACGTAGTCGCGTACCTGGCTGCCGTCGCCGTAGATCTCAAAGGCGCCGCCGGTCCTGATCACGCGCATCAGCCGCGCGACGATGCTGTCCTTGGCCTGCATTCCGAGGCCGTAGACGTTGGTCAGACGCAGGCAGGCGCAGCGGACGCCGAAGGACGCGGTGTAGGCCGACATCAGCATCTCGCCGGCGGCCTTGGTGGCGCCGTAGGGGGTCAGCGGCCGCAAACGGGCCGACTCGGTGATCGCGGGAGCCTCCATCGGGCCGGTGACGGCGTTGGTGGAGGCGAACGCCAGCGCCTTGACCCCGGCCCGGCGCGCCCCCTCCAGCAGCCCGTGCGTGGCGGCGACGTTGGTGGCGTAGGTCAGCTCGGGCTGCTCGACGGAGCGCAGCACCGAGGTCACCGCGGCCAGGTGCACGACCGCGTCGATCCCGCCCTGGAGCGCCGCCGCGAGCACGTCGGGATCGGCCAGATCTCCCTGCACGAGCTCCACTGCCGGATCGGGGTGAGGCTTCAGGTCGATGACCCGGACCTGCGCTCCGGCCGCGCCCAGCGCGGCCACCATGTGACGGCCGATGAAGCCCGAGCCCCCGGTGACGAGCACACGGCGGCCGCCGAGCCCCCGCGGGACGGCGGTCACGTCTGCGCCAGCGCGCTCGCGGTCTGCGGCAGCTCGCTCGTGGTCTCTGCCCACTTGACCGTCGGCATTATCGCGGCCAGATCGACGCGATCCCGGTGCTGCTCGACCACGTCGAAGAGATGGTCGATCAGCGTCGTGGACAGCAGCGTCGGCTTCAGCCCCAGGCCCTCGAGCGCGGTGTGGACGACGTTGTAGTAGTGGTCGTAGATCTCCACGCGCGGGTTCTCGACGTGGTCGATGGTCGTCTCACCCGGAAACTCCCTGGCGATCGTCTGCGCGATCTGGTTGATCGACAGCGACTCCGTCATCTGGTTGAAGACGCGGAACTCCCCCCGGGCGGCGGGGGTCTCGGAGGCCAGCCGGATGCACTCCACGGTGTCGACGATGTTGATCAGGCCCCGCGTCTGGGAGCCGTTGCCGTAGACGGTCAGGGGATGGCCGAGCACGGCCTGGATCACCATCCGGTTCAGCACCGTGCCGAACACGCCGTCATAGTCGAAGCGAGTGGCGAGGCGGGGATCGAGCTTGGTCTGCTCGGTGTCGGCCCCGTAGACGACCCCCTGGTTGAGGTCGGTGGCGCGCAGGCCCCAGATGCGACAGCCGAACTCGATGTTGTGGCTGTCGTGGACCTTGGAGAGATGGTAGAAGGAGCCCGGCTTCTTGGGGTAGATCATCCGGTCCTTGCGACCCTTGTGCTCGATCTCGATCCAGCCCTCTTCGATGTCGATGTTGGGCTGGCCGTACTCGCCCATGGTCCCCAGCTTGACCAGGTGGATGTCACGATCCAGGTCGGCGATGGCGTACATCACGTTGAGGTTGCCGACGACGTTGTTGGTCTGGGTGTAGACCGCGTGCGCCTGCGAGATCATCGAGTAGGGCGCCGCCCGCTGCTCGGCGAAGTGCACGATCGTCTCCGGGTGGAAGTCCCGGACCATCTGATGCACGAAGGCCGCGTCGCAGAGGTCGCCGACGTAGCTCTTGACGGTGTTGCCGCTGATCTCGCCCCAGGCGGCCACCCGCTCGTCCAGCGAGGCGATCGGCACGAGGCTCTCGACGCCCATCTCCTCGTCGTAGCCGCGCCGGGCGAAGTTGTCGTTGACGGCGACTTCGTGACCGAGCGCCGAGAGATGCAGGGCCGTTGGCCACCCGAGGTAACCGTCACCGCCAAGAACCAGGATTCGCATACGGACGCTCCAATACCTTCCGACTAGATGTGATCTTCAGCGCGCTTGACCCGCCAGGTGGCTGTGACCGGCCGGGGCTGAATGATCGCCAGCCTTTACGAGCGCACGAGAATAGCTGACCTGCCGGGCAGAGGTAGGCCTGCGCGCCCCGGAGCTTACATCGTGGCGCCGCCGGACCGGACATCTTCACCCCTGGTAGCTTCCTCGCCGGTGCTCCGCCTCCGCTGGCTGCTGGGCGCGCTCGCGCTGCTATCGATCTCCTTCGCGGTGGCGCGCTGGGCCGGCACGCGCCCCGGCTATGACCCCTACGGATGGCTCGTGTGGGGCAAGCTCACCGTCCACGGAAGCCTCGACACCAACGGTGCGCCCTCGTGGAAGCCGCTTCCGTTCCTGTTCACGGTGCCGTTTTCGCTGTTCGGCCACCTGGCGCTGTGGCTGTGGATGGTCACCGCGGTCGCGGTGTCGTTGAGCGGGCCGGTGTTCGCCGGGCGGATCGCCCACGGGCTCACCGGCGCCGGCCCCGGGTGCCGGTACGCCGGGTACCTCGCCGGCGCGGCGGCGGCGCTGGCGCTGCTCGGGACCCCGGACTACACCCACTCCATCCTCAGCGCCGAGTCGGACACGATGATCGTCTCGCTGTGCCTGGCGGCGATCGACTGCGGCCTGCGCGGGCGGACGCGATGGGCCCTGTGGCTGTGGGTGCTGGCCGCTCTGGGACGCCCCGAGGCGTGGCCCCTCCTGGCGCTCTACGCCGCCTGGGGCTGGCGCCGGGAGGCGGCGCTGCGACCGATGATCGTCGTCGGCGTGGTGCTGGTCGGGCTGCTGTGGTTCGGCATCCCGGCGCTTACGGCCAAGAGCGCGTTCATCGCCGGGGACAACGCACTCAACTCTCCCCGCGAGCTGCACTCCGACAAGGTGCTGGGCACGCTTGACCGCTTCCTGGACCTCCAGGAGCTACCGGTGTGGCTCGCGGCCGCGCTCACGGTCAGCCTGGCCGCGATTCGCCGGCGGGCGCTGATCCTGCTCCTGGCCGCCGGCGCGACCCTGTGGGTGGCGGTGGAGGTCGCGTTCGTGCTCCGCGGCTACCCGGGGGTGCCGCGCTACCTGTTAGAGCCCGTGGCCGTCGTCTGCGTGCTCGGCGGGGTGTTGGTCGGTCGGCTGCTGGTGGAGCTCCCGGACCTGGCGCGCCGGCTGGCTCCGCAAGCGGGTCTCCGAGCCGGGACGGCACTCGCAGCGCTTCTGGTGGTGGCCTTCGCCGGGGCGCTGGTGCCGGCGGCACGCTCCCGGATCCGTCAGGAGCGCCACGACCTGCGCAACGAGCGCGCCCGAGCCCACCTGCTGGAGCGCCTCGACGTGCTCGTGGGTCGCCTCGGCCCCGCACGCATCCTCCGCTGCGGGGCGCCGGATGTGCCGATCTCCTACCAGAGCGTGTTCGCCTGGTACACGGGGATGAAGATCGGCACGCTGTACGTCAACCAGCGCCTGGAGCGGGTTCACCCCGCCGCGCTGGTGTCGATCGCCCCGCGGCGCGGCGGCTGGAGCGCAACCCCCCGGCACCTCCCCCCCGGGCGGGCTCGTC
>JALYYW010000003.1 GCA_030946085.1 Actinomycetota bacterium
GCTACAAGCTGCCCGACCGGCCCCCGATCTACATCCCGCCGGGACCGGGCGATCACCCGCCCTTCCCGCAGACGCCGGCGCCCGGCAAGCAGCCGCCGGGGCAGCAGCAGCAGCCCGGCCCGGTCGACCCCGGCAGGCCCGAGCCGCAGCCGAAGGCCGGCTCGGGGAGCGACGTCGCAAAGGCCGTCGCGGCCCTGCCGGAGGCGAAGCGGCTCCTCGACGACGCCGGCGCCAAGGCCGAGAAGGACTTCGGCAAGCTGAGCACGCCCGACAAGGTCGTACTCGGCACGATCAGCGGCGCGATCGCCGCCGGCGCCGTGGCGGGGATCGCCAGCGACCCCGCCGCGCGCAAGACCGCGCTCGACATGATCGACGGGCAGGAGATTCCCGTCCCGGGCCTGAAGGGCGTGTCGATCGTGCCCCATACGAAGGGCGGCGGCGCCGGCGCGGGCCTGTCGTTCGACCTCGTCAAGATCTTCGGGGGCGCCAAGTGAGCGCTCCCGACCGGCTGTTCGAGCTGCTCCCCGCCGTCTACCGCGACCAGGACGCGGACAACGGCGATGTCCTGCGCGCGCTGCTGGGGATCGTCACCGAGCAGGTCGACGTCGTCGAGCGCGACATCGCCCAGCTCTACGACGACCTCTTCATCGAGACGAGCCGCGAGTGGGTGATCCCGTACGTCGGCGACCTCGTCGCCAACGACTTGCTGTATGACCCCAGCCGGATCGACGACAGCGCGACCGCCTCCGCCGTGCTGCCGGATCTCTCCGACCTGACCGGCCCCAGCCTGCGCCCGCACATCGCGGTTCGTACCCGCGCCGACGTCGCGAACACGATCTACTACCGGCGACGTAAGGGCACCTTGCCGATGCTCGAGGAGCTCGCGCGCGACGTCACCGGCTGGGCTGCCCACGCGGTGGAGTTCATGGAGCTCGTCGGTTGGGCTCAGCAGCTCGAGCACCACCGCCCGCAGGCGGCGATGCTCGACGTGCGCTCGCTCGAACGCGACGACCGCGTCGGCGGAGCCTTTGACGACGCCACCCACACGGTCGACGTCCGGTCTGTCGGCCAGCGCGACGGCTGGCACCACCACCGCCACGTCGGCTTCTTCCTGTGGCGGCTCGGCGCCTTCCCGTTGCGCCGGGTGCCCGCGCGCCCCGCCAGCGCGCCGTGGCGGTTTCATTTCAACCCGCTGGGGAACGCGGCGCCGCTGTTCAGCCGCATGCGCCGCGAGGGCGACGAGGCCGGCCTGGCGACCGAGCTGCACGTCCCGGGCCCGATCCGCCGCGCGTTCTTCCAGCAGGACCTGACCAACCACAAGACGACGCCTCCGCCGGCGGCGACCGACCTCTACGGCACTCCCGCCAACCCGGAAGCGAGCATCGACGTGACGCGCAACGGCACGCACGTCCCGGCCGCACAGATCGCCTGTGCGCGGCTGCACCCATGGCCGGCGGCGCGCCCGGTCGGGAATGTCGTGGCGATCGACGTCGCCGTCGGGCGACTCGTGCTTGGCGACGGCTTCGTCGGCAGCTCGCGGGTCGATGTCGACCTGGTCTACGGCTTCCCCGCCGAGATCGGCGGCGGGCCCTACGAGCGGCGGGCTTGGCTGGTCAAGAACCCGCCGACGCTGGAGCGCTACCAGGTGCTGGAGGGCGTCACCGCGCCACCGTCAACGCTTCCGAGCGTCGCCGCCGCCCTCGGCCAGTGGGTCGCGGACGGTCGCCCGGGCGCCGTGATCCAGATCCTCGACAGCCGCACGTATCGGCTACCCGCCACGATCACACTGGCTGACCAGAGCCGGCTGACGATCGAGGCAGACAGCGGCGAGCGCCCGCTGCTCGTCACCGATCCATCAGGCTTAGGGGTCGGCGCCGACGGCGTCGACCCGGATCCCGAGCAGCGGGGCTGGCTGACGCTGTCCGGCGTCGCCGTCGAGGGCTTCGTTCACGTGTCCGGCGATCTCGGTGGGCTGCGGCTGCTGCATTCCACACTGATCCCCGGCCGCAGCATCGAGGACGGCGTCGCTCCCGGCGGCCCGAGCCTGGTCGTCGAGGGCGCGGGACCGATCAACACCCACCTGCAAGTCGAGATCGTCGCCACCGTGACCGGTGCGATCGTGGTGCCGGGGGACGCGCGGAGCGTCACCGTCCTCGACAGCATCGTCGATGGCGGATCGAGCAGCGCGGCAGCGATCACCGCCGGCGCTGGGAGCACCGCGACGACACGGCTGACGCTCGAGCGTGCGACCGTCGTCGGGCGCACCAACGTGCGCGAGCTCGAGGCCAGCGAGGCGATCTTTACGGGTCGCGTCGACACCGTCCAGACCCAGGCCGGATGCGTGCGCTTCTCGTCCGTTCCCCTGGGCTCGCGCACGCCGCGCCGCCATCGCTGCCAGCCCGACCTAGCGATCGCAGCGCGGATCGATCAGGAGCTGGCGCGCAACCCGGTGCTGACCGCGGCCGCGAGGAACGCAATCGGGACGTCGATCGCTGCCCGTATGCAGGCGTCGTTCACCGCGGGCAGGTTCGGCCAGCCCGCGTACCTGCAGCTGCGCGAGGGGGCGCCCTGGGAGCTGCGTACCGGCGCAGCGGACGGCTCCGAGATGGGCGCGTACTGCCAGCTCAAGCAACCGCAGCGCGAGAGCAACCTGCTGACCCGCCTCGACGAGTACCTCCCGTTCGGGCTCGAGGCCGGACCAATCTACGTCACCTGAATGACCGAGGAGCAACCTTGCCCGGCGATTACACACGAGTGAGCTTCGACCCGCGGGACGACTACTCGGGGGTGCTGCTCGAGCAGGGGCGGGTGACGCTCGACGCGGATGTCAACGAGCAGGTGGACCTCGTCGACCGGCGTCTGCGCGCCGAGGTCGTCGACACTCTCGCGCGGGGTGTGATCTCGCGCGAGACGCCCAACGCGTTCCTGCTGGCGGTCGCGGCGGGCGCTGTCACGATCGCTCCCGGTCGCGCGCTTGTCCACGGGTTACTCGCTGAGAACCACGGCGCGCCGCCGATCGAGTTCGACCCGGTGCTGGGGGAGCAGCGCGGAACCACGCCGATCGCCTATGCCGCTCAGCCGTACCTGCCCGACGCGGCCACGCTCGCGCCGCTGCCGACCACCGGCACGCACCTCGCGTACCTTGACGTCTGGCCGCGAGAGGTCAGCTGCCTCGAAGATCCGAAGATCGTTGAGCAAGCGATCGCGGTCGACACGACAACCCGCCGGCAGACCGCGTGGCAGGTGCGCTTCGTCGATGCACAAGACGCCGACACGTGTGCCTCGCCCAACCCAGCGTACGATGCCGCGACCGCGCCCTCCGACGGGCGGCTCAGCACGGCGGCGGTCGGTGTCCCGGCGAGCACCGATCCATGCACGATCTCGCCGTTCGGCGGTTACCGTGGCCTGGAGAACAGGCTCTACCGGGTCGAGATCCACGACTCGGGACCTCTCGGTACGGCGACGTTCAAATGGTCGCGGGACAACGCTTCGCTAGGTGCATCCGTGCTCGGGATAAACGCCGGAGGCACGACGCTCACCCTCAGCCGGCTCGGTCGCGACGGAGTGAAGCGGATCGCCGTCGGGGACTGGGTCGAGGTTACCGACGACCACCACGAGCTCCACGGGCTCCAAGGCGAGCTCCGCCAGGTGACATCCGTTGACGATGTGCGAGCCGAGGTGACCTTTGGCGTCGCGCTCACCGTGGGCGCGTTCAACGCGACCGACGCCGGCCGGCACACACGCGTGATCCGCTGGGATCAGGCCGGGCCCGGAGTCGACGCGGCGGGAGGAACCGTCGCGGTTCCAGCCGCCGGCTCCGTGCCACTCGAGGACGGGATCGAGGTCACGTTTGACGTCGCGATCGCCGGCGGCCGGTTCCATGTCGGCGATCACTGGGAGTTCGCCGCCCGGACGGCCGATGCCTCGGTCGAGGTGCTGGTCACCGAGCCACCGCGCGGCATCCTCCATCACCACATGAAGCTCGGGGTCGTGAGCTTTCCGGGCACTGTCAGCGACTGCCGACCCACGCCGTCCTCAGATGAGGATTGCGATTGTGGCTGCGAGTGCGACGTATGCGTGACGCCCGAGTCGCACGCCAGCGGACAGCTCACGATCCAGGCGGCGGTCAACGAGGTCCGCGGCACAGGAGGCAAGGTCTGCCTGCAGGTCGGCGTCTACCGTGTGGATGCGCCGGTGCTCGTCGCCGGTGCCAGCTCGGTCCACATCCAGGGCAAGGGCTGGCGCACGATCATCCTCGCCCCGCAGGGCAGCCCGGCGTTCGTCGTCGCGCGCTCGATCGGGGTGACGATCGATCTGCTGACCGTGATCGCCGCGACAGTCGCCCGCCGCGGCCAGACCGGCCTTGGGATCGCGATCGCGCTTCGCACGACGGTCGGCACGATCATCGAACGTTGCGTGCTGCTCCAGCTCGGCGCGCTGGAGCAGGATCCGCCGAGCTGCCAGAACCCGTGCCAGCCGGTGCCGCCGACGGATCCCTGCCCGCCCGAGGCGCTGCGGCCATTCCTGGGCCGGGAGCGGCTGCTAACGGATCTTCGGGCGCCGTTCGGACCGATCGCACTCGGCGGGCCGCTGATCGCGCTCGACGGGTTCGTGATCGAAACGCGGATCCTCGACAACGTCCTCGTCGGCGCGACTGGAATCGGCGCCCTTGGCGCCGATTTCGGAGAGCCGGTCGCCACCGGGACGTGGTCGCCCGGCTCGCTCACGCACAACTCGCCGTGGGATGCCACCGAGCGAGCGTCGTACCTACTGACCCTTCAGCTGCTGATCGAGGACAACCTGTTCATCACCTGGCTGACCGGGGTTTCGCTCGAGGGCTTCACGCTGCATCAGGGCGAGACTCGGATCCGCGGCAGCTCGATACTGGGGTGCGTCCGCGCCGGCGTTGCCTGCACCGGCATCGTCGGGGCGGCCAGCCGCGTCGACATCGCCGGGAACCTGATCCGCGTGCTTGGTGTAGGGATCGCTTTTGGCGGCGACGACACTCGGGTCGCCGACAACGACGTCCGGCTGTTGGCCGGCCTGGCCGAGCCGTGCAAGGAGGGCTCGCTGGCCACGCTCGGGAGCATGATGACCCGCGGCGGCGGGCTGCTCGCCGCCTCGATCGGCCGGATCGCCGCCTATCTGCGGCTCTTCGGCGGCGACGGGATCGTGTTCGTCCCGGGGCTGCGACCGGCCGGGATCGACCGGGCGCAGGTGCGCGGCAACCGGGTAACCGAGGTGCTCGGGGACGCGATCGCGTTGCGCACGCGCGTCGTCTCGGCGCTGATCACAGGCAACAGCGTCGAGCGCGTCGGCGGCGGCGGGGTCGTGATGAGCGACAGCTCATCGGCCGACGAGCTGATCATCGACGGCAACCAGCTGCTCGATGTCGGACGCTTTGGCAGCTGGGAGCGGGACGAGTTCGGCGTCGGCGTGATGCTTCTCAACACCCTCGACGCGGTCGTCACAGGCAACCAGATCCGCCGGGTTGCGGTGGACGCCCCGGAGAGCATAGTCGTACGAGCTGGAGTCCTGGCGCTGAGCGTGGCGATGCTCCGCGTCAGCTCCAACTCGATTTTCGAAGTCGGCGCCGCCTTGTTCCGCGGCGTCGCCGTCGGCGTCGGGGTGCTCGGCGGATTCGAGCGCGCCGACGTGCTCGACAACACGATCCGGCGAGCGCCGACCGGCAGAGACGAACAGGGGATCAACGACGCTTGGCTGGCGATCGCGATCCTCGGCGGCGGACACGAACCCGAAGGAGTCGACCCCGCGCTCGAGGCGCTGACCAGCCTCCGCGCCTCCGTCTTTGCCACTGGGCCAACCAACACGTTCAACATCCAGGAGGGGGCGGGGCGGGTCGTGATGTTCGACCTTCAGCGCAGCTCGGTCGGGGTGCGCGGCAACGTCGCCGACGCGTTCGGTCGCACACCGTCGATCCTGCTCATGACAGCGGCCGAATGTGTACTGGGCGAGAACCGCGTCACGCTGGACACCCCCTCGGAGTCCGACGCCGCGATCCGCGCGTTTGTCGGCGCGGCGGTTGTCAGCGCCAATCTCGTCAACGCCCGCCGCGGCGTCCGCGCGATCGACCTGCAGCTGCTCGGCGGCGGCCCGTTCACCATGCTCGGGAACGTCACGAACGGCTCGATCGACGTCAACAACAGCCCCCTGGCCGCGCCGTGGGACGTCCTGAACAACTGATCCGGAGGAGCCCATGCAGCTAGCCGCCACCGACCCCAACGAGAGCCTCGACGAGCTGGCCGCCCGCGTCTACGACCTCGGGCTGAAGCCGACGGCGGCTGTCACGGAAGCCGCCACTAAAGCACTCCTGGAAGCCAACCCGTTCCTGAGCGAGCTCAAGGCCGTGGCCGCCGGTACGGTGATCGATGTTCCCCCGCTCCCCGGTGCCGGACCCGCTCCGGGGGCAACCCGCACGGAGCAGGCGACGGCGGTCGACCTTGTTCTCGACCGGGTCCGCTCGGCGGTCGCGCTCGCCCAGCGCCAGCTGTTCGCCGATATAGATGCCGAGACGCGGGACGCGGAGGCTGCGATCACGCTCGGCCGATCGGCGGAGTTGAACCAGCTTCGGAGCGTCACGCCCGGGCTCGCGGGCGCTCTACCGGGCACCATCTCGGCGGCGCAGGAGCGAGCGGCGGCGGCGGAGCGGCTGCGTGGGCGGCAGAGCGCGGTGTGTCAGCAGATCGTCAGCGATCTTGCGGAGCTGGCTAGGGCGTTCGAGGGCGGGGTGGAGAGGACGGGTCATGATGGCGCGTAAGACGGTGGGCAGGTCGGAAAAGCAGTGAGCTGTCGCCCGAGCACTCGCGCCCAGAGGCCGCAATCCCGCGTGGTTACGCTCGCTCCGTGCGGGTCCACGCCGACCGCTCCGCCGCCGAGTCGGAGATGCTCAGCGGTCCGCTCGCCTGACCACGCAGGCGCTGCTCGAGGACGTGTGTGACTGTCGACACCAGGCGGTTCCGATGATTCCCCCGGCAGGTGGCGCTGATCGCCTCGCGCAATCCGTCGCAGGGCTGCTCCCACGCCGCCCGCATGAACAGCGACGGGGATGGTGGTGATTTATGCCGCTTGGCGCGGCGGGGCCGCCCGGCGCGGCGTGAGATCCATCGCACCCGACTCGAAGGTAACGTCAATCTCTTCGAGCACCACCCGGCGCGCCCCTCGCTTGACGGACCCCGCGACATGTGCGTCGAGGCCGAGACCAGACGCGAGTGCGACGACGTGCTCGCCCAAGCCGGCCGCGCAATAGATCGCGAACCCGCAGCCCATGTTGAACGTCGAGTAGGCGGCGGCAGGAGACATGCCGGCCTGCTGGCCGAGAAAGGAGAGAACCTCGGGGACCTCGGGGAGCCGCGCGATCGAGTACGTGAACTCGGCTCGTGGGCGCATCAGCTTGAGTAGGCCGTGCCCCGTGATGTGGCTCAGGTAGTGAATCTCGAGCTCGCCATCTAACAAGGCGCGGATCAGCGGCGCGTACACAATCGTCGGCTCGAGCAGGGCCTCACCGAACGCTGCCCCGCTTGCCAGCCGGGTGCTGTAACCGTCGGGCAGGCTCTCGGCCACCAACCTGGCCAGAGACGCGCCGTTAGCGTGCAGGCCGCTGCTGGCAACGAAAACGATCTCATCCCCTTCGGCGAGGTCGTTACCCAGGATCGGCGCGTGACCCTCCGGGATCAGGCCGACGGCGCTTCCGGCCAATTCGATTTCGTCCCGGCTGACCAGCTCAGGCAACGAGGGGGACTCGCCGCCGCCCCAGGTCGCACCAGCGTGGGCGCAGGCATCTCGCCAGCCGGAGAGTAGACCAGCATGACGCTCAGGCTGCTCGTACCAGTCCGAGGATCCCGTGGCGAAGTACGCGTTTACCACTAGCGGCAGGGCCCCGACGCAGCAGAGATCGTTCACGATCGCGGCGACCGTGTCGTAGGCGACGCTGGCAAAGGCGGCCGAGCCGAGCCGCGCCTCCAGACTGCGAGCAATGATCGACTTGGTGCCCAGGCCCTCAAGCACGAACGCGAACACCTGGCCCGCCACCTCGAACACAAACGCCGGTTCACCACGCGACTCGTCGACGGCACGACCACCGGGAGCCCCGAGTAGAGCGGGTGAGGTGGCGAGCGCCTGGGCCAACGCGTTTCGCTTGCCGGCATCCAGCGCGTGATAGTCGACCCCCGCCGCGCCATATGCGGATTGTCTGCCCGTTGACGGCGGGCTCATCGGAACAACCTTCGGCTCAGCTTTTCTACGTCCGTGATCCGAGCGCCTTGGCATCCTGGGAGCGCATCCTGGCGTGGGAGGCGGACAGAACCGTTAAGCACAGTTGGTGGTGAAGGAGGCATGAGACGAATCGCCGCGCGCGGGGCCGACCGGCCCGGTACACGCAGGAGGCGCCGGCTCCAAAGGCGCCGTAGGTCAGCATATCGGTCGCGCTCCGCTCGCCCCGGCTCGCGAGCCGCCGCAACACACCTGAGATCCCGCAACAGCGACAACGCTTGGCTCTGGCCATAGCCTCGCCGTGGCGTCGCTCCACGAGATCGCCGAGTAACGTGCCCTCCTTCTCCTCAGCCCCACACCACGCCTTCGGAAAAGAGCCCCCCGCCCATGCCCCAGGTTCCGACGATCAAGCTCAACGACGGTCACGAGATCCCGCAGTTGGGCTTCGGCGTGTTCCAGATCCCACCTGAGGAGACCGCGGAGGCCGTGGGCCACGCCCTCGCCATTGGCTACCGGCACATCGACACCGCGGAGATGTACGGCAACGAGGCCGGCGTGGGCGAGGCGGTGCGGGCCGGCGAGCTCGACCGCGCGGAGGTGTTCATCACCAGCAAGCTGAACAACGACGCTCACCGGCCCGACGACGCGCGGGCAGCGCTTGAGCGCACGCTCTCCGAACTGCAGGTCGACTACGTCGACCTGTTCCTGATCCACTGGCCGCTACCGACGCGCTATGACGGGGACTTCGTCTCGACCTGGAAGGCGCTCGAGGAGTGTAGGCAAGACGGGCGGGCCCGCTCCATCGGGGTCTCGAACTTCCAGATCGATCACCTCAAGCGGCTCCAGGACGAGTCCGAGGTGACGCCGGCGGTGAATCAGGTAGAGCTGCACCCGTACTTCCAGAACAAAGCAGTGAGCGGGTTCGGCGGGGAGCACGGCATCGCCACGGAGGCGTGGTCGCCGATCGCCCAGGGACGGATCTCCGACGACGAGCAGATCAAGGCGATCGCGGAGGAGCTCGGCAAGTCACCAGGTCAGGTGGTGCTGCGCTGGCACATCCAGCGCGGCCACATCGTGTTCCCCAAGTCGGGGAAGCCCGATCGCATGCGTGAGAACTTCGAGCTGTTCGCCTTCGAACTGAACGGCGAGCAGCTGGGCGAGCTGGACGGCCTCGATCGGGACGAGGACGGCCGCATCGGGCCCCACCCGGATACGTTCGAGAGCGTCTGAGGTCACCCTTACCACTTGTAGGGCAGGAACTTGCCGTCGAGCACGATCCGCACGCGCTCCTCGCCGTCGGACTCGTGACGCTCGACGGCGAGGTTGAAGTTGATGGCGCTCATGATGCCGTCGCCGAACTGCTCGTGGATGAGCGCTTTGATTGTCGTGCCGTACACCTCGACGATCTCGTGCAGACGGTAGATCGTGGGGTCGCGTGGGGGATCAGGAGTGAGCGCGCCCCGCATTGGGATCTCTTCCAGGGAACCAATCAGTTCCGGGGGCAAGCCGAGCAGCCGGCACAGCTCTGCGGCCTGCTGGGCGGCGAAAGGATGCTGACCATGGATCGCGGCTGTGGTCCATGCCGGGTCGGTTCCGAGATGCTGCGCGATTTCACCAAAGGTCAGACCCTGGGCCCGCTTTGCTTCCAGGATGCGTTCGGTGATGACCTTTCGCTCCATGAATCGCCCAGGACGCTAGTCGTGAGGCGCCGCTAGGCGGCGGCGCGGTGGTGGCTGACGCCGTATTCGGCCACGCGATCGGCCAAGTAGCGCGCGTCTCTGGGCAGCCCGGCAAACCGACCCGATCCCCAGCTGTGGAGCCAGGGAAGGCCGACCACGTACAGACCCGGCACCGTCGTCACGCCACGGGAGTGGGTGGGATACCCGCTTCCGTCAAAAGCCGCCACGTCGACCCACGACCAGTCGCTGCGAAAGCCCGTCGCCCACACCACGCTGCTCAATCCGCCGTCCCGCGAGTGGATGCTGCTCCGGCCGTCGTGCGCGGGCGCCCACACCGGCGTATAGCGCTCCTCCAGCGGAGCGTCGATCGCCTGCTCCTCGATGAACCGGTCGATGGCGTCCTTGATCCGCTCGGCGGTCGCGTCGGCGGAATCGAGGTTCTGGGTCAGATCATCGGCGAATTCCAGGTGCTCCGTGTCGGCGCCGAGCAGGCGCCCGTGCAGGCCCAACCCCTCCAGGGCCATCGCGCGCAGATCGATGTCGTGCCCCCCGTCACGCCCGGTGACGTAGTGGTTGGGCTCCCGGCGGGCCGCCAGCCCCTCTGGATGCTGCTCGATCGGCAGGTCGTAGTGGCCCATCGTCTCCAGCCACGCGACGCAGTCACGGCCTCGGTAGAAGCGGGCCACGCGCGGCGCCGTGCCCACGCTCAGATGGACCTCGCGCCCGGCCAGATGCAGATCCTCGGCGATCTGAACGCCAGATTGGCCGCTGCCGACCACGAGCACCGCTCCATCGGGCAGGGACGTCGGGTTGCGGTAGCCCGAGGAGTGCAGCTGGGTGATGTGCGAAGGCAGCGCGGCGCCGATCCGCGGGATCGACGGGACGTGGTACCCGCCGACCGCCAGGATCACCTGATCTGAGCTGATCTCACCGCGCGAGGTGATCACTCGGAAGAGCTCGTCCTGCAGCGTCACCCGCTCGACCGCCACGCCTTCGTACACGGGTGGCGCAAACGACTCGGCGAAGCCCTCCACGTAGGCCACGACCTCATCCCGGAGCATGAAACCGTCGGGATCATCGCCGCCGTAGGGAAACGAGGGCAGCCGACATTGCCAGTTCGGCGTCACCAGGCAGAAGCTGCCCCAACGGGCATCTCGCCACGAGCAGGCGATCCGGTCACGCTCAATCACGATGTGCTCGACACCTCGCTCCCGCAGGTAGAAGCTCACGGCCAGGCCGGCCTGCCCGCCGCCGATGACGACCGCTCCCACGTGCCCGCCCAGCCTCGCGGGGGCCGGGTACCTGGGGCTTCCCGGCTCACGACGCAGTCGCTCGACCTTGATCGGATCCTCCGCAGCCCCGCCCATCATCCGTGCCCGCTGCTCGATCTCCTCCAGCTGCTGCGGGGCGGCGGTACAGGCGAAGCCGCGTTGCTCGCGTACACGCTCAGAGGCCCGCTCCAAAGCGGTCCGGCAGCGTGCCAACAGCTCGCCCACGGGGTAGGTTGCCCCTTCGGCGAGATACTGCTCTATCACGGTCGATGGCGAGTAACAGTCCTGCGTCGTGCCATCCGGCCAGCGCAGGATGAAGTCGACCGCAGGCATCGCTCAGGTGTGGGGAATCGGCTCGGCGGCTCCGTAGAGCTCGGGGCGCAGGTCCCGGATCGGCGACAACGCGCGGCGGGCACGTTCAAGCGTGTCCTCGACATCGAGCGTGGTGAGCGCGAGCCCGCCGTCGACGTCCGTTTCCGACAGCAGATCGCCGCCCGGCCCGACCACCCGCGCGCCGCCGAGGAACCGGAGCCGGCCGAAGCTGCCGGTTTGGTTGGCCGACGCGACGATCAGGGAGTTCTCGGCAGCTCGCGCGCGGTCCCACAGCTGGGCGCGGCGCCACTGCCGGTCGTCCTGGAGCCTCGGGGCGGCGTCGGTGGCGCTGCACGGCCACGCCGACAGAAAGCAGAGCACGCCGGCGCCATCGAGGGTCAAGGTGCGGGCCGCCTCCGGGAACGCCTTGTCGTAACAGATGAGCATGCCGATCCGTCCGACGGGCGTCTCGAAGGCCGCCAGGTGGTCTCCGGTGGTCGTGAGGCGATGCTCGTCGAGCGGAAGATGGGCCTTCCGGTGCACGCCGTGGAGGCCCTCGCCCGAGACGCACGCGGCGGCGTTGTAACGCACGCCGTTGCCGCCGTCCTCACAGAATCCGACGCATACGACCATCTCCTGAGCCAGCTCACTCACGATCGCCAGCTCCGGACCGTCGGCGTCGAGGGCGGGCGGAGCATCGGCATCGCCCGAAAGCGTCTCGACGTAGCCACCGAGCGCCGCCTCGGGCAGAACCAGCAGTCCCGCGCCGGCGGTACGGGCTTGGTCGATCACCTGCTCGATCGTCCGCAAGCATGCGTCCATATCGCGGTTGAACGGAGCGGCGGCGGCGGCGATCGTGAGCTCTGACATCAGGCTTCATCAGCCGCGGGCCCGAGCCGTGTCACCGCTGAGGATCCGATCGCCGTCGTGACCTCCCCGTCGGGCCATCTCAGTCGAACGCCACCTTGGGAGCTCAGGAAGCCACAGCGGGCTGACACCGCACTCCCCCCGTTTCCCACCGGAGCACCGATTGGTTGAGCCAGGACCATGGCGAAACCGGGAAAGCACGTCAGCCAGTCGGCCAGCCGGGCCTGCGACGGTCGCGGGACCCGCGCGAGCTCCAGCTCGGCTCCGCAACCTGACGCCTCCGCGAGCATCGAGATCGTTCCGACGATGCCGGCCATCGAGACGTCCTTGGCCGCGTGAGGCCGGGTGCCGGCGACGAGCTGAAGCATCGGCCTCAACTCCGCTCGCCTGCGCCCCGAGGTGGAGTCCCACTGGCCGCCGTGATATCCGCGACGCCACCGGCCCGCGAGATCGGCGGACACCCAGAGGGCATCGCCGGCGCTGCCGCCACCGCCGGGCACCGGCGCGGCGGCACGCCCGAAGCCGCTCACACTCAGGGCCCCAGGAACGCCGAGCTGCGTATGCCCGCCCAGCACCGGCAGTTCGAACGCCTCGGACCCCGCGCGCACCCCGCGCAGTACCGAGGCCACGTGAGCAGCGTCTCGGCCGCCGACCGCGTCCAGCACCCCGACCGGCCTCGCGCCCATCGCGGCGAGGTCGTTGGCGGTCACGAGCATCCCGCACCAGCCGGCCCATTCCGGATCGCGATCGACC
Organism: Actinomycetota bacterium; assembly: GCA_030946085.1. Taxonomy (GTDB): domain Bacteria; phylum Actinomycetota; class Thermoleophilia; order Solirubrobacterales; family Solirubrobacteraceae; genus Palsa-465. Next base: position 13,112 of record JALYYW010000003.1, read on the forward strand.
ATCGACGGCGTGATCGCATCGACGCAGGCCACGACATCGGAGCCCTGCAGGAGAGCGCAGTCGTCCCCACGCCAGCGGTCCCGGGGCAGCATCGAGCCGACCAGGCTGCCCAGCGGAGACTTTGTGGCATGGGCTTGGTCGGCGAGCCTCGATATCGGCCAGCGCATAACAAGATGTGGAGCGCCGGCGATCTCCATCGGGCGAATCGTGCGCCAGCCCAGCTGGCTGAAGAACGGCTCGTGAGGAAGCTGGACGTGAGCATCGAAGCGCAGTGCCCCCGCGCGCAGCGCATGGGCGCAGGCCGCACGGACGAGAGCGGCGCCGATGACGCTACGGCCCGCTCCGGAACCCGCTGCTGTGACCAGCCGACTCCCGCGCCACCATCCCAGCTCCAAGCTCTCCGGGTGCAGCCGCACCCCGCCGAGAACCGCTCCCCCTGGGCCCAGCGCGGTAAGCACGATCGTCTCAGGATGCTCGTCCCAGTGATCGGCGTCGGTAGCCGAGAACAGTCGCTGCTCCTCGACAAACTCTCGGCGACGGAGCTTCGCGTAGGCCGCCACCCTGAAGCGATCCTGACTGACGTCAACGACGACGAGTGGCGAGGCGTCCGTGCGAGGTTCAGATGGAAGCCTCGGTGGAGGTCCGCCCATGAGCTCGACCACGTCCATGAACCTTCAGCCTCCGGCGTGCTGTAGAGCCGAGCAGGCGCCGCAGGCGGCGCAGCCGGCGACCTGGTCCACTCCCCGCATTCCCGCCAGCGCCAGCGCCTCGCCCACCCGCTGGGTCACAGCGGTGAGGACGTCCGGATCCGGTGCTTGAACGCCGTCGCCGTGGGCAAGAGAGCCGGCCAGCGGCCGGTGGGGTACGACGAACGGGTAGACCCCGAGCTCGATCAGCCGTTCCGCCCCCGCCACGAGCTCCTCCGGGTCCTCACCGAGACCGACGAGCAGGTAGGTGGAGACGCGGTTTGCCCCGAACACCAGGAGCGCTCGCGCCCAAGCCTCTTCATAGCGCTTCAGCGAGACCGTCGCCTTGCCCGGCGTCCACCGCTCACGCACGGCCTCATCGAGTGCCTCCACGTGGATCCCGATCGCCTCGGCTCCAGCCTCCTGCAGCCGGTCGATCCACCCCAGATCGAGCGGCGGCTCGAGCTGAACCTGAATCGGAAGCCCAGGGGTGGCGCGCTTGACCGCGCGCACGCAACGCGCCAGGTGCTTGGCTCCGCGATCGACTCCACCGGACGTTCCGGTCGTCATCACCATCTGGCGAACGCCGTCGAGCGCCACCGCCGCCGTCGCCACCTCGGCCAGCTGCTCCGGGCGCTTGACCTGGACGGTGCTGCCGGCGCGCAGCGATTCCTCGATCGTGCAGAAGCGGCAGCGGGTCTCGGTAGCGGTGTAGCGGATGCAGGTCTGCACGACGGTGGTGGCGAGCACATCACGCCCGTGGAGCCGGGCGAGCCGCTCGAAGCGAACACCGTCGCTGGTCTCCAGGTCGTAGAAACGAGGACGTTCCACCGGCTCGAGCATGGCGTCCTCCACCACCACACCGTCACGGGTCAGTCGCCCCCCGGCTTCAAGCGCGAACGGGGAATCCGAGGCCATCGGCAACGTCGCCGGGCCCCCGCCGGCCAGCTGCCAATGCCCATCGTCACTGGGCCCCGCACCCCCACGCCGCCTGACCGGAGGGCGGGCGCGCAAGCCGTGAACCGCGAGCTCGGAGCGAAGCGAGAGCTCCATATCGCGGCTCAGAACATCCAGGTGGTGTTGATGACCGCGCCCTTGCGCGCGTACTCGATCATCGCGTCCTGGAAGTCCAGCGGGTGAGCCGGGATGACGCCCTCCATCAGATCCTCCTCGCGCGCACCGTGAAGCGACAGCCCGAGCCGGCACGCATACACCTTGCCCCCCTCCTCGATGAACTTGGAGAGCTGCGCGTTCTCGTTGCGCATGCCGGGGAACAGCTCGTTGCCGACTGTCGGAAAGCCTCGCGTGGCAAGGCAGTTGAGGGCGCCGATGCCGAAGAAGTACAGCGCCGAGTCGAACCCCTTGCGCAGGGCCCGCACACCCAGCAACACCGCGACGAAGCTCACCGACGATTCGTGGACGATCCCGTGCACCATCCCGAGGTACGTCTCACCGGGCTCGGCTTGGTAGTCGGGGAATACCTTGGTCGTCCCGTAGATCGATTCTCCGAGGTCCTTGGTGGGGTGCGGTATCTCCATCAGGCTGGTGATCTCCTGATCACTCAGCTTTGGCTCTACGGCCATGCTTGCTCCTTCGGCTCGTTGACGCTACCGCTGTGGATACTGCTGGCCGAAGTCCCCCAGGACCATGGACCGGGGGCCGAAGTCAGCTCGTGCAACCCAGGACGCTTGGACAATCCGTGTGGTTCGTCACTAGCCAGTTCCGGTGACTACATCGGGGAAGGCTCGGCCAAACCGTCGAGCATGAAGATCTCACAGGCGAGATCCGGTTGGACATCGTTGGCGCTCGTCATCGCGATCACGTTCGCCCGGTGATCTCGGCCGATATTCGTGGCGCATCTCGAGCACCTTCTCTGAGCGTCCCTTGGCCACAAGCGATTGCTCCGCCTTGGTCAGGGTCTGCTCGAGCATCACGACGACGATGTTGTCGCGGATCGTGGTCCGGGCCCTGGTGGGTCCGCGGCCGGTGTAATCGCGCATCATCCCGACGAAGGCGTTGGATATCGCTGCGTAGGGAAAGCCACTCGAGGGCCGCTCCTGTTGGTGAGCTTCCACGTGGGTCCAATCTCGTCTCTGTCGCAGCTTGCTGGCTGATCTAGATTCCCGGCGGTCCTGGCGCCGCGCGCGTTGCCTGTGCTCACACGGCGGCGCCGGCGTGGGCCGCCTCGGCCGGCGTGGGCGCGGTGGCACCCAGGATCAGGTCGGCGACGCGCTCGGCGATCATCACCGTTGGTGCGTGCGTGTTGCCCCCGGGGATCAGCGGCATGATCGAGGCGTCGATGACGCGGAGCCCGTCGGTGCCGTGTACCCGCAGCTGGCTGTCGACGACCGCGCCCTCGTGGGTGTCGCTCATGCGGCAGGTGCCGACTGGGTGGTAGATGAGCATCAGCCGGCGGCGGATGTCGGCCTCCACGTCAGCGTCGTCGTAGACGCCCGCGCCCGGCTTGAGCTCCTTGGTGACGATCTCCGCCAGCGCGGGCTGCTCGGCGATCCGCCGAGCGAGCTTGACGCCGGCGACCAGCGAGGCCACGTCCTCGGGCTCGGACAGTGTGTTGGTGAGGATGTGCGGCTTGGCGGAAGGGTCGGCCGAGCGCAGCCACACGCGTCCGCGGGCCGTGGGGGAGATGAGCACCGGGGCGATCACCATGGCGTGACCGTCATAGGTCTCGGCGCCGTGGTCCTCGTAGTAGGCGGCGCCCATGTGGAACTGGACGTCGGCGGCCGGCAGGCCGCTGCGGGTGCGGTGAAAGGCGACGACCTCGGCGATCGTGGAGCTGAGCGGCCCGCTGCGGCGCAGCAGCCACTCGGCCAGCGACCGGGGCCGCTCGGCGACATACAGCGTGTCCTCGTCTGAGACCTCAAAGATGACGGTGACAAAGGGGTGGTCCTGCAGGTTCTTCCCCACGCCTGGGAGCGGGAGGCGAACCTCCACGCCGGCAGCGCGCAGCTCCTCCGGCGCCCCCACGCCTGAGAGCTGGAGCAGCTGGGGCGAGCCGATCGACCCGGCGGCCAGCAGCACCTCGCGCTCGGCCCTGAACAGCTCGCTGCCGCGGCGTCCCTTGCGCACGCGGACGCCGACCGCCCGTGTGCCTTGGAGCTCGACCCGCTGTACCAGGGCGCCGGTCCGCACCTCCAGGTTGGGGCGCTCGGCGACCGGTCGCAGGTAGGCGTCGGCGGCGCTGTAGCGCTTGCCGCCCCACTGGGTGACCTGGAACATCGAGACCCCGTCCTGCTCGGGGCCGTTGTAGTCGGCCACGCGGGGGATGCCGGCGGCCTCACTGGCGGCGATCAGGCGGCGGTCCAGCGGACGGGGCGAGCGCTGCTCGCTGACCCGCAGGGGACCGCTGTCGCCGTGCCACTCCGAGGCCCCGCGCGCGTTGTCCTCGGACTTGATGAAGTACGGCAGCACGTCCCGGTAGCCCCAGCCGGGTGCGCCCTGAGCCTCCCAGGAGTCGTAGTCGAGCGGCCGACCGCGGACGTAGAGCATCGCGTTCATCGAGCTCGACCCGCCCAGGCCCTTGCCTCGCGGGATGTACAGCGTTCGGTCGTCGACGTGGGGCTCGGGATCGGTGGCGAAGTCCCAGTCGAGCTTGGTGTGGAACTGCTTGGCGAACGCGGCCGGGATCTTGATGTTGAGGGAACGGTCCTTACCGCCGGCCTCCAGCAACAGCACCCGCACGGACGGGTCGGCCGACAGGCGGTTGGCGAGCACGCACCCCGCCGACCCGGCACCGACGATGACGTAGTCGAAGCTCTCCATGGCGCAGTCCCTCCAGGTCAGGCCGCCGCCGATCGGCGTGGCGAGGTCGTGAAACTCGTAGCCAACAGCCTAGAGGCGCACAGAGCGCCGGGGGAGCGAACCCGTGCGGGGCCGTCACCGCGGCCGACCGTCTGCGAGGATTCGAGCTCTTCATACCCCCGAACAGGATGGACCAGCCCCATGGCGAGCACGCCGACGCAGACCCAGACCTCGCCCCCGGCCAACGGCGGCGCCGCCGGGCACACCGTCACCGTGGAGAACCCGGCCACCGGCGCCACCATCGCCGAGCTGCCCGCGCTGGATCGCGAGGGAACGATCGAGCTCGTCCGCCGTGCACGAGCGGCGCAGCCCGCCTGGAACGGCCTGGGCTTCAAGCGTCGCGGTGCGCTCATGCGGGACATGCGGGCCTGGATCGTGCGCAACCGGGAGCGCGTCATACGGACGCTCGGCGACGAGGCCGGCAAGCCCTATGAGGACGCGCAGCTCGAGCTCTTCTACTGCGTCGACGCGTTGGGCTTCTGGGCCAAGAAGGCTGGGAAGTGGCTCGCCGACGAGCATGAGCGCCCGCACTCGCCGCTCCTGCTGGGGCGCAAGGTGGTCAATCGCTACGTCCCCTACGGCGCCGTCGGTGTCATCGGGCCGTGGAACTACCCGCTGCTGAACAACTTCGGCGACGCCATTCCCGCGCTCATGGCCGGCAACACCGTCGTCCTCAAGCCAGCCTCCATCACCCCGCTGAGCTCGCTGCTGATGGCCGAGGGGCTGCGTGAGGTCGGCCTGCCCGAGGATGTCTTCCTCGTGGCCAACGGCCCCGGCGGCGAGGTCGGCGCCGCACTGGCGGACTCCGTGGACATGCTGCATTTCACCGGCTCGACCGGGGTCGGCCGGCGCCTGGCCGAGCAGGGCGCCAAGCGGCTGCTGCCGATCACGCTGGAGCTCGGGGGCAAGGACCCGATGATCGTCCTGCGCGATGCCAACCTGGAGCGGGCCGCCAACGCCGCCGTGTTCGGCGCGCTGCAGAACGGCGGGCAGACCTGCATCTCGATCGAGCGCGTCTACGTGGAGGGCGAGGCCTACGCGCCCTTCGTCGCCAAGGTCGTCGAGAAGGTGCGCGAGCTGCGCCAAGGCGCTCCGGCCGGCCGGGCCGAGGTCGACATCGGCGCGGTCACCTCACCCGACCAGATGGACATCCTAAGTGAGCATGTCCGCGACGCCGTGGAGAAGGGCGCGCGCGTCGAGGTCGGCGGGCACCGGCGTGAGGGTGAGGGGCGCTTCTTTGCGCCCACCGTGCTCACCGGTGTGGACCACACCATGAGGATCATGACCGAGGAGACCTTCGGCCCGACGCTGCCCATCATGCAGGTCGACAGCGAGGAGGAGGCGATCCGCCTGGCCAACGATTCCGAGTTCGGGCTGGACTCGAGCGTCTTCGCGGGGGATCCCGCGCACGGCGAGCGCGTCGCCCGGCGGCTGGAGGCTGGCTCGGCGGTGGTCAACGACGCCCTGATCAACTACTTCGCGATGGAGATCCCGATCGGGGGGATGAAGCAGTCCGGCGTCGGCGCCCGCCACGGCCGCGTGGGCATCCAGAAGTACTGCCAGCGCCAGAACCTCGTGGTCACGCGCTTCGGGCTGGACCGCGAGCTGTACTACTTCCCCTACACCAAGCTCAGCAGCAGGCTCACGGGCCTGATGATCCGAGCGCTGTACGGCCGCGGGTCGGGGCGCGGTTAGCCTTCCCGCCACTCAGACGGAGCCGGTGATGGTGGCAGGCACGGCTCTGAACAGGTCCCCACCGGCGCGGAAGGTCGCCAGGGTGACCGTGACCTTGACTCGGTTGGCACGGCCGACCGGGGGGAGGGACAGCGTCAGCCGAGGACCGGTGGCGAGCACGGTGCGACTCCGGGTGGCGCGCAGCGCGACGCGGCATCGGTGGCGGTGGCAGGACCGGCGCTGGTAGATGGCCGTGATGGTGACTCGGCGACCGAGCGTGAATTGCGGCAGCGAGACCCGCAGGCGACGTCCCCTGAGTGAGAGTCCGGGCCGATAGGTGTGGATCGTCGCCCCGGGGCTCACCAGCGCGGGGTTCGCCGGTGCGGAGTTCGCCGAGTCCCCCGGCCCGGAACCCGGCGACCCGGAGCCGTCGCCTGAGATCGTGAAGGGCGGGCTGCACGCATGGGCGGAGTCGTACCCGCTGGCGGCGGACTGGGAGACGCAGGCCTCGAGCGCAGTGCCGGTCGGCAGGCTCGCGGTCGGGAGTGCGCTCGTGCCCGGCTTGATCGGCTGGTCCAGGACGTAGTAGCTGCCACTGTCGGATGGTACGAAGATCCGCAGGAGTCCGGTTGTGGGGTTGCCAGAGGTGAAGGTGATGGACGTTCCGCTTACGGTGACCGAGGCGTTCGGCGCCTGCGCGGTGGTGAAGGTCCAGGCGTGGGTGACTGGGCCGTTGGCGCCCGCCAGCGTCACCGAGGCGTTGATCGGTACGCCCTCGGGCAGGGGCTGGGCGGGGATGATGATCCCGCCGGTGAGGTACGGGCCGATCGTGCCGGTGCTGTTGTCGACGGTCTTGACGGGCAGCGAGCCGCTTGGTGCCGTGAGCGATGCCTGCTGGATCGTGACCTGCGCGGGGCCGGTGTGGCCGGGCTCGTCGAGATACACGAAGATCTCACGGCCGGTGGTGGTGCCGGCGGGAAGCCCCACGAAGTCCCCCGGCACGAACGGGCTCTCCCGCGCATTCTCGGCGGTGAGAAACCCGGCAGTGCCGCCGCCGGGATACGTGGTGATGGTCTCCTGGGCCGGAGGCGCGGCCGTCATGCCGGGGAATGTGGTGACGCACACGTAGCCGGAGCTGTCATCGATCCCGACCTGCGCCAGGCTGGGGGTGAACAGCTGGATGAGGTGGATGGGCGCGGTCTCGAACGGGCTCGCCCCGGCCAGCCACGGCACGCCCCCCGACAAGATGCTGTGCCCGCCCGCGTACGCGCCCGCGGCGCTGTAACCCGGGTTGCCAGGCTGCTCTGTATGGGTCAGCTGGCCGCCGTTCTGCCGTTCGTAGTTGTCGTGGGCGGCACAGTCCGCTGACCACGTGGTGTTCTCGGTGATCCCGGCCGGGAGCCCCCACGCGGCGCGCTCCTGATTGAGCAGGGCCAGATCGGCCTGCGGGGTGGCGTCACCGCGGGCGAGGGTGGGTACGGAAACCGCGAGCAGGATGAGGAGAGCGAGCGCACAGAAGGCTCGGCGTAGCATGCTCGCCTGAAGGCGTTTCTCCGGGCGGGCCATCGCCCCACGTTACACGCGGACCCAAGAACCCCGGCGATCCCGATCAGTCAGCCCGGCGCAACTTTGAGCGTGCGCCGAGGGTTAACTCAGGCGGCCGGACCAATTTCATGTCATTCCGACCCGGGGAGGGTCATGATGCGGGGTCGCCTGCTGGTCTTGTCGCTGTCGTTGCTGCTGGTGACGATCGGGGGTGGTGCGACCTTGTTGGTCAGCTCCTCTGCGGCGAAGCGGTCGCCTCGGCATCTGCGACCCACGATCAGCGCGCAGCCCAACCCGTCCACCGCCGGCGAGCGAGTGGTGATCCACGGGCGGGTCCCGTTCGCGCGGCCCGGCACGGGCGTCGTGCTGTGGCACCGCCTGCCATACCACCGCCGCTTCACGCGGGTACTGGTGACCCGGACCCGTCGCGGTGGGCGCTACGTGATCGTGCGCCGGGGAGGCGTCGTGCAGACCAATCGACGTTGGTACGTGGTGGCACGGGGCCGGCGCAGCCGGACTATGTTCCAGCGGGTCCATGCCCTCGTGACGCTCTCCGCCTCCTCCATGAGCGTCGATCCGGGCACCACCGTGACCTTCAGCGGTCATGTCGAGCCTCGGCACGCGTTCGGGAACGTACGCCTCGAGCAACAGTTCGGCAGCGGATGGAGGCTGGTGGCTCGCGTCCGCCTGAACCGGAGCTCGGACTACTCGGTCAGCGAGCAACTCGCCACCGCCGGCACTTTGGCTTTCCGCACGGTGCTGGACCGCGACCCTCGCAACATCCGCTCGACCTCCCCCACGGTGCCGGTGACCGTGGGGGCAACCGGGATCCACAAGATCAAGCACGTCGTGATCATCATGCAGGAGAACCGTTCGTTCGACACTTACTTCGGCACCTTCCCCGGCGCCAACGGCTTCCCTGAGCCCGGAGTGTGCGTGCCCGATCCGCGGAGCGGCACCTGCGTGAAGCCCTTCCACGACGGCGCGAACCTGAACTATGGCGGCCCACACGGGCAGACGAACGCGACCGCCGACATCCACGGCGGCAAGATGGACGGGTTCGTCGCGCAGGCGGAGAAGGGCTCGGGCTGCTCTTCCAACGCCCCCAGTTGCAGTCCGTGCACCTCGTCGGCCGCGGGCAAGTGCATCGACGTGATGGGCTACCACGACGCGCGTGAGATCCCGAACTACTGGCGCTACGCGCAGGACTACGTGCTCCAGGACAAGATGTTCGAGCCGAACGCGTCGTGGAGCCTCCCGGAGCACCTCTTCCAGGTCTCCGAGTGGTCGGCGTTCTGCACCAATCCGTTCGCCGCGTTCTCGTGCACCAACGCGTTGCAGAAGCCCAACGGGCCTGGCGCGCCGCTGTCGACCACGCCGCTGTACGCGTGGACTGACATGACCTACCTGCTGCACAGGTACGGCGTCAACTGGGGCTACTACGTCTTCAAGGGCGCCGAGCCGGACTGCGAGAACGACAGCTCGGTGAGCTGCGCGCCGGTGGCCCAGGGGCCAACGACGCCGGGCATCTGGAACCCGCTGCCGCACTTCACCGACGTGCAGCAGAACGGGCAGCTGGGCAACGTGCAGAGCCTGTCGAACTTCTACGCCCAGGCGAAGGCGGGGACGCTGCCGGCGGTCTCCTGGATCGACCCCAACGGCAAGGTCTCCGAGCATCCTCCGGCGCTTGTCAGCGCCGGGCAGACCTACGTCACCGGACTGATCAACGCGATCATGCAGAGCCCCGACTGGAGCAGCACCGCGATCTTCCTCTCCTGGGATGACTGGGGAGGCTTCTACGATCACGTCGTTCCGCCTGTGCTTGACCAGAACGGGCTTGGGCTGCGCGTGCCGGGGATCGTCATCAGCCCCTACGCCCGCAGCGGCTACATCGACCATCAGACCCTCAGCCACGACGCCTACAACAAGTTCATCGAGGATCTGTTCCTCGGCGGACAGCGGCTGAACCCCGCCACCGACGGGCGACCCGATCCGCGCCCGGACGTGCGGGAGGCCAACCCGGGAATCGGCGACCTGACGGCGGACTTCGACTTCAACCAGCCACCGCGCCCACCGGAGGTGCTGCCGGTCCACCCCGCGCCGGGCCCGGCGTCCCCACCACCCTCCTGACCGCCAGAGCGCCCCTGTCCAGACTTCGGTAGGCCCCCCGGCTCCAGGCCAGTCGCCTGAGGACGGTGGCTGGGCAGCCGCGGGGGCTCCGCCGGAACGCTCAGGGCACTATCCAGGACAGCACCGACGTCGATTGCAGCAGCACGAGCACCGCCACCAGCAGCAGCATGCCCAGGCTCCACGCGATCACGGTGCGGAAGAGATCCCCCTCCCGTCCGCCGATCCCCACAGCGGCGGCCCCGATGGCCAGGTTCTGGGGCGAGACCATCTTGGCCAGCACCCCGCCTGAGCTGTTGGCCCCAGCCAGCAGCACCGGCGATAGGTGGGCGTGCTTGGCCGCGGCCACCTGCAGCGCGCCGAACAGCGAGTTGGTGGAGGTGTCAGAGCCCGTCACGGCGGTCCCGAACCAGCCGATGACCGGGGAGAGGAAGGCGAAGAAGCCGCCCGCACCCGCCGCCCATGTCCCCAGCGTGATCGTCTGGCCGGAGAGGTTCATCACGTAGGCCACCGCCAGCACCGAGCAGACCGTGACGATCGGCCACAGCAGACTGCGCAGGGTGCGCAGGTACACGGCGAGCGCCTGTCCCGGTCGCACGCGCAGCGCCACCGCGCTCAGCACGCCGGCTACCAGCAGCTGCGTCCCGGCCGCGGTCAGCCAGTTGAGCTTGAACTCCAGGCTGGTCGGAGCCTTGCCCTTGGCGTTGACGACGTGCAGACCGGGCCAGCTGAACTTGCTCGTGAGCTTGTCCAGCTCGTCGGAGATGCCGTGCAGGCTGCAGATTCCGAGCACCAGGATCACGATCACGTAGGGCAGGAACGCCTCCAGCGTCTCCCGCCGGCGGAAGCGCTCGCCGCGATCGGCTTTGAGCCTCCGTTCCAGGGCCGGATCGTCGGCGGCAGCGCCGGCGATCGCCGGCCCCGCCGGGGCGGGCGGCGCGGCAGAGGCGTGAGGCGTGCGCGGCGACCACACCCGCGTCAGCGCCACCAGCGTGGCGGCGGAGGCCAGCGAGGCCAGGATGTCGGTCAGCTCCGGAGAGATGAAGTTGGAGGAGGCGAACTGCACCACGGCGAAGGTCCCGCCCGCAGTCAGCGCCGCCGGCCACGTCTCCCGCAGTCCCCGGCGGCCGTCGACCATCGCCACCAGCAGGAACGGGACGAGCAGGGCCAGCAGCGGGCACTGCCGGCCCACCATCTCGCTGAGCTGGTGCTTGGGAAGACCGGTGACTTGGGCCAGGGTGGTGATCGGGATCGCGATCGCCCCGAAGGCCACGGGGGCGGTGTCGGCCAGCAGCGCCACCCCGGCGGCCTTGATCGGCTTGAGGCCGAGAGCGACGAGCATCACCCCGCAGATGGCCACCGGCGTGCCGAAGCCCGCCAGCGCCTCCAGCAGGGCGCCGAAGCAGAACGCGATCATCACCACCTGCACCCGGATGTCCTCGGAGACCTGGCTGAACGCACGACGAAGCACGGCGAAGTGGCCGGTGACATCGGTCAGGTTGTAGATCCACAGCGCGTTGATCACGATCCACATGATCGGGAAGAAGCCGAAGGCCGCCCCCTCGGCGGCGGAGTCGAGGGCCTGGCCGGCGGGCATGCCGTAGACGACAACGGCCACCACCCCGGCGATCACCAATGCCAGCAGCGCCGCCCACTGCGCCTTGAGACGCACCACCCCCAGAAGCAGGAACAGCCCCGCCAGCGGGAGCAGGGCAAAGATCGACGAAAGCCCCAGGGAGTGGGACACCGGATCGAGCACCTGCTTGTACATCAGCCTCTCCTCTCCTCGCCCGTCGTGAGCTTAACCGGGTCAGGCGGCCAGCGCCAGTCCCGAACGTGTCCCGGTAAGGTCGCCGGCTTGCCGACGGGCGCGCCGCACCAGCAGATCGAGGCGGTCGTGTTCGACATCGGCGGGGTTCTGCTCGACTGGGACCCCCGTCACCTCTACCGCAAGCTGTTCCGCGACGAGGCCGAGATGGAGCGCTTTCTGACCGAGGTCTGCACGCTGGAGTGGCATGCCGCGCACGACCGCGGCGTTCCCGTCGAGCAGTCCTGCGCGGAGCTGGCCGCTCGCCACCCGGGCCAGGCGGAGCTGATCACCGCCTGGGGTCGGCGCAGCGAGGAGATGGAAGGTGGGGAGATCCGCGGCAGCGTCGAGATCCTCGGCGAGCTGCTGCGATCGGGCCTCCGGTGCTACGCGCTCACCAACATGGAGCGGGAGACCTACCCGCGCCGGCTGGCGCGCTATCCGTTCATGCGATGGTTCACCGGCACCGTCGCCTCCTACCAGGAGGGGGTGGTCAAGCCCCACCCGGAGCTCTTCCAGCGGCTGCTGTCACGGTTCGAGCTGGAGCCGCGGGCCACGGTGATGATCGACGACTCGCTCGCGAATCTGGGCACAGCGGCGGCGCTGGGGATGAGGACCATTCCCTTTCGCTCCCCGCAGCAGCTGCGCCGCAGCCTGGAGCAACTGGGGCTCTCAGCACCCGCTGGGTCCTAGCGATCTCGCACCAACGGGCCTCCACCAGTTCTAGCCCGGCTCGCTGAAGCGCAGCCGCGGCCAGGCGCTCCCGGGCTCGGCGGTGAACCTCGCCGTCGCGCGCCTGAGCACGAACTCGATGCTGCCTCCCTCCTCGGTGTGGACGAGCAGCCGACGACCGCCCTCACGCACCTCGGCGACGACCCCCTGCATGCGTGAGTCCAGGTCGATCACCGTCACCGCCGCACCGACCCGGGGAATGGCTCGCAGGGGCACAGCGCTCAGGCGGAGCCCTCACCGCGGAGGACTTCGCGGACACGCACCCGAGCGCCGATACGCAGGATCGAGCGTTCGTAGATGGTGGCGGCGAGACGGGCGGTGGCGACGGTGGCGGCGAGGCAGATCGCGGCGGCGATGGCAACCTGGAGGAGCCCGATGGCACCGGTGGCGTACAGGGTCGTGCTCGCGATCGGGGCGGTCGGCGGAAAGTAGGCGAGCACCTTGAAGAACGCCGACGCCGAGCCGCCGAAGATCGTCCCGAAGGACAGCGCGTAGGCGACCAGCAAGGGCAGCATGACCGGGAAGGTCACGTTGGAAGCGTCGGACTCGCGGGTGATCAGTGAGCCCGCGGCTGCGAACGCGGTGCAGTGCAGCGCGTAGCCGAGGACGAGCCACAGCGCGCCGACGAGCAGCACGTGCAGGGCGGCGCCATGCAGCAGGTTCGCGCCGGTGGCCGCTGCGACGACCAGGGCCGTCACCAGCAGTGCGATCATCTGGGCGAACGCGGTGATCCCCATGCCGAGGACCTTGCCGGTCAGCAGCTGTGAGGGTCGGATACTGGCCAGCAGGACCTCGACGACGCGACTGGCCTTCTCCTCGACCACGCCGCTGGTGATGCGCTGTCCGTAGACGAAGACGAGCACGTAGATCAGCACCACGATCGCCAGGCCGGTGAGCCGCGTGGAGAGTGCCGCCGGCGCCGCCTTCAGGCCGCGGACGGGGAGCGCGCGGAAGCGATTGGCGGTCGTCTGCGAGGGAGACTCAGCCAGGCGCGCGATGGCACCGGCGAGCCGTGCCTTGGCGTCGCTCGTTCCCGCCGCGGGCTGCTGCGCAAGGAGCACCGGCTGCCCGGCGACGTAGACCGCATCGAGGTCGCCGGCGCCGAGCTGCTTCCGCGCGAGCGCTTGGTCGCTGAAGGCGATCGGGCGCACCCTCACATCGAGCACCGCGCCGGCCTGGCACACGGTGGCGGCGAGGGCGCTGGTATCGCTGCCGACGACGCCGACCCGGGAGGCGCTCTTGCCGCCGCCGACGAGCGCCGGGATCCCCACGGCGCACGCGACGCCCACGACGAGCACGACCGTCGAGATCCGGAACGAGCGGGTGCGCATGCGCTCGCGCCGCTCACGGCGGGCGACGTGCAGCGTCAGTGTCCACCACGCGCGGCTCACCGGGCCGCCCCGGGGTGCACCGACTCGCGGAAGACCTCCGATAGGCGCCGGCGCTCGAAGGCAAAATGCTCGACGCTCCCGGCGGCGCGGACGATGTCGAGCACCCCGTCGGCGCTCTGCGCGCCATCGAGCTCGACCACGACGGTGCCGGCCTGCACCGACTGCATCCGCGCACCGTCACGCAGGGCTGCCCCCCAGCGCCCCTCGCGATCGCCGGCCACGCGGACGGCCAGGCGTGGCCGTCCGCCACGCGCGATCTGCTCCACCGTCCCCTGCACGACCACCCGCCCGTGGTCGACGATCGCGACCTCCTCGCACAGGTGCTCTACGAGGTCGAGCTGGTGACTGGAGAAGAGGACGGTCGCGCCGGCGCGGGCACGTTCGGCCAGCACCGCGCTCAGATCATCGATCCCCACCGGGTCCAGGCCCGAGAACGGCTCGTCGAGTACGAGCAGCTCGGGGTCGTGGACAAGCGCTGCGGCGAGCTGGACGCGCTGCTGATTGCCCAGCGACAGCTCCTCCACCTTCGAGTCGACGCGCCCGGCGACCCCGAGCCGTTCGCACAGCTCCTCACCCGAGCGCTTCGCAACCGCGGCGTCGAGCCCGTGCAGGAGGCCGAAGTACTGGAGCTGGTCGAGCACCCGCATGCCGGGATACAGGCCGCGCTCCTCGGGCATGTAGCCAAAGCGGCGACGTGCCGCGGCATCGACCGGCTGACCCCCGAAGCGGATCGCCCCCGAGTCCAGCGAGGTCACACCCAACACGGCCCGCATCGCGCTCGTCTTACCGGCGCCGTTGGGTCCGAGGAAGCCGAACACCTTGCCCGCCGGCACGCTAAACGTCATGCCGTCGAGGGCAGCCACCTCGCCGTAGCGACGATGCAGATCGTCGAGCTCCAGCACCCCGAGGAGGCTACCGCTCTGCGCTACCGACCCAGGAACTCCAGCAGCGCCCGGTTGAACTCCGCGGGGTGGGTGGCGTTCAGCCCGTGCGGGCCCCCCTCTATCAGGGCCAGCTCGCTCCCCGAAACCGACTCGTGCGTGCGCTTGCCCGAGACCTCGAAGGGGACGATCGCATCCGAGTCTCCGTGGATCACCAGCGTGGGGATGTCAAAGCGCTCCAGGTCACCGCGGAAGTCGGTGTGGGAGAAGGCCTTGATGCAGTCGTGAGTGCCCTTGGGGGAGGCGAACTCGGCCATGTCCAGGTGGTACCGGCGTGCCGGCTCGCTGATCAGATCCGTCTTCTCGCCGGCGGCGAAGAAGTTCGCCAGGAAGCCGTCCAGAAACGCCACCCGGTCCCCGCGCACCCCGCCGAGGAACCCCTCGATGGTGGCATCGTCGAGGCCGCCGTCGGGGTTGTCATCGCTCTGGTACAGGAACGGTGGCACGGCCGCGGCGAACACCGCCTTGCGGACGCGCTCGGTGCCATGCGTGCCGACATATCGAGCCACCTCGCCGCCGCCCATGGAGAAGCCCACAAGGGTGATCTCGCGCAGGTCGAGGTGCTCTATAAGCACATGCAGATCGCTGGTGAAGGTGTCGTAGTCGTACCCTTCCCAGGGCTGCGAGGACCAGCCGAACCCACGGCGGTCGTAGGTGATCACGCGGTGGCCGTCCTGCACCAGTGCCGGCACCTGTGCCTCCCAGCTGCGACCGCTGAGCGGCCAGCCGTGGATCAGGACGACCGGGTTGCCGCTGCCATGGTCGTCGTAGTGGAGCTCGATCTCGTTCGTGTTCTCTGTGCCTACGGTTATCTTCGCCATCGGCCCGAGCTACCCGGAGCCGGCAGCGCAGAACCATGAGGAAGGGGTTGGGGCGGAGGGAAATTGACTTGACGACCGTGCGTCACGCGCGTACGTTAGGTCAGCGAGGGCTCCAATAGGAGAAGAAGACGATGAGATGGGCGATTCGGGGACCGGGGCTGGTATTCGTAGTCCTGTTCGCGCTGGCGATGCTCGAGGCAGCGGCGTCAGCCGCTGCTGTGCGTGGCGAGCTCTCGGACGTAAGCTGCACCTCGGCCACGGCGTGCGCGGCGGTCGGGTCCTTCAGCGACCCTACCGGCGCTACGACCACACTCGCGGAGGCCTGGGATGGGACGAGCTGGACGATCCAGACCACCTACAACCCCGCTGGTGCCAGCAGCAGCAGCCTCAGCGGTGTGTCGTGCACCTCGCCGACGGCCTGCACCGCGGTGGGGAGCTCCCTCGATGGCAGCGGTACGACCACGACTCCCTTGATCGAGCGTTGGGATGGCACGAGCTGGAGGGCCCAGAGCGCTCCCATCCCGATGGGCAACTCCAACAGCAGCCTGAGCGCTGTGTCCTGCACCTCGCCGACCGCCTGCACCGCGGTCGGGATCTCCGTCAACACCAGCGGCACGACCAGGACCACGACTCCCCTGATCGAGGGTTGGGATGGCACGAGCTGGACGATCCAGAGCACTCCCATCCCGATGGGCGCTACGAACGTCAGCCTCAGCGGCGTGTCTTGCACCTCGGCAGCGGCCTGCACCGCGGTGGGGGGCTTCTATGACGGTACGGCCAACGTGACGCTCGGCGAGCGCTGGGATGGAACGAGCTGGACGGTCCAGGCCACCCAAAACCCCAACGGCAACAGGGTCAGTGGCCTCGGAGGCGTGTCCTGCACCTCCGCGACCGCCTGCACCGCGGCTGGCGAATCCTGCGACATCAGCGAATGCCAGAATCCGCTGGCGGAGAGCTGGGATGGCACAAGCTGGACGATCCAGGCAACCCCGATCCCGCCCAACAACAATTTCAGTGGGCTCGGCCGGGTATCGTGCACGTCGGCCACGGCCTGCACCGCTGTCGGCAACGGCAACAACGGCGTACTCTTGGCCGAGCGCTGGGACGGTGCGAGCTGGACGATCCCGAGCATTCCCAGTCCCGCGGGGGCCACCAGCGGCAACCTCGAGGGCGTGTCGTGCTCGGCCCCAACGGCCTGCACCGCAGTCGGGAGCTATTACGACGGCGCTGGCGACACGCGGACGCTCGCCGAACGCTGGGACGGCTCCACCTGGATCATCCAACCGACACCCACCCCCGGCGCACCGGCCACGGTGGTAACCGGCTCGGCTGCTCCGGCCCAGACGTCGGCAGGCGTCAGCGGCACGGTCAACCCGAACGGCATCGCCGTCGGCGATTGCCGCTTCGACTACGGAACTACCACTGGTTACGGGTCCAGCGCGCCATGCTCCACGGCCGTCGGGGGTGGCTCGTCGCCGGTCTCTGTATCAGCGACCTTGAGCGGTCTTCTCGGCGGCACCGTTTACCACTACCGGCTGGAGGCGACCGCCACCGGCGGAACGGCCGCGTACGGGAATGATGCGACGTTCACGACGGGCGGTGGCTCCTCGCCGACGGCATCCACGGGGAGCGCGGACTGGGCCTACGGGGACGCCAGCGCCGCCCTCAAGGGCACCCTCAACCCGCACGGGAACGACACGAGCTACACGTTCTACTGGGGCACGTCGTCGGTCAGCGCCTCTTCACCCGCGGACCTGACGGGGTATTCGCACTCGACCGGGCCTGGGTCGGCGGGCAACGGAACCTCGAGCGTCGATGTCAGCCAGCAGATCAGTCCGGTTGCCGCCGACACGGTCTACTACTACCGGCTGGTGGCACAAAACGCGGCTGGGACATCGATCGGCGAAGAGCAGCAGTTCGAGGTCACCGCGCCGCCAGCCAGGGATACGGGGAGGCCGTACTTGCAGGACTCCGGTGGCTTTGACCCGGAACAGGGGTTCTTTTTGAAATGCGTGCCCGGAGCCTGGCAGGGCAGCAACGGCCACTACACGATCAACTGGGTGTATGTGGGTGCCGATGGCCAGCTCACTAGCGCGCGCGGAGCGACGAGGAACTTTGACCGCGACGGCGACGGCTATCACGTGAGTGCCGTCGACGTAAGCCACGTACTGGCGTGCGAGGTGACAGCGCACGCGCTAGACGGCGGGACTCCACCGGGCAGCTCGGCGCTCTCCGATCTGTTCGTCCCGACGACCCCCGAGCTGTCGCTCCCGCCGTGGTTCAAGAACGCTTTCAACCTGGCCAAGAAGGCACTGTCCCTTCACGATGCGGGTGATGCTCTGAGGACCTGCTTGGAGTTCGCGGACCTGCCGGGGTGGGGCGAGACGTTCTGTGGCCTCGAGATTGTCAGCCTGCTGGCCAACCTCAAGCTCGACGACATGGTTGGCGAGCTGGATCCGCCTGACTCGCACTACCGCCAGATCGCGTTGCCCCGCCCACCGGGCCGCGCGTACCTCGGCAAGGTCTGTCCACCGCGCCTAAAGCGCTCGAGCTGCGCGCGGTTTGGTCGCGTGATGCAGCGCTACAGGACAGCGAGCGCGTCCGTGAGCTCGCTGGTGGACAGCGTGAGCGTTGTCCTCAATCGGTTCCTGATCGCCCGCCGCGTCAAGGATTCCAGCACCGAGCTCGTGCAGACGGCCGCATTCAAGGTCTACGCCGGGGTGCTGGCGGCGGCGTACGGAGATCAGCATCAGGCGAGTATCGCGCTGGCCAGAGAACTACGGCGCGATCGCCTCAACTTGCGTCTCTCATCCGGTCGCCTGCGCCATACGCAGCTGCCTCGACCGGGCGCGCTCGTTCGCCGACCGTCGGCGCGGGGCCTGCTCGCACGCGGCCTCACTAGGGGGATGCTGAGAGCCGCGCTGGGGCTCGTCAAGCACCAACCCAGGGCGTCGATCGGCGCCTTCGATTTGCAGCGGGCACTGGGAGATCCTGTGCCGCCGATCCCGTACACGCGCGAGTACGACACGCTCGGCCTGAACGACCTCGAGGCCCTGCTGGCGGCCTTCGTCCAACAGCACGGGCTGCTGGCCAGTGCTGCCACGCGCCTGTATGCCGACATCGACCAAGCGCGCGCCGCCTGCACACTCAAAGCGCGCTCCGCAAGGCTGGGCAAGCTCCTCAGCGACGCCCGACCAAGCCTGTCCGCTGGCTATGACGCCTTCCTACAACGAGCCGTGCAACCAATCGCTGGCGGACAGGCGAGCACCGATCGCTACCCCCACTGCTGACTTGCCGGCTATGAGCGGGCGCCGCCGGGATCCTTTGGTGCGCGGGCTTAGAAGGTGACCCTTCGCCTGATGACCGGAGCGCCATAACCACCGAGCTCGGTGACCGTGAGCGTGGCCCGCAGGTGGTGACGGACCGCCAGCAGCCGTCGGCCCGTGCGGTTGAGCCTAACGCGGACGGCTTCGCTCCGGCCGGCGGCGAGTGTGTGGCGGCCAATGCCGACGACCCGACCCCGCGTTGCCCGCCTCACGGTCAACACCAGCGTGAGCTTGCAGCGCGCTCCGGGGACGCCGACGCACGTCAACAAGACGCCCGCCTTTCCGCGCTTGACATGTGCTCGCCCGGCGCTGAGCGTGGTACAGCTCCCCGGAGGCTCGGGCACACTCGCCGCCGTGGGGCGCGGAGTCACGCTGCCGTCCGGCCGCGGGAACCCCCAGCGTGCGTAGAAGACCGGGGCGAGATCTGTGCAGGCGGCGTAGCTCGCGTCGCGCACCCAGTTGGTCACCGCGCCGGGGGTGGAAGACGCTGCCGGCAGACTCCCGGCATGGTGAAAGAACCGCGTGAGGAAGATCTGACCGCCGTGGCGTCCGGCGAGCTGGAGCATCAACGATGCCCAGAAGTCCGTCCCACCGTAGGCACCGGGCGACTTGGCCTGAGCCAGCGTGCCGGCGAACGTCAACGACGGATCCGCCTCATATTCCCGCGCCAGCGCCTCGACACCAGCGGCGAAGGTGGTAAACGGCGCTCCGTTGTAGGGCGCACCGGCAACGCCAGCCGCCGCCATCGATCGGAACCTCATCAGCACCGCGAACCCAGTCACCACTGGGTCCTGGTCGGGCGCCTTGAACGCCAGCTGCGGACTCCAGAACCAGAAGCTGCGCCCTAGCTCGTAAAAGGCGACCTGGTCATACAGCTTGCTCTGGGCCACCTGCTGATACAGCGTCTCGAAGTACTGGGTGAGGATCTCGGTCCCGGTCGCCCCGAGGTAGGTGCAGCCAGCGCCACAGGTGCTCGTCACCTCGGCGATCTCGTCACGGCCGTTCAACGAGTGAGCCACACCCGGCAGTCGCCCGGTCGTGGCGGCGTAATAGCTCCAGGCCCGATCCAGGGCCGCGACCAACTCGCTCATCACCACCGGGTCGCGAACCGGCCCTGGCTCCACGAGCACGCTCACGTGCTGGCCCTGCCAGGGGACGAGAGTTTCCTTGTGACCGTCGATGGCCGTGTAGAGGAAGGGCGAAAGCTCGGTTGCCGAGTCCGAGGCAGCGCTGGCGCCCGGCCGTTCCGCGGCGAGGCCGCGTGACGGACACAAGCCCCAGGACACCAGAACGAGCATCGACAGGAGGCTGGCCGTGATCAGTTTCGTCCCTCCCACGCCCATGATTGATGAGCCTAGCCACCGCCGGCCCCGGGGCGGGCCCGGTCTTATGCTGGGACCGGCACCTCGTCCAGGTAGCGCTCACCGCTCTCGGCCTTCTCCACCAGCGAGGCCGGCGGGGTGAAGCGCTCGCCGTAGCGCTCCGCCAGCTCGCGCGCGCGAGAAACAAAGGCAGCCGGGCCCGAGCCGTGCTCGGGATGCTCGTAGCCGTTGATGTACTGGAGCACGCCGCCGGTCCAGCCCGGGAAGCCGATCCCCAGGATGGAGCCGATGTTGGCGTCGGCCACGGACTCGATCACGCCCTCGTCGAGGCACTTGATCGACTCGATCGCCTCGGCGAACATCATCCGCTCCTCCAGATCCAGGAGCGAGATCGAGCCGGGCTCCGCCACCGGCGGGAACGCCTGGCGCAGTCCCGACCACAGGCCGGCGCGCTTGCCCTCGACGTACTCATAGAAGCCACGGCCCTCCAGACGCCCGGGGCGGTCATGCTCGTCCAGCATCCGGTCGATGACCGCCTCGGAGGGATGCGCGTCCCAGCCGCTGGAGCCGCTGTCGGCGGCCTCCTTGGCGGCGTTGCGGATCTTGCGCATCAGCTTGAGGTTCAGCTCGTCGGAGAGCTGGAGCACCGGCGCGGGGTAGCCGGCCTGAGAGGAGGCCTGCTCGATGCTGGGTGCCGGGACGCCCTCGGTGAGCATCGCGATCCCCTCGTTGATGAAGGTCCCGATCACGCGGCTATTGAAGAAGCCACGGCTGTCGTTGACCACGATCGGGGTCTTCTTGATCAGCTTGGCCACATCCAGCGAGCGGTACAGGGTCTCCTCGCTGGTCCGCTCGCCCTTGATGATCTCCAGCAGCGGCATCTTGTCCACCGGGCTGAAGAAGTGCAGGCCGATGAACTCCTCCGGCCGGGAGGCACCCTCGGCGAGATCGGTGATCGGCAGCGTCGAGGTGTTGGATCCCAGCAGCGCGCCCTCGGCCAGATGCGGCTCTATCTCCGAGAACACCTGGGCCTTGACCTTGGGGTCCTCGAACACGGCCTCGATCACCAGCTCCGCGCCGGCGGCGTCGGCGGGATCGGCCGTGGGAGTGATCCGCGCCAGCAGCTGGTCGGCCTGCTCCTGCGTGGAGCGTCCCCGGGAGACGGCCTTCCCCGTCAGATTGACCGAGTAGGCCTTCCCGCGGTCGGCCGCCTCCTGCGAGACGTCCTTGAGCACCACCTCGATCCCGGCCTTGGCCGAGACGTAGGCGATGGCGGCGCCCATCATCCCGGCGCCGAGCACGACCATCCTGGCCGGCTTGAACGGCTCGATCCCCTCCGGGCGGCCACGAGCGCCGCTCACGCGCTGCATGTCGAAGAAGAACGCCTGGATCATGTTCTTGGCCACCTGGCCGGTGACGAGATCCACGAAGTAGCGACCCTCGATCTCGATGGCGTTGTCGAAGTCGACCTGCGCGCCCTCCACGGCCGCGGCCATGATGTGGTGCGGTGCGGGGTAGTTGGCGCCCTTGAGCTGCTTGCGGAGGTTGGCCGGGAAGGCGGGCAGGTTCTGGGCCAGCTTGGGATTGCTGGGCGTGCCGCCGGGGATCTTGTAGCCCTTGACATCCCACGGCTGGACCACGGGCTCCCCGCCGGAGCGGGACTGGATCCACGCCGTGGCCGCGGGGATCAGCTTGTCGGCCGAATCCACCACCTCGTCGACGACGCCGAGCTCCAGCGCCTTGGCCGGCCGGTGGCGCTGGCCCTGCATCAGCAGCTGGAGCAGGGCGTCAGCGATGCCGAGCATGCGCACCGTGCGCACCACTCCGCCGGCGCCCGGAAGCAGACCGAGCTGAACCTCCGGGAAGCCGACGACGGCCTTGGGGTCGTCGAGGATGATGCGGTGGTGGCAGGCCAGGCAGATCTCCAGGCCACCACCGAGGGCGGCGCCGTTGATCGCCGCCACGACGGGCTTGCCGAGCGTCTCCAGGCGGCGGAGCTGGCGCTTGATGTCCCGCACCTCCTCCGCAACCCGGGGCGCGTCCTGCGGCGTGGCCTTGGCCAGGTCGTTGAGGTCGCCGCCGGCGAAGAACGTCTTCTTGGCCGAGGTGATCACGACGCCGGCGATTCCGTCCTTCTCGGCCTCGAGCCGGTCCACGGTGGCGGCCATGGAGTCCTTGTAGGCCTGGTTCATGGTGTTGGCCGACTGGCCCGGATCGTCGAGCGTGAGCACGACGATGCCCTCGCCGTCCTGCTCCCAGCGGATGGTGGTGCTCTCACTCATGTCAGATGGCCTCCACGACCGTCGCGATTCCCATGCCGCCGCCGACGCACAGCGTCGCGAGGCCGTACCTGCCGCCGGTGCGGTGCAGCTCGTCGATCAGCGTGCCCAGGATCATCGCGCCGGTGGCTCCCAGCGGATGGCCCATGGCGATGGCGCCGCCGTTGACGTTGACCTTGCTCATGTCGAGTCCCATGTCCTTGACGAAGCGCAGCACGACGGCCGCGAAGGCCTCGTTGATCTCGACCAGGTCGAGGTCCTCGACGTTCACCCCGGCCTTGGCCAGCGCCTTGCGGCTGGCGGGGGCGGGACCGGTGAGCATGATCGTCGGGTCGGCGCCCGAGACGGCGGTGGCCAGGATCCGCGCGCGCGCCGTGAGGCCCTGCTGGCGTCCGGTCTCCTCGTTGCCGACCAGCATCAGCGAGGCGCCGTCGACGATCCCGGAGGAGTTGCCCGGTGTGTGGACGTGGTCGATCTTCTCGATCCAGTGGTACTTCTGCAGCGCCACGGCGTCGAAGCCACCCATCTCCCCCATCATCTGGAAAGACGGCTTGAGCCCGGAGAGCGTCTCCACGGTCGTCCCGGCGCGGATGAACTCGTCGCGATCCAGCACGACGTTGTCGTTGATGTCGCGCACCGGGATCACGGCGCTGGTGAAGCGTCCCTCCTCCTGGGCGGTGGCGGCGCGCTGCTGGGACTGCGCCGCGTAGGCGTCGACCTCCGCACGACTGAACTCCTCCACCGTGGCGATCAGGTCGGCGCTGATCCCCTGCGGGACGAACGAGGTGTCGTAGTTGGTCTCGGGGTCCATCGCCCAGGCTCCGCCGTCGGAGCCCATCGGTACCCGGGACATCGACTCCACGCCGCCGGCCAGCACCAGGTCCTCCCAGCCCGAGGCGACCTTCTGGGCGGCGATGTTGACCGCCTCCAGGCCGGAGGCGCAGAAGCGGTTGAGCTGTACGCCCGCCACCGTGTCGGGCAGCCCAGCCTTGATCGCGGCGGTCTTGGCCACGTCCGCCCCCTGGTCACCGACCGGTGAGACGCAACCCAGGACGACGTCGTCGACGGTCTTGGGGTCCAGCTGCTCGTTGCGCACGAGCGTCTCGTGCATCAGCCCGACGACGAGGTCGACCGGCTTGACGGTGTGCAGCGACCCGTTCACCTTGCCCTTGCCTCGGGGGGTGCGGATCGCGTCGAAGACCAATGCTTCGGTGGCGGCCATTTCGTCTTACGGCTCCTTTTCGGATGAGCTTGCTCGCGGGCCCCGCGGCCGGAGCGCCCGTTGCGGCGGGAGGGCCAAAATAGCACTCTTGGCGAAGTGCCAACAGCGGCCCGGGGCAGCCGGGCGAGCGCTGCGCGGCCAGACCGTTCGAACGGCAGGATGACCGCTATGTTGTGCGCAGTGGAGAGGTTTGAGCGCCGGCCCCGGTTGACGCTGCTCACGCTGGTCGCCCTGACTGCGGTTGGCGCCGGGAACTTCCTCTGGCAGCTGGGATCGTCGAGCCTGTACGTGGACGAAGTGCAGAGCGTCGAGGTGTCGATCCAGCCGCTGGCCCACTTCCTGCATTTGCTGGCGATCACCGAGATCACGCCGCCGGGCTATTTCCTGCTGCTGCACGAGTGGGTGCTGCGGCTGGGCAGCCCCCACCTCGACTGGGTCTACCGCCTGCCCTCGGCCACGGCCGGGATCCTGCTGGTACCGGCGATCTACTGGTTGGCGCTGCGGACGCTTGGTCGGCGGGCTCCGGCCCTCTTCGCCGCGGGCCTGGGCGCGATCAGCCCCTTCTTGCTCGATTACTCCCAGCGCGCCCAGGGATACGTGTTCGTGGCGCTGGGGGCCACTGTCGCGGTGGCGGCGGCGTTGCAAGCTGAGAACGGCAACGCGCGCAATCGATGGCTGGCCGTGTCGCTGAGCGCCTCGCTGTTGGCGCTGCTGATCCACTACCTGGCAGTGCTGGCGGTGGTCCCGGTGTGCCTATGGGTGGCCACGCGCCGCTGCCTGAGGCTTCGCTGGCGGGTGGTCTATCCAGCCTCCTGCCTGCTGCTCGGGATGGCGTTGGTGCCGCTCCTGGTCGACCAGCATGCCTCCTTCCCGCAGCGGACCGGGGCGATTGCCGGGGGCTCGGTGAGTGGCTCGACGCTGCTGAGCATGGCCCAGGTGCCGTTCGACGGACGCGTCGAACCCCTCCGGCTGCTCGGCATCCTCGTGGTCGCCGCCGCCTTCGCGACGCTGCTGCTCGCCGCGCGCCGCGGACGGGCACAACCGAACCGGACGCTTGCCCTCCCGGTGGGCATCGCCGCCGGCGGGCCGCTGGTCCTGACCGCGCTGAGCCTCACCGGCGGCCATGCCTTCTGGGGCCATCTGATGCTGGCCCGGTATGCCGCGGCGGCGGCGCCGTTCGTGCTCCTCAGCCTTGTCGCGGCCGTGCAGTCCCTGCCCCGGCCGGTGGCCGCGCTGCTGGGGACGGCCACCGCACTGGTGTCGATCGCGGGGATCCTGGACAGCCATCGCCGGAGCGGATTCTTTCTCGATGCTCGTGGCGTGGTGAGCTATGTCGCGGCCGCGCGCGGGCCGGGAGACGCAGTCCTGGCTCCGGCTTCACCGGGAGCCGCCGTGCCGCTGCTGCACTACGGCCTGGGGCGACTGCAGCCGCTGTGGGAGGGAGAGCCGGCCGCCCAGGCGCTGATCAGCGCTCATCGCGTGCGGATGTGGGTGATCTCCCAGCTCGGGGTCGGATCGACCACATCCTCGGGCCCGGTGCTGAGGGCTGAGAGTGCAATACTGCGCAGCGTCGGCTACCGCTCGGTGAGCGCGCGCGTGTTCCCCTCCACCAGCCCCACCGCGGTGATCCTCGCCGCTCCCGCCTCGCCGGCACTCACCTCCGCGCCCATACGAACAGGCGCGCCACCTGGCGTCCGGGAAGCTCGAGCGCCTCGATAGCGTCGGTCACGCCGGGGTTCTTGGGGTCCCGGTAGTCGTGAAACACGATCGCGCCGCCGGGTCGGATGGCCTTAAGGCCTAGAGGCGATCGGCAGGAGAATCCGATTCAAGTGACCCGGAGCCGCCGTTCTAGGACCGCGTGCCCGTGCCGGCCGAGGAAGTCCCTCGTGTCAAAGGTGCTCGCGACGATGACCGGTCCTCCGGCCAGAGACCGTAGACCGCGTGGGCGGAGCACGAGGTCAACACCTTGTCCCGCGGCGGCGGTGACCAGCGTGCGGGCGAGCTTCACGCGCCTGCGGCCCGCCCGGACGGAGAGGGTAAGCCTTCCGCCGCAATAGAGGCCCGGGATGCCCCGGCAGCGGACGCTGACTCTGATGCCCCTCGAGCTGCTGTTGAGCGCGGTGATCCGAGGCTGCGCCGCTTGCGGCCAACCTCCGGTCGGCATCTGCGGGCCTATCCGGATGATGTGGGGTGCTCCGCTGTTCGTCGGGATCCACATCCGGCCATCAGGTCCGGCGACGATGGCCTGAGGATCGCTGCCCTCCGGCAGCGGATACAGGGTGATGTGGCCCTGCGGGTCGATCTCTCCGGCGCTGTCAGCGA
Organism: Actinomycetota bacterium; assembly: GCA_030946085.1. Classification (GTDB taxonomy): domain Bacteria; phylum Actinomycetota; class Thermoleophilia; order Solirubrobacterales; family Solirubrobacteraceae; genus Palsa-465. The sequence continues at coordinate 39,126 of JALYYW010000003.1, forward strand.
CGGTCGCGCCCCGGGTCTGCTGCGATTTCACAAACCAGATGTTCCCGTCCGGTCCGGGCGCCAACGCGGTCGCCCCATCATTCGGCGAGGTAAACGGCGAGGCCGGAAAGCTGAAATGCACGACCTTGTTCCCGGTTGCGCTGAGGCGATCTATCCCGGCGGTTGGAAAGGCTCCAAGCCACAGGTTGCCGTCGGCGCCGGGGACGATGGCATCGCCCGAGCCTCGAACCCGCCGCGCCTTTCCCGTGGTGGTGACCCGGTACCCTGAGGAAATCCAGAACGCCCCGCCTGGCCCGAAGGTCAACGGCGCGTCAAAGGTACTCAGGTCGCCGCTGAGCAACACGCGATGGGCGCCCCCGCCCAGGCTCATCTTGATCAGGAAGGACCCCCGGCTGCTATCGCCGGTGTACCACAACGTGTCCTGTGGGCCCGCCACCAGGCCCCCGACCGCGGCGTCGCCTCCCGCAACAGTTATTGGGAAACGCTTCGTCCGACCTGCCGTCGTGGTGGAGAGAATCGCTGCCGCTCCCGGGAAGCTCAAGTAATTCCCGGCGTACCACAGCTCGCCGTCCTGAGCCGCGACCAGCCCCACCACCACGTCCGGCCGGCCGGGTATGCGGTAGGTCCTTGACCTCCCGGCGGTGGTCGGAACACGTTCCAGGTCCGGGACCCGTCCTCCGGCCCGGGGGCCGAGCAACCACATGGCGCCATCCGCTCCCACGGTGATCGCCTGCCCGTAGTGCCCGCCCGAGCCGACCACCGACACCGACGGTGGCTGCGCCACAGCCGCAGCCGTAGCCCCTGCTCCCCCGAGCAGCAACATGCACATAGCGGCTAGCAACCGCACCCAAACGCTCATGAGCCGCTCTGGTGCCATTGCTATCTTCCGTCGGGATTACAGCCCTTGTACGCGGGCACGAGCTTGCAGAACGCCGCCCTGGCCGGCCCCAGCAGCGGACCCTGATTCATATCGCCTCCGACGTACCCCGCAAACTTGTGGAGGGCGCTATCGAAGGTGGCCTTACTAGGGTCCACGTTGGTTTGCCATTCGTAGTAGAGCACCCGCCTTATCGGCCTCCACGCTGTCCGCCGGCCCGGGGTCTCGCTCACCTTCGGAGCGAGCGTTGGCAACGAGAGGAAGCGGCTGGCGGCGCTGAGCTGAGCTTTGACGTTGCCGATCCAGGCCGCGATCCGCCACGGCTCCACCACTCCACGGATCAGACCATAGGCGTGAGGATGGATCACCGAAAGGTAGTCCGTGCCAAGTCGTAGCCCACCGGCAGCGCCGCCAGCGATCGTCACCTCGCCACCAGCCAGGACCCGATGCGCTGCCTGTATCACCAAGCGCCCGAAGGTCGTTCGCCAAGCCGGCTCCGGCACTCACCTCAGCCCACCGTAGGCCACAGAACGCAACAAGCGCGTCACTGGAGGACTCATCGCCTGCCGATCGCCCCCCCGCCGCCGAGCGCTCACCTGCCGGAAACCCTATAAGCCCTGGCGGACCGCTTCCTGCCCAGGCGCTCGGGCTGAAAGGCGCACCTCCACCTGCACGTCGCTGAAGATGATGAGAGGCGGCGGCGCGGCCACCTGCTGCTTCCCGCCAGATCGGTCACGAGCAGCCGGGCAACGGGCTGGCCTAGCCGTTTGCGCCTGGATCATCTAGCCTGAGGAGCCGATCTGATGTGGGCGCTTGGCGGCCTAGCGCAACTCCACCCGCGGCGCCGATCCGTCATCGCCGTAGCGAAGCTGGTAGAAGCGGCGTCTCATGTCGTGTCCTCGCGATGACCTACGCGCCAGCCCCTCCGCAGCATGAGCGCTCTCCGGACCCGGGATCGGTCCGCTCTCAAGCTGAGATCGCTGCGCGGGCACGCCGGGATAGTGTTGCTGGCCACGGCGGTAGCGGTGCTCGATTCCGTGGCTTCGGTCCTGCGGCAGGTGCACCTGCAGAGTGGGTTCGACCTGGCGATCTTCGATCAGGCGGTGTGGCACTACAGCCGCTTCGAGGCTCCGTTTAGCTCGGTCAAGTCCGAGAACCTGCTGGGGGATCACTTCCATCCGCTGGTGGCCGTGCTGGCGCCGCTGTACTGGGTGTGGTCGGACCCGCGGATGCTGCTGGTCGCCCAGAGCGCGCTGGTGGCAGGCTCGATCATTCCGATATTCGTGTTCGCGCGGCCGCGGTTGGGTTCGGCCGCGGCCTACCTGGCGGCCGGCGCCTATGGCGTGTTCTGGGGTCTGCAGGTCGGGGTCCTGTTCGATTTTCACGAGGTGGCGTTCGCGCCGTTGTTGATCGCGCTGGCGATCCTGCTGGCCGATCTGGAGCGCTGGCGGCTGCTGTGGCTCGATGTGTTCCTGCTGGGCCTGGTCAAGGAGGATCTTCCAATCGTGGTCGCGTTCCTCGGCCTGGTGCTGCTCTTGCGGGGACACCGGCGTCAGGGCGGGGTGATGGTGGTGGCGGCGATCGGCTGGTATGTGCTGGTCACCGGGGTTCTCATCCCGCATTTCAACGTCAACCACAAGTTCGGCTACTGGTCCTACGGGCAGCTGGGACCAACCCCGGCCGCCGCCGCCCGGGCGCTCCTTACAGCACCCTGGCGGCTGATAACGGTGGGGCTCTCGCCGGCGGTGAAGGTCCACACGGTCCTCGCCCTGTTCGCCCCGTTCCTGTTCTTGAGCCTGGGCTCGCGCTGGGTGTTGCTGGCGGTGCCGCTGCTGGCCGAGCGCTTCCTGTCGAGCAATCCCAACCTCTGGGGCATGCAGTACCACTACTCGATGGCAATCGCTCCGGTGTTGGCGATGAGTGCGATCGATGGCCTCGCGAATCTGCGGACGGTCCTTGCCCGCTTCCAGGCGACCGAAAGAGCCCGAGGGGTCCTGCCCGTCGGGCTGACTTGCGCGATGCTCCTCCTCGGGCTCGTCTTCTCCGCGCGTGGCAGTAGCGACAGCGCCCTCAGCAACCTGCTGGGCAGGACGTCCCACCAAGCGGTCTCGAACCCAGCAGGACTCTACCGGGCTTTGGCCCATCTGCCTTCCGGCGCTTCACTGACCACTTTGCACGCGATCCTGCCGCACGCCTCCCAGCGGCCAGAGATCGTCCAGCCGGGCTCGGGCTCGGGCTCGGGCTCGGGCTCGGGCTCGGGCTCGGGCTCGGGCTCGGGAACGGGAACGGACTACTTGCTGGTCAACGTGCTCCGGGAAGAGTGCTGCGGTGAGAGCGGCAACGGCACCATCCAGAGGCTGGGAGAGGTGCTCGACACAGAGCTGAGCCGCATGACCCCGGTCTTCTACGACGGCGGCTGGCTGCTCGCCCGCGCGCGTAGGCCCGGAGAACCCGCCGGCTCCGGCGCGATCCAGTCGCTTAGCGGCCGCAGCGCTCGCGCGGCGCGGGCACGCGTCCAGTCCTGGCAGTTCGCCCTGATGCAGACGGGCATCGGCGTCAGCCGCTGCGCGCAGCTACGGCGCGCGCATTCCGCCCAAAGCGGCTCCTGTCTTGCCGCGGTGCCGCGCCGGCTTACCCGAGCCCAGCAACGGCTGACGCGGATCCTCGTGCGGGCAGCGCCAGCCTTGCATGGCGGCTGCGCCGATCTGGACCACTGGGCCCGCGCCGCCAGCCACATCCTCTACCTCGACATCGCTCGGCTAGCGCTGGCCGGGACGCAGCCCTTTGACGCCGGCTACAACAACGCTTCCGCGGTGCTGCAGGCGCACCTGGTCAACGACGACCTCGCCAACGCACCGCAGCTGTTCGCGCTGCTGTGTACGCCCCGTGAAGGGGAAACCGGCTCTTGAGGCTGCCCTGACCAGCACGAGCGCGCGCTCACAGACGCGCGCGCCGCTACTCCCTAGGCACCAACGCGGAAGGAATGGGCGGTCGCGATTTCTCGGCCGGCTCAAAGCGTGAAAATCGTCAGGTAGCCCACTCGGTCGCGACAGGAGATGTGGGAGCCGTGATCTCGCAGGACGACAGCTGAGAAGAGCGGCGGGTCTGATGAAGCCATCTCATCGTCGTTGCCTGTCATTGGAGAAGAGGTGCAACCGGCAAGGACGACGCTCCCACTAGATCGGCTGATAGTAGACAAGCTCACCCGCCCGCGAGGAAGCGCCACCAGACCCGAAGATGAACATCGTGACTACCAGAACCTGGCCCCGGCCGCCCGGATTCGGCTCGACCTGCGCTGTCGGAACGCCGAACGAAGTTGACGAAGTCCCGACTGCAGTCCTCATCGTCAGCGGATACATCCCCTTAGCCCGCACGTCATAGAGGAGCACGTGCCAGCTACCGAAATCATTCGGAATGCTCTCGCCCTCGTAGACGCGCCAGAAGCGCCCGCCGAAGCTGAACTGCCTGGATAAGCCGTGACTCTCACGAAAGCCTGCTGCATTAATCGCCAGATCGGCCGCGGAATTTCGTACCGGGTACCACGTCCGAAATCCGCGGATGATCCCGAGAGCCTCGCGGTCCGGACCAGGATGGCCGCCCAGAGTCGTCTCGTAATGAAAACCCAGCTCTAGAACAGACCTCCGAAGGCTGCCGTGCCAAGCGATCGACCTGAAGTCCGGCGTGCCGTTGTTAAAGCGGGAATCGCGACGCGGGAGATCAACCTGAGCGGCAAAACGATTCGCCAACACGTCGGACAGATCCCGGTAGTAGCGAACGCGCACATGGTCATACGGATGTGACCTCGCGTACTTCTCATACGCCAGCACATAACCACCTCGATCGTCGGGCACGCTCCGCAAAGTCGGAGAATTCGCACCAGACGAATCAAGGATCGCGACGCGTGTCCAATGAATCAAGTCCATCGAGCGGGCCAGACTAACTCTGAAGGCGGCAGCGCTCGCACCGGCGGGAGAGCCGAACGGCGAGTCGTACACGGCCAGATACCCGCCGCTCGGATCGGGAATGGGATCGAGAACTGCCATCTGGTCCCCAAAGTTATCCTTCGTTCCGTACGAGACCTGGCCTGTTACAGGAGGCGGTACGTGTTCCACGAGGCTCTGCAATCGCGTTCGCGTGTCAGCCCGCGTGCTTAGAGTCGGCACGCCCCGCGTCGCGAACGCGAACCCGACGAGAGCGATCATCACTCCACCCAACCGCACGAGCAGCGACATCAAGAGCCTCTTCGTCCTACCCTCAAGAGCCCGGCAGGGTCAACGGACTGGCATTCGGATGTGCTCACCAAGCCGCAACGGCTGCGACGTGTTCGTCTGTGCTGGGGCCGCGGGTAAGCGTCCCGCGCCGTAGTCGGCCTTCCAGAAGAGGTCGACGTCCACCCGCCGGATCCTTACACGCCGGCTGAGCCCTGTGGGGAGCTTTCCGCCGTCGATCCAGGTACGAATCGGCTGCTGGTTGAGCTTGAGCATTTCCGCGACCTCGGCGACACTCATTGGTTCAATCGTTCCCCCTATGCCCGCCTGCTCGGGCCCGGCGCCGAGCTGCGAGGGAGCGCCGAGCGGTTCACCTAAAGCGCCGTGGCGATGTGCGGCATAGTCGTTTCCTCTTGCTTGCGCGCGCAACCGGGGCCTCCAACTTGTTCTTAGGGCTCCGAGCGACTCGGTGACGAGTTTAGTAGGCTCCTCCACGTTGAGGGTGGGTAGCGTCCGACCCGGTTGATTGCCTGTCCGGCTTCTGATCGTCGATGATGGGAGCCGTGGGATGCAAGCGCAGGGTCTTCTTCTGTTCCAGGCCGCGCTCGGGTTGAGCGAGCCGTGGGAGGTTGTGAGCGTCGAGTTCGATGCTGAGGCCAAGCGGCTGGATCTGCGGGTCGATTTCCCGCGCGGGTCGACGTTCTGCTGCCCGGAGTGCGATCGGGCTGGGCTGAAGGCGCGCGACACCGAGGAGAAGACCTGGCGGCACCTGGACTTCTTCCAGCATCAGGCGTACCTGACCGCCAGGGTGCCGCGGGTGGAGTGCCCCGAGCACAAGGTGCGGCTGGTGGCGGTGCCGTGGGCGAGACCGCGTTCGGGGTTCACGCTGCTGTTCGAGGCGCTGGTGATGGCGATGGTCAGGGAGATGCCGGTCGCGGCGTTGGCCGGCCTGGTCGGCGAGTCGGACATGCGGATCTGGCGGATCGTGCATCACTACGTCGATCAGGCGGTCGACGCGCAGAGCCTTCAGGGCGTTGAGCGGGTCGGGATCGATGAGACCAGCTCGCGGCGCGGGCACGACTACGTGTCGGTGTTCGCCGACCTCGACGAGCGTCGCGGGGTGTTCGTGGTCGAGGGCCGCGATCACGAGACGGTGCAGGCGTTCTCGTGCTTTTTGGAGATGCACGGCGGCGACCCGGCCCGGGTCAGCGAGGTGTGCCAGGACATGTCCGAGGCGTTCCTGAAGGGGACGCTGAAGCACCTCCCGAAGGCGGAGATCACGTTCGACCGCTACCACGTCCGCTCGCATCTCTCAAAGGCCGTCGACGAGGTCCGCCGCGAGGAGTCAAAGCACCACCGCGAGTTGCTCGCAAACACCCGGTACATGTGGCTCAAACGTCCTGCGAATCTGACCGACCGTCAGCGCGATCTGCTCGACGAGCTGCTCGCCCAGCCGTTGGACACGGTCCGCGCGTACACGCTCTCCCAGCAGTTCGACAGCTTCTACGAGATCACCGACCCCGACACCGCGCAGGAGTACCTGCGCCGCTGGATCACCGAGGTCGACGCGAGCGACCTCGAGCCGCTGCAGACGTTCGCCCGGATGCTCGAGGATCACTGGCTCGGGGTGATCCGTTGGCATCACAGCCGCGTCTCGAACGGGCTGCTCGAGGGCCTCAACTCACTGATCCAGGCCGCCAAGCGCCGCGCCCGCGGGTACCGCTCCAACCGCAACTTCATCGCGATGATCTACCTCATCGTCGGCAAGCTCAACGCCGGTCCCGCTACCGCGTGACCCACCCAAAACGTGGAGGAGCCGTTTAGTATCTCACCAGTATCTTGACCAAGTCCGGTTCTCATGCTTGCTGGCGCAAAGTGGGCTATCAACAGCGGCTTTATTAGCCCGCATCGTGCAGTAAGACCCGCGCCCCCGGGGTTCGGGGCCGCGGAGTCGTCCGGCTGAGCAGGGATTCTTGGGTTGTCGAAATCCTGAATCCCGAGCTTGGAGGTTCACCTTGAAGGTGATCCGTGATGGACGCCCGGTAACCGTAGTCAAATGTCACGGCGGACGGAGCGGGGTCTGGGTGTCGCATGCGGGGAGCGCGCTGCTGGCGCAGGTCGCGGACAAGCTCGGATTGACGCAGACGCTGTCGCTGCGGCTGGCGGTCTTGAAGCAGCGCCGGCGTGGCCATGATCCGGGTCGCGTGATTCGCGATCTGGCGGTGATGCTCGCTGACGGCGGCGAGTGCGTCTCGGATCTCGGCACGGTGCGTGATCAGCAGGCGCTGTTCGGTCAGGTGGCGTCGACTCGACGGCGTTCGGGCGAGCGACCGGGTCGCGTCTGACCCTGGGTTGATCGAAGCGCTGCGCGAGGCGCACGGGCGGGCGCGCGAGCGGTTCTGGCAGTTGCACGGCGCGCCCGAGTCGTTGACGATCGATATCGACGCGACGCTGATCACCAGCCATTCGGAGAAGGAGCACGCGGCGGGGAATTACAAGGGTGCTACGGGTTCCACCCGCTCAACGCCTACGCCGATCAGACGCACGAAGCGCTGGGCGCGATCCTCAGGCCTGGTTCGCGCGGACCGGGCCGGCGCGACGCATGAGCTGGCCGACTACGAGCACCGCGGTGTCCGTGGGCGTGGGAGTCGGTGCGCGCCAATAAAGGCGCGGCTGGCATCGACCGCAGACCATCGCCGACATCGAGGAGTACGGCATCGCCAAGCTGCTTGACGAGCTGGCCGCGGATCTGAAGGACGGCAGTTATCGGCCGCTCGCGGCTCGCCGGGTGTTCATTCCGAAACCCGGCAGGCCGACCGAGCAAAGGCCGTTGTCGATCCCGCCGGTCCGTGATCGCGTCGCGCAGGCGGCGTTGAAGACGGTGATCGAGCCGATCTTCGAGGCCGACATGCTGGGGTGCTCCTACGGGTTATCGGGCGGGGGTGGGGTGCGAGGCGGTTCCGCGGAACCGCCGGATGGCTGTTTGGGCCGTTCTGAGGCAGGGGCGATCGCGGCGATCGCCGGTTGGGTGTGCTGGGTGTCGTCGGCCGGCGGCTGGTGTCAGCCGGTGGCGGCTGGGAGCGCTTTGAGTTTCTGGAAGGCGGCAGCGAGCTCGATGGCCCAGGGCCAGTCGTGCTGGAGTCGCAGCCGTCCGCGGCGGCCGTGGAACGCGAGCCGGCCGGCGGTGTGCAGCAGCTGGTAGCGCAGCCGTTTCGGTTCGGCCTTGGCGAGCTCGCCGTCGAGCAGCAGCGCTTGGGTCCAGACGATCAAATCGTGCGCAAGCATCACGATCTCCAACCACACCTCGTTGAGCGCGAACTCTTTGAACGGGAACTTCGCCAGCCCGATGTCTTTGTCGTCGCGGATCCGGTCCTCAACGCGGGCACGCTGGCGGTGGCGGCGCTCCAGGACGGCGATGTTCTGGTCGGGCTGATCGGTGAGGATCGCTTGGAAGCAGTAACCGTCGTGATCGGTGAAGCTGAGCTGGGCTCCGGGGTGCGGGCGCTCCCGCCGAACTATCAGCCTGGAACCTTCAGGCCACGAGGAGAGCTCGTGGCGGTCGGTGATCTCGACAACGTCGCCGTTCTCACGCTCGGTGTCATCCTGGTCAAGCGCCGGAGCCCAAGCAGGATCGGGTGTTTGGAGGATCGCTTGGCGGACGGTATCGGTCAGGTCATAGCCAAACGAGAAGCGTATGTTCGCAGGGCCTGTAGATTGACCCGATACGCCTGCCCGTGTTCCGGTGGGATGACAGCCGGCCAGCCACCACGCGTAGCGCACTCGTTTCGGTTCGGCCTTGACGAGCTCGCCTGTGAGCAGCAGCGTCTGGGTCCAGATGATCAGGTCGTGCGCGAGCATCACGATCTGAAGCCACACCTCGTTGAGCTGAAACGCTTTGAACGGGAATTTGGCCCGGGCGCGCTGGCGGTGGCGGCGCTCGCGTCGAGGACACCGCCGCCGATTACAAGACAGTGCTCGACCGGGCGCTCGCGCAGATCCCGGCCAGGTACATCGAAAACTTGGAGATCCTGGGTCTACTGACCGCGCACCGGGACACGAGTTGCCGCGCCGGTGCCGTGAAGCAGATCGCTTCTCTCGCCGGACGCGGCAAAGGGGGGAAGCCCGATAAAGCTGAGTGAAATAGTGTAGTTGGCGCCGGAGATGCAGATTCGACATTCACCAGCACATCTGGACCGCCCCCTGCTGGATGCCCTCGCCGTCCGCAACTCGGTTCCGTTCGTCCGCCGGGTCGACGGACTCACGGTGCTTCTCGGCCGGCGAGCAGCCCTATTCGATCGATGTGGCCTCGGAGGCTCCCGCGCACCGGCGGCGGTTGCTCGCCTGCGACGGGCTTGGGCTACGGGCCCTCGGCGGTGGAGGCGATGGCCCGCCGCGTCGGCCCAGGGCAGCTGGTCTACGGCTCTGACCGGCCGGTGGTGGAG
>JALYYW010000017.1 GCA_030946085.1 Actinomycetota bacterium
CCTCGGCCCCGGCGGCGAGGGCGGCGGCGACCAGCTCCCCCGTCCCGAAGGTGCCGGCGGCCACCGGGTCACGCTCGGAGGCCGCCACCAGCCCCAGCCCGCTGGCCGCGGCGACCTCCACGATCGCCACCGGCGGCGCCCGGTGGGAGCGCTCGGTCAACGCCAGCTCCGCCGCCACCGGGCGCCCGAGCGGGTCGTTCACGGTGACCGTCAGCCGCCGTGCGCCCCACGGCTTGGCGAGCGCCTCCAGCGTGCCCTCGCCGCCGTCGGCGACAGGGCAGGAATCGGCCTGCACCCCGGCGCGACGCAGCCCGGCCACGAGCGCCGCCGACACCTGCGAGGCGGTCATCGTGCCCTTGAACGCGTCGGGGGCGACGAGCACGGTTGCGGGATCGTTCATGCTGTGGTCATGGCCGAGCACACGACGGTGGAGGCCGCCGGCATCGAGGTCCGCGTCTCCAACCCGGGCAAGGTCTTCTTCCCCGAGAGCGGGATCACCAAGCTCGATCTCATTCACTACTACCTGGAGCTGGCCGAGCCGGTGCTCGCCCACCTGCGTGACCGCCCCACCGTGCTCAAGCGCTTCGTCGACGGCGCCGCCGGCAAGCCCTTCTTCCAGAAGCGCGTTCCCGACACCGCACCGCCCTGGATCCAGACCGCGACGGTCACGTTTCCCAGCGGGGGCACCGCCCGGGAGCTGCTGCCCCAGGATGCCGCCCACCTGGTGTGGGGTGTCAACCTGGGCGTGATCGACTGGAACCCCTGGCCGGTGCGCACCCCTGACCTCGACCATCCCGACGAGCTGCGGGTCGACCTCGACCCCACCCCCGAGGCCAGCTGGGACGACGTACGCCGCCTGGCGCTGGTGGTGGGGGAGGTGCTCACGGACTTCGGATTGCTCGGGTTCCCCAAGACTAGCGGCTCGCGCGGGATCCACGTCAACGTGCGCATCCAGCCCGAGCACGACTTCGACGCCGTGCGCCGCGCCGCCCTGGCGCTGGCCCGTGAGGTGGAGCGGCGGGCGCCGGACCTGGCCAGCACCAAGTGGTGGAAGGAGAAGCGCCACGGCGTGTTCGTCGACTACAACCAGAACGCTCGGGATCGCACCGTGGCCTCCGCCTACAGCGTGCGCCCAACACCCGACGCCCGGGTCTCGACGCCGCTGAGCTGGGAGGAGGTACCCGACGTGGAGCCGGGGGAGCTGCGGCTGGACACCGTGCCGGCGCACGTGGCTCGTCGGGGCGACCCGAGCGCCGGCATCGATGCCCACGCCGGGTCGCTGGCGCCGCTGCTGGAGCTGGTGGCCCGCCAGGAGGAGGAGGGCCACGGCGACGCGCCCTGGCCGCCGCATTTCGCCAAGCAGCGCGGCGAGCCCAAGCGGGTGCAGCCCAGCCGCGCGCGCAAGCGCTGAGCGGCGTAGCCCAATCACCGCAGGGCTGCGGCCACCGCCCGCCCGGCCGCGCGTCCGGAGAACAGGCAGCCGCCGAGGAAGGTGCCTTCCAGCGAGCGGTATCCGTGCACGCCGCCACCGCCGAAGCCGGCCAGCTCGCCGGCGGCGTAGAGGCCGGGCAACGCTTGGCCTCCGGGGCGCAGCGCCCGGGCGCTGAGGTCGGTCTCCAGGCCGCCGAGCGTCTTGCGGGTGAGGATCGAGAGCCGCACGGCGATCAGGGGCCCGGCGGCGGGGTCGAGGATCCGGTGCGGCGCCGCCACGCGGGTGAAGCGGTCGGCGAGGTAGCGGCGGGCGCCATGGATGGCGGTGATCTGGCTGTCCTTGGTGTAGGGATTCTCCAGCTCCCGGTCCCGGGCGCGGATCTCCCGCTCCAGATCCCCGCCGTCGAGCAGCGGCTCGTCGGTCAGAGCGTTCATCCTTGACACCAACCGGCCGAGATCATCCTCGACGATGAAGTCGGCACCGTGGCGCTTGAACGCCTCCACCGGTCCCGGCGCTCCGCCCAGCACGCGGCTCCTCAGGACCTTGGGGATGCTCTTGCCGGTCAGGTCGGGGTTCTGCTCGGAGCCCGAGAGCGCGAACTCCCGCTCGATCATCTTCTGAGTGAGCACGAACCAGGTGTGCTCGTGACCTGTCTGCATGATGTGCGCCAGCGTGCCAAGCGTGTCAAAGCCGGGGAACAGCGGCACCGGCAGCCGCCGGCCGGAGCCGTCGAGCCACAGCGGCGAGGGGCCGGGCAGAATCCGGATGCCGTGCCGGCTCCAGATCGGGCTCCAGTTCTCGATCCCCTCGGTGTAGTGCCACATCCGGTCGGGATTGATCAGGCTGGCGCCGGCGGCGCGGGAGATCTCCATCATGCGACCGTCGACGTGGTCGGGGACCCCGGAGAGCATGTGCTGCGGAGGGCGGCCCAGCCGCTGCGGCCAGTTCTGGCGCACGAGGTCGTGGCTGGCACCGATCCCGCCCGCGCTCGCGATCACCGCCGGAGCGTGCAACCTGAACTCCCCGACCTCCTCACGGCTGCTGGGCGCGCCGCGGGCGACCCGGCTGTGCTCCAGCAGCGCGCCGGCGACGCCGTCGACCGCGCCGGCCGTGACCGTCAGGGCGTCGACCCGGTGGCGGTGGCGTAGCGTAACCAGGCCTCGCGCCACCCCCTGACGAACGCGGCGTACGAACGGCTCCAGCAGGCCCGGGCCCGTCCCCCAGGTGACGTGGAAGCGCGGCACCGAGTTGCCATGTCCGGTGGCGTCGTAGCCGCCGCGCTCGGCCCAACCCGGGTTGGGCAGGAAGCGGACCCCCTGGCCGTGCAGCCAGGAGCGCTTCTCACCGGCGGCGAACTCGACGTAGGCCTCCGCCCAGCGTCGAGGCCAGTGGTCCTCGTCGCGGTCAAAGCCGGCGGTACCCAGCCAGTCCTGCCAGGCCAGCTCGACGCTGTCACGCACGCGCAGCCGGCGCTGCTCGGGTGAGTCGACCAGGAACAGGCCGCCGAAGGACCAGAACGCCTGCCCCCCCAGCGAGCCTTCCGGCTCCTGGTCGACGACGATCACCCGACGCCCGGCGTCGAGGAGCTCGGCGGTGGCCACCAGACCGGCCAGTCCGGCCCCGATGACGATCGCCTCCGCGTCCATGGAGGGGGCCATCAGGCGCTCATCTGGTCAAGCCGGCACTCGGCGGGGGCCTTGTCCGCTCGCCAGCGCAGGATCTTCGTGCCGTGGCGGATGCGCCCGCCGCTGGCGTGATCGAAGCTGACCTCCACCACCAGCTCCGGACGCAGGTCGATCCACTCCAGCTCCTTCTCGTTCTTCCACCGGCTCGGGTCGCCGTGCCCGCGCTGGCCGGTCTCGTAGGGCGCCAGCCGCGCCACCAGCGCGCGCTTCTCAGCCGCCCGCAGCCCGGATGAGTGCCCCACCACGTGCAGCTGGCCGCTGTCGTCGTAGAGGCCGAGAATCAGCGAGCCCACCGTCCCCGGCTCCTTGCCGGGGCGGTAGCCGGCCACGACGGCGTCGATCGTGCGCAGGCGCTTGACCTTCACCATGCCGGTGCGCTGCCCGGGTCGGTAGGGCGCGCGGCGGTCCTTGGCCACCACGCCCTCGCCGCGTGCCAGCCACGGCTCCGCCTCGCTCGGGTCGGCGGTCAGCGGGGTCAGGTCGATCGGCTCCTGCACGAGCGCCTCCAGCTCGGCGCGGCGACGGGCCAGCGGCAGCTCTGTCAGCACCTCGTCATCCCGGGCCAGCAGATCGAAGGCGACGTAGCGGGCGGGCGTCTGCTCGGCGAGCAGGGCGATGCGTGAGGCGGCGGGATGGATCCGCTGCTGGAGGGCATCGAAGTCCTGCTCGCCGTCCCCGGCGTGGATCACGATCTCCCCGTCCAGCACGTAGCGCCCGGGCGGGAAGGACAGCTCGGGGAAGTACCGCGACAGCGGCTTGCCGCCGCGGGACTGGATCACCGCCTCGCCGCCGTCGACGAACGCGATCGCGCGGAAGCCGTCGTACTTGGGCTCGTACACCCACTGCTCTCCGAGGGGCAGCTCGGGTCTGCCGCGTGCCAGCTGGGGCTCGATCGGAGGCTTGAGCGGCAGCGACATGGGCCGAGGATCCTAGCCCTCCGGGGGGCAGCGGTAGGATCGGAAGATGGCCGATGACCACGCGACTCCCGCCGAGGAGGAGTACCTGCAGTCCCTCTACTGGCTCTTCGAGGCCGGCCTGCAGATGACCGGCGCCAACCTCGCCCGCGCGATGCAGCTCTCGGCGCCGACGGTCCACGAGATGCTCGGCCGCCTGGAGCGCCACGGGTACATCGTCCGCGGCGCCGGGCGCGGAATCGACTTCACCCCGGCCGGCCGTGAGCACGCCGAGCAGATCGTCGGCCGCCACCGCATGATCGAGCGCTTCCTCACCGATGTGGTGGGCGTGCCCTGGGACGACGTGCACGAGGAGGCCGAGCACCTGGAGCACGCGATGACACCCCGCTTTGAGGCCTACGTCCGCTCGGCCGTGGGCGATGCCGCCACCTGCCCGCACGGCCACCCGATCCGCGTCGGCCATCGCACCGACGGAGTGCCACTGGCCGATTGCGTGCTCGGCGCGCGGGTGCGGATCCTGCGCTTTGAGAACGAGGCCGAGGACCTCCTGCACTACCTCAAGCGGGCGGGCATCGAACCGGGACTGGACGGGGAGGTGACCGGCAGCGACGAGCGACTGGTGACGGTGAGGATCGACGGTGCCAGCGCCGAGATCACCACCAGCGTGGCCGAGACGGTGTCGGTCCTCGCCAGCCCCTCGCCGCCCCCGCGCACCGCCCTGCCCGAGCAGCTCGTGCTCGGGCGCGAGCGCTACGGCCGCTGAGCGCCGCAGCAGCGTCCAAGCGCCGCACCGCAACGGCGACGCCAAGCCGGTGCGATGGACGCGATCATCACGGCAACCGCGCTGACCTACGCGCTTTTCACCGGATCTCTCAACGTCCCGGCGGAAGCGCTCCGGCGAGGACATGAAGCGGCCCGCCGGCCAGCCAGTCGCACATCTGCGCCGCCACGAGCGGGTGGCGCGTCAGCGCAAAGTGTCCGACACCACCGATGTGCCGGTAGCTGTCGACAGGGAAGCGGACCGGCGTGCCGTCGCCGGGGTGCGCCCAGGCGCTGTCGCGTGAGACCAGCAGGTCCCCGAGCCAGCGCCCGACCCCGCGCTCGGGGTCCCGGAGCACCGAGCCGGAGATGAACAGGTAGCGCGCGTGGGGGAGAAACGAGCCTTCCCTGCCCCGTCCGGCCTCCTTGAGGCCGGCGCTGCGCAGCTCCAGCGCCCGCCCCGCGGCCCGCGTCTCGGGCAGCAGGTTCAGCCCGGTCACCGCCGAGCGCACGAGCTTCTCCAGCGCCGTTCCCCGGTGGGGCGCGCCCAGGGCGATCACGTGGCGAAGCTTCTCCGCCCACGCCCGGTCCGAGGCAGCCTCGCCGGCGCTGTGGCAGACGAGCGCGCCCAGCGCGTGGCCGATCAGGGTGATGTCCCCTACCACCACCGGCCAGGCTTCCAGGATGCGCTCGATCAGGTCGGCCAGCTCACGCCCGTTCTCGGCGATCGAGCGGCCGCTGTTGTGGCGGACGAAGAGCGGGGTGATACCGAGCTCCCGCAGGCGCCGCCCGTACAGCGCCCCGCCCTCGCCGCGGGACCAGGCGGCCTCCGTCTGGCCGAGCCCATGGACAAGCAGGGCCAGCCGGGGCGTAGCGTCGGGATAGCTCGCCGCCAGCACCTCCCGCACCGGCTCGATCGGCCTGCCGTCCCGCCGCAGCGTCATGCGCACCTCCAGCGCGCTCCCGGCCGCGTGCAGCCGGTCTCCGGTCACCCCGCCCAGCGCCGCCAGTGCCCAGCGCCCTCCTGCTCGCTCCTCCAGCGCCGGCGCCTCGGCGGAGACGGCGGCGCCGATCACCGCGGCGGCGGCGCGGATCCCGTGCCGGCTGAAGCGCCCGACGGCTCCGTAGAGGGCCCTCGCGATGCCGTCGTGGACTAGCTCCACCGGAAGGGACGCCGGGCCGATGACGTCGAAGGTGCGCTGCGCGATCGCGTCGTGGGTCTCGCTGACCCGCTGGGTCAAGCCGCCGGCGGCATCTCCGGCCAGCGCGCCGAGTGCGGTGATCTCCTCAGTCCGCACCGGCGGCGGCGGGCGAGGTGACCTCGTCATAGGCCTGGCCGAGTCGCCGCACGCCCTCCTCGATCTCCTCCGGCGTCACCCCGGAGTAGGCCAGGCGCAGGCTGGACTCTCCGCCCTCCAGGACGAAGTCGGTGCCCTTGACGAACTGGACGTCCCGTTCGGAGGCGGCAGTGAACAGGGCGCCGACGTCGGTGCCCTCCGGCAGCTCCACCCACAGGAAGTAGCCACCCTCGGGGGCCACGAAGCGTGCGTCCGGGAGCTGGCGCTGCAGCGTCGCGCACAGCGTCTGGGCTCGCTCGCGCAGAGCGTCCTTCACTTTCTCCACCGAACGGTCGAGCGCTCCGGAGCGGACGAAGCGATAGACGATTGCCTGCGAGACCATGCTCGGGGAGATGTAGGTGCCTGTGGCGATCTTCGCCACCCTGGCGATCAGCTCGGCGGGGCCGACGAGGTAGCCAACGCGGATGCCCGGGCAGACGGTCTTGGAGAACGAGGACGCGTAGACGACGTGCTCGCCGTCGATCGAGCGCATCGTGGCCAGGGGAGCCCCTGCGAAGCGCAGCTCGATATAGGGGTCGTCCTCGAAGATCGTAAAGCCGTGCGCGGCGGCCAGGGCCACCAGGCGCTGGCGCTTGTCCGCCGAGAGGGTGTAGCCGGCCGGGTTCTGGAAGTTGGGGATGATGTGGGCGAGCTTCGGCCGGGCCCCGGCCTCCAGCATGCGCTCCAGTGCCGCCACGTCCACGCCGTCAGGCTCCAGCTCCACGGCCCGCACGTCGGCGCCGCGCTGGCGCAGCGAGAGCAGCGTGCGGTCGTAGGTGGGGCGCTCGACGATCACCGCGTCCCCCTTCTCCACCAGCGCCTCGAACAGGAACGCATCGGCCTGCATCGAGCCGTTGGTGACGAGCACCTGCCCCGGAGCGACCTGGTGGCGCTCGGCGATCCAATCGCGCAGCGGCGGGTAGCCGACCGAGGTGCCGTACGCGGTGACCCCGCCGGGGTCGGCGGTAAAGGCTTCCTCCGCGGCGGCCTTCAGGCCCTCGACGTCGACGATGTCCAGCGACGGCGCCCCGCGGGCAAATGAGATCGGCTTGGCCACCGATCAGACTCTACGCGCTCGGCTCGGAGATCTGCACCTCCAGCAGCGCCCGATCGGCGCCCTCGTAGCCGAGGACGGCGACCTCGCGCACGAGCTCCATCGCGGCGAGGCTCTGCGTGAAGCGGTGCACCGCCTCGGTACCGGCGAAGGGGCCAACCGAAAGCGAAACCTCCTCCCCGCGGGCGGCGGGGGCACCGGCCAGGCGGTGGAGCATCACCCCGTGGGCCTCGACCAGGTCGTGGATCGCCTCCAGCAGTCCTTCGTGCATCTGCGCCAGTGCCGCGAGCTCGCTCTGGGGCTCCAGCTCCGGCCGATCGCTGCGGCGTCGCGAGCGGGAGCGCGCCAGCACCGCGGTCAGCGGGCCGGCGCGGCCCCGCGG
>JALYYW010000022.1 GCA_030946085.1 Actinomycetota bacterium
CTGCTGCGGGCCGGCCGGCGGGGGGTCCGGGGCCGGCGGAGGCTCAGCGGCGGGGGCGGCTGTGGCGCCCTCGGCCTGACCACCACTTCGTACGAAGGCCATCTGCAGCTGGGAGAGAGCGTCCCGGACCGGCTTGATCTGCTCCGGCGCGACCTGCTCGATCAGTGGCAGGACGGCCCGAACCCCCTCGATCGCCAGGCGAACCTGCGCCGGCTCACGCTCGGTCTCGGTGCCGGGAGCGAGGCCGGTGCGGCGCATGCCCAGGTTCACCAGGGTGACCACGTGATCGAGCAGCACGTGCTCGACGCGCAAGCTCTTGATCTCCTCCTCGTAGGCCGCCCGCAGCTCGTCCTCAGTTGGCTGCCGACCCGCCGCCTGCTCGCTGTCGGGAATGCTCATGAGCTCACCTCCGCCTCGCTTTCTCGCCCACCAGCATACGTGTCCCGAGTCTGGTCCACGATTGCGGCGAAGATCTCCCGCATGTCCATCCCGGACTCGATCAGGTCCCGCTGCCGCTGCGCCCCGTTGCGGTCGGGCAGGGCCACCTCGATGCCCAGCTCCCGGCGCATCGGTGCTGACCACGCCAGCAGCCTCGGCACCGCCTCGCGCGCCGGGTACGGCCGACGCCGCTCCAGGTCCAGCAGCTCCCCGTCGAGGCCGCCACGGATCGCGCGCCACAGGTTCTCCTCGATCAGGCGACCGGGAAGGTCCGCTGCCGGGCCCCGCTCGTCGACATCGCGCGCGGCCTGCGCAACGCAGCCGACGATCAGCGCGATCAGGGCGTCGGACTCGCCGGCGGTGGGCTGGGCGTCACAGATCCGGACCTCGACTGTGCCGAAGGCGAAGTGGGGGCGCACCGACCACCACACCTGGGTGTACTCCACGATCGAGCGCGTGCTGACGAGGAAGTCGATGTATTGGGCAAACGACGTCCAGCCCCCGTAGGCGTCGGGCACGCCGCAGCGGGGGAAGCTGCGGGTGAAGATCTGGCTCCGGGCGCTGTGCAGGCCGGAGTCGCGGCCGTCCAGGAACGGGGAGCTGGCGGAGATCGCCAGCAGCAGCGGGAGCACCGGGCGCAGCCGGTCGCAGACCGCCACAGCGCGATCGGCACCCCGGACGCCCACGTGGACGTGCAGGGAGAAGGCGTTGTTGCGCCACGCCACCCACTTGAGCCCCTCCTCGACGCGGCGGTAGTGCTCGGTGTCGATGATGTGCTGCTCGCGGTAGTCAGACCAGGGGTGGGTACCGGTCGCTCCCAGCCCCAGCCCCTGGGTGGCGGCCAGCGAGAACAGGCGCCGGCGTCGATCTCGCTGAGCGACGAGCGCCGCCTGCAGATCCTCGCCACGCCCCGAGCGGATCTCGATCTCGGAGTCGATCAGCTCACCGGAGATGGAATCGGCCAGCACCGGATCCCCGGCAGCGCCGTCGCGCAGCTCCTGAAAGCGGCCGGCGAGGCCGAGATCGTCGGGGTCGAGCAGCGCGAACTCCTCCTCGATCCCGACGGTGAAATCAGTCGAGCGCTCAAAGGCCGCGCGCGCGGTGTCCAGGTGAAGATCCACGAAGGGAGGAGCCTTGCCGGGAGCGGGGATCAGGTCAGGTAAAAGTACAGCGCGTAGAGCAGGTCGGCCGCGGGGCTGGAGGTGTGCACCGTGACCTTCGGCGGGACCTGCAGCAGGGCATCGGAGTAGTTGAAGATGATCTTCACGCCCGCCCGCACCAGCTCGTCGGCGATCCCCTGCGCCGCGGCGGAGGGAACGGCCAGGACGGCTACTACGATCTCGTCGTCCTGCACAACCGTGGCCAGCTCGGAGTTGGGGCGGACCGCGACGTCGCCGATCTTCGTCCCCACCTTGGCCTGGTCCACGTCGAACACAGCCACGACCTGGAACCCGTGGTCGGCGAAGATGTCCGACGTGGCGATCGCCGTGCCCAGATGGCCGGCGCCGAATAGGGCGATGTTGTGCTGTCCGGCGGTGTGCAGGATCTTGCGGATCTCGGCCACGAGGGAGTCGACGTTGTAGCCGACGCCACGCTTGCCGAACTTCCCGAAGCCGGAGAGATCCCTGCGGATCTGGGTGGAGTTGACGTGCGTGTAGTCGGCCAGCTCCTGGGAGGAGATTGTGTCCTTGCCCATCTTGCGGGCCTGGGTGAGCACCTGCAGGTAGCGCGACAGCCGCGCCGCGACGCCCAGCGAAAGCCTCTCGCCGGTGCCGTCGAGGTCAGGCTGAGCGCTCTCGGTTGCGCGGCCGACCGTGTAGCTCATCCCCGGATCACTCTACAGGCGCCTCGGGAGGCCGGGCCCGCGCCAGCCGCCGCATAAGCTCGGCCTCGTCCACGGCCAGCTCGAACGCCTCGATGCCGTCGATCGTTACGACGGGAATCCGCTCCAGGTAGGCCGCCAACAGCGCGTCGTCGCGCTCGATGTCGCGCTGCTCCAGCCGGAACGGCCTTCGCGCCTGAACCCGCTGCAACACCACCAGCGCCTCCTCGCACAGGCAGCACCCCGGCCGGCCGTAGAGCACGACGCTCCGGGTCATGCGGCGAGGGCGCGCTCGCCGGTGGCGTAGACGTCGAGGCCGAGGTAGTCCGGATACGGGAGCGAGGGCAGGTGGCGCGCGGCGCTGGCGATCATCGCGGCGTTGTCGGTGCACAGCTCGCGCGGCGGAGCGTCGAGCTCCACCCCGAGCCCGCTCAGGCGCTCCCGCAGCAGACCGTTGGCAGCGACGCCGCCTCCGATCGCCAGTCGGCTCAGCCCGGTCTGCACCAGGGCCCGCTCCACCCGGATTGCCAGCGCCTCCACGATCGCGTGCTGGTAGGAGGCGGCCAGGTCGGCGCGCCGGGCGCGCGCCTGGCCTTCCCCCAGCTCCCGGACGCGGTAGAGCAGCGCCGTCTTCAGCCCCGCAAAGGAGAAGTCGAGCCCCCGCAGCCGGGATGCGGTGGGAAAGCGGAAGGCATGCGGATCGCCGGTGCGAGCCAGGCGCTCGAGGGCGGCTCCGCCGGGATACCCGAGGCCGAGCAGCCGGGCCCCCTTGTCGAAGGCCTCTCCCGCAGCGTCGTCAAGCGTCTGGCCGAGCACGCGGAAGTCCGGGCCGGGGCTCCTGACGTGGGCGAGCAGCGTGTGGCCCCCGCTGGCGACGAGGCTCAGAAACGGCGGGGCGAACGGGTTCGGCGCCAGGAAGCTGGTGGCCACATGGCCATGGAGGTGATCCACGAACGCCAGCGGGAGCCCACGTGAGGCGGCCAGTGCCTTAGCCGTGGACACGCCCACCAGCAGGGCCGCCACCAGCCCCGGACCCCCGGTGACCGCGACCAGCCCGATCTCCTCCAGCCCCACTCCCGCCCTCGCCAGCGCGTCATCGAGCACGACGCCGATCAGCTCCAGGTGGTGGCGCGAGGCGACCTCGGGGACGACGCCGCCGTAGCGGTCGTGGATCCCCTGAGAGGAGATGACGTTGGCTGCGATCACGCCGTCAGCGGTCACGACCGCCGCGCAGGTGTCGTCGCAGCTCGTCTCCAGCGCCAGGATCATCGCGGCGGTCCGGTGGCGGTGGAGGACGAGGAGACCTGGCTGGTCCGCCACATGATCAGCGCGTCCTCACCCGTGTCCTGGTAGTAGCGGGGCCGGGTGCCGGCAGCCCGAAATCCGAACCGCTCGTAGAGCGCGATGGCCGGTGCGTTGGAGGTTCGCACCTCCAACGTGCAGGCGGACTCGGGCCCCGCGCGCTCGATCATCTCGGCCAGCATCGCCCGGGCCAGACCGAGCCGGCGGGAGGCCGGCTCCACCGCGATGCTCATCAGGTGCCAGGCGTCGGCATAGCGCGAGCAGATCAGGTAGCCGGCCAACCGGCCCTCGACCAGCGCCGCCAGGCAGACCCCGGAGGGCTTTGACAACTCGAGCACGAACATCGCCAGCGACCACGGCGTCGGGAACGACCGGCGCTCGATCGCGATCACGGCCGGCAGGTCGGTGTAGCTCAGCGGGCGGACTGTACGCGTCTCAGGGGACATCCTGGGTTCTGGCCTGTCGGGAGAGCTCGGCGTCGGGGAGGCGGAGATACTCGGGATGGACCTCGCCAGGCGCGCCCCCGCCAACGCGCCGCGCGAGCCGGCAGTGGACGGTTGCCGTGACCCGGTGCAGCTCGGAGTCATCCGTGGGAACCACCGCCGCTGCACGCTCGATACTGCCCCTGAATGCTACCGCGCCATCGCCGATCGCCAGCGGGGGGGCGCCGAGGTCGGAGATCCAGTCCGCCAGCCGCTCAGGGACCAGAACCCGCGGCGCCATCACCCTCTCGCCCAGCTCGCCCGTTGACGGAGACGTGCGCCAGGCCGCGGCGAAGACCTCTCCCCGGCGGGCGTCGAGCACCGCCAGGACGATCCCCGGGTCTGCGAGCGACTTCCGGCCGGGTGCCGCCGGCGGGATGTCGCCGGCGCCCGATTGCGATCCGAGGGCCAGCGACTCCAGCGTGGAGACCCCCGCCAGCGGCAAGCCCAGCGACCCGGCCAGCGCCCGCGCGGTGGCGATGCCGATGCGCAGCCCCGTGAAGGTTCCGGGCCCCCGCCCGATCGCGATCAGGTCGAGGTCCGCCCAGGTGCAGCCGCCGCGCTCCAGCAGTCCGGCGGCCAGCGGCAGCAGCCACCGGGCGTGACCCGGCCGCGCGCCGGACGGTGGGTCGTCGCGGGCTTGGAGCACGGCGTCCTCGCTCCCCGCGCCGCACAGGGCGACGCTGGTGGCGCGGGTGGAGGTGTCCAGGGCGAGGATCCTCACCGCAGCTCGACCGTGCGGCGGTCGCCACCCGCGTGGATGAGCCGGACCCGGCGGGCAACGCGCGCCAGCGAAGCCAGCTCGCGCTCGGCCCCCTGCGGCCACTCCACGAACGCGATCGTATCGGGGCGCAGGTAGTCGGCCAGCAGCTCGGGGTCCTCGTGGTCGAGATCGCCGACCCGGTAGAGGTCGAGGTGGGCCACCGGAACGCGCGCCGGATAGAGCTGCCCGATCGTGAACGTGGGGCTCGTCACCGGCACCTGAACCCCCAGAGCGCGACAGGCCCCCCGGACGAAGGTCGTCTTGCCGGCGCCCAGCTCACCCTCCACCAGGATCACGTCACCAGGGCGCAGCGAGTGCGCGAGCTCGGCGGCGATCGCCTCGGTCTCCGCGGCGCTGCCGGTCTCCCGGCGAAGGCGCTCGGCTGCCACAGGCCTCAGCGGGGACGGCGTCGGAGCAGCAGCCCCCCGCCCAGCAGGGTGGCGGCCACCACCAGCTCGCCCGGAACCTCGTAACCGCTGCGGGGAAGCTCGGAGGCAGCGGCGGGCGACCGGTGGGGGGCGGGCGGGTGGTGGTGGGCGGGCGACCGGTGGTGGGCGGGCGCGCTCGGGGCCGCCCTCATGGCCGCCGGAGGCGCCGCTGAAAGTGTCGACATCGCCGCCGCGCTGGCGGCGGTTCCGGTGAGCGCAGCCAGCACAGACAGGGTGATCGCAGCCGCACGGGTGAGCATCACGACGAAGCCTAGAGAAGCCACCGGCCGGTAACGCGCGGGCGCCCCGCCTGACCGCGGCCGCCGCCTTCGCTACCGTCTCTGCCTCATGGCCGGCCGGGCGACAGAGCCATCGAACGGGCGGATCGCCCTGCTCAAGGCCAGATACGCCCCAGCTCTGGGGAACCTGCGCGGCTCCGATACCGCCAAGGCCGCCGGTCTCGCCGGGGCGATGATCGCCAACAACGTCCTCGCTCTCGGATCCTCGATCGTGTTCGCACGGCTGATCGACGACTACGGGTCGCTGGCGGCACTGGTGAGCTACCTGCTGATCCTCACCGTCGCCGGGCAGTCCATGCAGGTGGCCACGGCGCGGGAGGGTGTGCTGGGCCACCTCGGGGTCGGCGACGAGCTGTTGGGCACGATCGAGCGCTGGGCCAAGACGCTCTCGATCGTGACGCTCGGCGTGACCATCGTCTCGATCCTGCTGCGCCAGCCGATTGCCGACCTTGTCGGCGTCAAGCACGACGCCTGGGCGGCCGCTGTCGGGCTGCCCGCAGGGTGCGTGTACCTGGAGCTGTCGATCATGCGCGGAGCGCTCCAGGGCATCGGCGACTACAAGACCGTCGGCCTCAGCCTGGTCGGTGAGCAGGCATCACGCCTCGTGCTCGGCGCCGCGCTGGCGATTGTCGGGCTAGGTGTCACCGGCGCCTTTCTGGGATCGCTGCTCTCCTACGTGACCATGTGCGCGTACTGCGGGATGGCGCTGTACAGCCGGCTCTCGAGCCCGGACCGGCGACGCTGGCGCGCCGCGCGGGTCACCCGGGCGGCCATCGGGCTGGGTCGGCACGTGTGGCAGGCCTGGGTGCCGATCGCGGGGCTGGCCGTGATCCAGTTGCTGCAGAACATCGACCTGATCACCGCCAAGCATCAGTTCAGCAAGGACATGGCCAGCTCCTACGCTGTGACTGCGGTCGCCGCCAAGGTCCTCATCTGGGTGGCGATGGGCGCCGGCTTCTACCTCGTGCCCGAGACCTCTCGCCGGCGGGCCGCGGGGGAGGACACCCGACCGGTGCTGCTGCGCTCTCTGGCGATCATCCTCGTCTGCGCGGCCCCGTGCC
Organism: Actinomycetota bacterium; assembly: GCA_030946085.1. Taxonomy (GTDB): domain Bacteria; phylum Actinomycetota; class Thermoleophilia; order Solirubrobacterales; family Solirubrobacteraceae; genus Palsa-465. Next base: position 6,596 of record JALYYW010000022.1, read on the forward strand.
TGCTGATCTACGCGTTCGGCGCCCACCCGCTGCTGTCGATCGTGTTCGGGGCCAAGCGGGCCAGCGCTTCGGCTTCGCTGCTGCCGCTCGGCGCGGCGTTCACGGTGCTGGCCGCGACCTACCTGGCGGTCCAGTACATGCTCGCGCTGAAGCGCGTCGCATTCCTGGTGGCGATCGCGATCGTGGCGATCGCCGAGCCAGTGCTCTTGTCCCAGGCGCCCAAGCAGCCAGCTGGCTACGCCGCGGTCGTGCTCGCCGTGCAGGCCGTCGGAGCGTTGCTGGCCTTCGCGCTGGCGTTGCGGCGGGACAACGCCCCTTCCCGCGGCGACGGCGCCTCGTCCCCAGCCGGCCTGAGCCAGCCGATCAGAACAGCCCGAGCTGAGGCGCCACCGGCTGCTCCAGCGGGACGCGTCTAGGCGCCAGGTCGGGGTCCGGCTCTGGGGCTCGAAGCACCGAAGGCGCCGCGGTGACCTCCACGTCCTCGCCCTGCGGCGGCGGCTGCTCGGGGGCTCCGAGGGCGAGCAGCTCGGGGATGCGCCGGAAGTCGGCCCGCAGCATCTCCAGGGTGGCGGGCGTGTAGAGCGCCGCGGCGGGGTGGTAGAGCGGGTACAGCCGCACCGCGCGGGTGCCGACCAACCTCACCTCCTCCTGGCCGTGGAGTCGTGAGATCCCGGTCGTGTCGGCGCGCAGGAGCTTGGTGGCGAAGTTGCCGAGCGTGCAGATCATCACCGGCGCGATCAACGCGATCTTCTGGCGCAGGTAGCTGTTACAGGACTCGAGCTCCTGCGGGTGAGGGTCACGGTTCTGCGGTGGCCGGCACATCACCGTGTTGGCGATGAACACGTCCTCCCTGACCATCCCGATCTCGCCCAGGAGCTTGTCGAGCAGCTTCCCGGCCTGACCGACGAACGGCAGCCCGAGCCGGTCCTCGTTTGCCCCGGGAGCCTCTCCGACGAACATCAGGTCGGCATCGGCGTTGCCCGCCCCGAACACAACCGTGGTGCGGGTACGGTGCAGCTGGCACTTCTCGCAGCCGCGGGCCTCCTCGTAGACGGCCTTGAGCAGCTCACGTCGCTCAGGAGCGCTCCTCACAGGGCCGATGGTAGAGCCAGGTGCCGACAGTGATCGATCGCACACACGGCATCCGCCACTCTCGGGGCCGGAAGCTACACTCACTTGGTGAGGCCGTCACCCCCTGGGGACGGACCTCGGAAGGCTTTCACCTGCTGCTCCGACCGGTATCTCCGATGCGGGAACTGGAACGGGAACCCCCTAACACCCCCGCGTGTGCGCGCCTGGCGATAGTTGGCCGGGGCCGCCTCGGCAACGCTCTCGCTGCTGAGCTCACCCGGACCGGCTTCCGGGTATCCGGGCCCTTGGGTCGCGGCGCCGACGGAGAGCGCGCGGACGCCGTATTGCTGTGCGTTCCCGACGCAGAGATCGCCGCCGCGGCCGCAAGCGTGGTCCCCGGTCCCCTGGTGGGACACTGCTCGGGCGCCGGCCGGCTGGAAGCGCTGGAGCCTCACGAGGCCTTCTCGATGCATCCCCTGATGACGGTGACGGTCGCCGGTGCCCGGTTCGCCGGTGCGGGAGCAGCCGTGGCGGGCAGCACCGACCGAGCGCTCCGCTACGCCTGCGCGCTGGCGGAGGGCCTCGGGATGCGCGCGGTGCGGGTGGCCGACGAGGATCGCGCCCTGTACCACGCCGCGGCATCGGTGGCCTCCAACTTCCTCGTCACGCTGGAGGGCGCCGCCGAGCGCCTGGCCGAGAGGGCCGGGGTGGAGCGTTCGCTGCTGGCTCCGCTCGTGCGGGCGACCGTGGAGAACTGGGCGACGCACGGCGCCGGCCGGGCGCTAACCGGACCGATCCTCCGCGGCGACGAGGCCACGGTGGCCACCCAGCGCGCCGCGGTGGATCAGCGGGCGCCCGAGCTGCTGGGACTGTTCGACGCGCTGAGCGAAGCCACGCGAGAGCTGGCCGCGGCGACTAGGCAGCCCGCATGAGGATCGTGCGCTTGGTGGACGAGCTGCGGGAGACGTTGCGCCCGGATCGTCGAGCCGGTCGCCGGATCGGCCTCGTTCCCACTATGGGAGCCTTGCACGAAGGCCATCTGGAGCTGATCCGCCGGGCGCGCGGCGAGTGCGACACGGTCGTCGTGTCGCTGTTCGTGAACCCGGCGCAATTTGACGACGCCGGCGATCTGGACGTCTACCCGCGCGACGAGCAGCGTGACGCCACTCTCGCCCGGAAGGCCGGTGCCGACCTCCTGTTCGTGCCGCCGGTGCAGGAGGTCTATCCCCCCGGGTTCTCCACCACGGTCTCGGTGGCGGGGCTGACCGAGCGCCTGGAGGGGGCGGCGCGTGGGCATTCGCACTTCGACGGCGTGGCCACTGTGGTCACGAAGCTGCTGAACATGGTCTCGCCCGAGATCGCCTTCTTCGGGGAGAAGGACGCCCAACAGGCGCTGGTCATCAAGCGCTTGGTGGAGGACCTGAACATGCCGGTGCGGGTGGAGGTCTTCCCCACGGTGCGCGAGCCCGACGGGCTGGCGATGTCCAGCCGCAATGCCCACCTTCACGGGCAGGATCGGGTCCGAGCGCTCGCCCTCCACCGTGCCCTGCGGGCCGCCGAGGTGGCCGTGGCCGGTGGGGAGCGGGATCCGGCCAGGGTGAGGGAGCACGCGGTGGCGGAGCTGGAGGCGGAGGCCGTCGCGCCGGAGTACCTGGAGCTCGTGGCCCCCGAGACGCTCCAGCCGGTCGTGCGGATAGAGGGACAGGTGCTCGCGCTGGTCGCGGCACGGATCGGATCCACGCGTCTGATCGACAACCAACTGCTCACGGCCGCGGTGGCCGGCGAGCCTGAAACCAACGGGAGACCATGACATGCAGCGCACGATGCTGAAGTCGAAGATCCATCGGGCGAGCGTGACCGACAGCGACCTCCACTACGTGGGGTCGATCACGCTCGACCCGGAGCTGCTGGAGGCCGCCGACATGCTCGAGTTCGAGCAGGTGGCGGTGGTGGACGTCGACAACGGCGCGCGCTTTGAGACCTACACCATTGCCGGGGAGCGAGGCTCAGGGGACGTCAAGGTCAACGGCGCCGCCGCACGGCTCGTGCATCGCGGCGACACGATCATCGTCATCTCCTACGCCTCCTACGACCCCGACGAGCTTCGCAACTACAACCCGCGCGTGGTGCACGTCGGTGCGCGCAACGAGATCCTGCAAGTCGACCGCGAGGTCGCAACCCTGCTGGGAGCAGCCGACGACCGTCTCGCCGGCACGCTCGCCTGAGCCCAAGGAGCAAGCAAACCCATGTCCGCAACTCCTCACACCACCGTCCCCCAGAGCCTGGACGCGCCGCTGCCGATGACGCTGCCCCGCCTGGCGGAGAAGAAGCGCCTCGGCGAGCCGATCGTGATGGTCACCGCCTACGACTACCCCTCGGCTCAGGTGGCGCAGGCCGCCGGCGTCGACGTCGCGCTGGTGGGCGACTCCGGCGCCATGACGGTGCTCGGGTACCCGTCCACGGTGCCGGTGACCATCGAGGAGATGCTGATGCTGGCCGCGGCGGTCCGGCGCGGGTTGCGGACGCCGCTGCTGGTCGGCGACCTCCCCTTCGGCTCCTACGAGGCCTCCGACGAGCAGGCGGTGATGGCCGCCCAGCGCTTCGTCAAGGAGGCTGGATGCGACGCCGTGAAGCTGGAGCGCGGCGGCACCAGCGTGCAGCGGGCCCGGGCGATCGTCGAGGCCGGGATACCGGTGATGGGCCACGTCGGGCTGACCCCGCAGACCGCGACCGCCCTGGGGGGTTACCGTGCCCAGGGCAGGACCGCCGAGGCGGCGCTGGAGGTGGCTCGCGCCGCGCTGGCCCTACAGGAGGCGGGCTGCTTCTCGATCGTGTTCGAGGCGATCCCGGCCGCGGTAGCCGAGGTCGTGATGGAACGGCTGGAGATACCGGTGATCGGGATCGGCGCCGGTGCCGGCACCGACGGCCAGGTGCTGGTGTTCCACGACCTCCTGGGGATCTACGACGGGCACGCCCCCCGCTTTGCCAAGCGTTTCGCCGAGATCAAGGCGCAGATGGTGGCCGGGGTGGCCCAGTACGCGGCCGAGGTTCGGGGCGGCACCTTCCCCGCCCCCGAGCACGTGTACTCGATCGACGAGGAGGAGCTGGAGCGCTTCCGGGAGGGCATTGCGACGGGGGCGCCTTGAGCGCGGGCAGCAGGCGCGACCTTGATGTCGCGGCGACCCGGCAGGTCAACAGCACGTCAATCGTCCCAGGACCACAACATCCTGATGTGCTGTGGCCCGCAGGGGTCCATAGCACGACACGATCAGCTGGATCGGCGCCACTTTGTCGCGTTATGGACGCCCAGGGTCGTCTGGGGCCCGCGCTTACGACCGAGTCCTTGTTCGGTCCACCGTGACCAATAGCATCTTCCGCGATGTCACGGATCGCCCAGATGTTCGCCCCCCGGGACCACGAGTACTTCGACCTGTTCGAGGAGGCCGGCCGCAACGCCCTGCGCACCGCCGAGCTGCTCGATCAGCTGCTTTCCAACTTCCCCGCCCGCGCGGGGCTGGCCGAGGAGATACGCGATCGCGAGCACGACGGCGATCGGATCACCCACGACATCATCCACCGCCTCAACAACACGTTCGTCACGCCGATTGACCGTGAGGACATCCTGGCGCTGGCCTCGGCGCTGGATGACATCGTCGACTACACCGAGGAGGTCGCCGACTACCTCGGCCTCTACAAGGTCAAGACACCGATGGAGCAGTCGATCCGCCTGGCTCGTGTGCTCAAGGACGCCTGCCGGCAGATCTCCGAGGCCATCCCGCGGCTGCGCGGTTTCCGGGACATCTCCCATTACACGGTGGAGGTCAACCGGCTGGAGAACGAAGGCGACAGGATCACGCGGGAGGCGGTGGCCTCGCTGTTCGACGATGCCACCGACCCGATGGTGGTGGTGCGCTGGAAGGACCTGTTCGAGCGGCTGGAGGCGGCGATCGACTCCACCGAGCACACCGCCAACATCCTCGAGACGATCGTGATCAAGAATTCGTGACGGGCGGGTCCGTCCTGCGGAACGTGCTTCGTGAAGGGCGGGTCCGCCCCGCGGAACGTGCTTTTCGTTCCGCCACCGCGAGCGTGCGGCTGTAGGACGCGAGTTCCGCGTTGGCGGACCCGCGCTTTACTCTGCTGTGGTTCCCGGACGTGATTTGCGCTAGCGGCGCTGGCTGTACTCGATTGTCCTGATCACCTTGGCGGGGGCGCCGGCGGCGATGGAGAAAGGGGGGATATCCCTGGTCACGACCGAGTTGGCGCCGATCACGCACCGCTCGCCGATCGTCACCCCGCTGGTGATCACAACGTGGGCGCCGCACCAGACGTTGTCGCCGATCCGCGTGGGGCCCTTGCCGGTGAACCCCTGCCAGGTCACGGGGAGCTCCGGATCGTCGAAGCGGTGGCTCGAGTCGCTGACGAAGCAGCCGTTGGCCAGCATGCAGTGATTGCCGATCTCGACCAGTCGGGCGGACGCGATCATCACGCCCAGGTTCAGGAACGTACCCACGCCTATGTGGACCCGAGCATTTCCCGGAGCCGTGATCCACACGCCCGGCTCCAGCAGCGTGAGCTCACCCACCTGAAGCCGTCCCTCACGCAGCGCCTCCAGTACGTTGCCGTGCACCGGCCAGCGCACGAAGGCCCCGCGGCGCATGAACTCCCAGTGGATACGGGCACGGTTCCACGGCAGCGAGTTGCGCTCGTACCAGCGCCACTTCTGCGCCCACAGCCGCAGCTCCGCCCCGCCCACGGCTCAGCCGGGTTTGATTTATTATATTCGCCGGGGAGCCCGGTGG
>JALYYW010000026.1 GCA_030946085.1 Actinomycetota bacterium
CGTGCTCGGTGCGCGTTGCCCGGTGTGGGTGCGGGGCCTGACGGTGCACAGGGGGAGTTGAACCCCCAGCGCGGAGCCCCTCGCGCGACCAGGATGCAACTTTCGGGCAGTTGCCGCCGTGGCGCTCGCCGCTGGTGCGGCTACCGACTTGCGTCTTCAATCAGTTCGGTCGTCCAGTTGTGCTCCTGGATCGCGGTGTCCAGCTCCCGGCGCTGCTTTGCGAGGTCATCGATCTCCTTGCGCACCGCGGCGACGTCGAGCTGTCGGGTCATGCGGATCTCCGAACGTGAGTAGCGCGCCTGGGCCTGGGTGACCGCGTCGGCCGCCGAGCGTAGGACGCCCTGTCGGATGCCCAGGACGTCGCGTCGGGCCAGCGCTTCGGTGACTGTCTGCCCACCGTTCAAGCGACCCGTTGAATTCGTGAGGTTGATCGCAGCGATCAGCCGCTCCAGCTCGGTGCTCATCTCCAGCAGCTCGTTGAGCAGCCCCGCCGGGTCCTCGGGCGGCGTATCGCCTTCCTGAACGACGACACTCGTTTGGAGTCGGCCCGCCAGCTGCGCGATGCGCTTCTGCAGGTCTGCGCGATTGGTCAACGCCTCACCCAGCCTCACGGTGACTCCAAGCGTACAGTGTCACGCGGTCCACAAGGGCCCAGGCGGGGACGAGGGATTCTCTCGGAGCGCGGCCCGAGCGAGCACTTGGAAAGCGATCCGGAGCTGGATCGCGGGGCGTCGGAGCTGGTGGCCGACCCCGTCGCTTGCCTTGCGCTTGAAAGCGTGCCATAATCTCAGTCCGACCGACTAAGATTTCTCGCTCAGAACCGGATACCGACATGCAACCAGACCGATTTACGATCAAGTCCCAGGAGGCGATCCAGGCCGCGAGCCGCCTCGCGGCGTCCCGTCGCCATCCCCAGACCACCCCCGAGCACCTGCTGGCGGTGCTGCTGGAGCAGGAGGGTGGGATCGTGGCGCCGATCCTGCGCAAGCTCGGGGTAGAGCCCGGCGTCGTGCGTCGCGCGCTGGCTCCCGCGCTGGACGGGCTGCCCACCCTCAGCGGCGAGCCGCCCGCCGAGCCCGCCGGCGGCTCCACCGAGCTCACGCAGGTGATGCGAGCGGCGGAGCAGGAGATGCGCGACCTCGGCGACGACTACGTCTCCACCGAGCACCTGATGCTCGCCGTCGCCGCGCACCCCGGTCGCGCTGGGGAGGCGCTGCGGACCGTCGGCGCCGGCCGCGAGTCGCTGCGCCAGGCGCTGGCTGAGGTCCGGGGCAGCCACCGCGTGACCGATCAGAGCCCCGAGGAGAAGTTCCAGGCGCTCCAGCGCTACGCCCGTGACCTGACCGAGGCCGCCGCCCAGGGCAAGCTCGATCCGGTGATCGGCCGCGATGACGAGATCCGTCGCGTGATCCAGGTGCTCAGTCGCCGCACCAAGAACAACCCGGTGCTGATCGGCGAGCCGGGCGTCGGCAAGACCGCCATCGTCGAAGGGCTGGCGCAGCGGATCGTGGCCGGAGACGTACCCGAAGGTCTGCGTGACCGGAGGCTGATGTCGCTGGACCTCAGCGCGATGGTGGCCGGCTCCAAGTACCGCGGGGAATTCGAGGACCGCCTCAAGGCCGTCCTCAAGGAGATAACCGACGCCCAGGGCCAGGTCATCGTCTTCATCGACGAGCTGCACACCATCGTCGGCGCGGGCGCAGCCGAGGGCGCGATGGACGCCGGCAACATGCTCAAGCCGATGCTCGCCCGCGGCGAGCTCCGCTGTATCGGCGCCACCACGCTGGACGAGTACCGCAAGCACATCGAGAAGGACCCGGCGCTCGAGCGTCGCTTCCAGCCGGTGACCGTCGGCGAGCCCACGCTCGGGGACACGATCGCCATCCTCCGCGGGCTCAAGGAGCGCTACCAGGTACACCACAAGGTCCAGATCCTGGATTCCGCGCTGGTGGCCGCCGCCGCTCTGAGCGATCGCTACATCGCTGACCGCTTCCTGCCCGACAAGGCCATCGACCTGGTCGACGAGGCCGCCTCGCGGGTGCGGATGGAGATCGACTCCAAGCCCACCGAGATCGACGAGGTCGACCGCCACATCATGCAGCTGGAGATCGAACTGCAGTCACTGGGCGAGGACGAGGACCCCGGGACTGTGACCCGGCGGGAGCAGCTGGAGCGCAGCCTGGCCGAGGAGAAGGAGCGCTCGGCCGCGATGCACGCCGAATGGCAGCGGGAGAAGGCGGCCACCGACGCCGTCGCTGACCTGCAGTCAGAGCTCGATCAGGCCCGAACCGAACTGGAGCGGGCCGAGCGGGAGGCCGACTACGGCCGTGCCGCCGAGCTCAAGTACGGCACCATCGACGAGCTGCAGAGGCAGCTGGTGCAGGCGCAGTCGGCGGCAGCCGCCGGGCAGGCGACCGAGCGCCGGTTCCTCAAGGATCGGGTCGACTCCGAGGACGTGGCCGAGGTCGTGGCCAAGTGGACGGGGATTCCCGTGTCCCGCCTGCTGGAGGGCGAGATCGAGAAGCTCGTGCACATGGAAGAGCGCCTGCATCGGCGGGTGATCGGCCAGGACGAGGCCGTGGAGGCGGTATCAGCAGCGCTGCGCCGCTCACGGGCAGGGCTCCAGGACCCCGACCGGCCGATCGGGACCTTCCTGTTCCTCGGCCCCACCGGGGTCGGTAAGACCGAGCTGGCGCGCGCCCTGGCCGAGTTCATGTTCGACAGCCACGACGCGATGATCAGGATCGATATGTCGGAGTACATGGAGAAGCACTCGGTCTCACGGCTGGTCGGCGCGCCTCCCGGCTACATCGGCTACGACGAGGGCGGCCAGCTGACCGAGGCGGTCCGCCGCCGGCCCTACTCGGTGGTGCTGCTCGACGAGATCGAGAAGGCCCATCCCGACGTGTTCAACGTGCTGCTACAGGTGATGGACGACGGCCGCCTGACCGATGGGCAGGGCCGGACCGTGTCCTTCAGGAACACGGTGCTGATCATGACCTCCAACATCGGGGCGGTGGGTGGCTCCCTGCTGGCCGGGGTCGAGGCCCACTTCAAGCCGGAGTTCATCAACCGGCTCGACGACATCGTCGAGTTCGGGGCCCTCAGCCGCGAGCAGCTCGGCGAGATCGTCGATCTGCAGGTGGCACGGTTGATCTCCCGAGTGCGTCAGCGGGACATCGAGGTGGAGCTGACCGATACCGCCCGCACGCTGTTGGGCAACCTCGGCTACGACCCCACCTACGGCGCCCGACCGCTCAAGCGCGTGATCCAGAAGCGCCTCGTCGATCCGCTGGCGCTGGCCATCCTGGAGGGTCGGTTCGCGCCCGGGAACACCGTCCTGGTTGACGCCGAGGGCGGCGAGCTGGTGCTCAGCCGGGTGCCGGCGGCAGCGGCCGTGTGAGTGGTCGCTCAGCTGACCCGCACCCGCAGGCGCGACACCGGCCCCACGGGTTGGGGCCGGTAACGCGACACGGTGTCGATCTGCAGCGTCCACACGCCCGGCCCGGGCGCGAAGGGGAACAGCGCCACCGTGCGTGTGTGCAGGGAGCCGCACTGCCCGGAGGTGTTGCCCAGGCTCACCGTGTCCCGAACGCGGCGTCCCGGTGAGACGTAGTGGACGTACACCGGCAGTCGTGCCCCCGAGCGGGAGAACCCCCACACCTGAAACGGAGCTCGGAGCGTCTGAAGGCTTCCGATCGTGGCCAGGAAGCGAGCGCCGGGTGGGCGGGTCAGTGTGAAGCCGGTTGAGGCATCGATGATGCCGTCGCTGGCGTCGGCGTGCTCCACGTGCTGGGCCACGCCGGCAGGCAGCCCGCCCGGCACCGTCGTGACCTTGAAGCCGCCGACACCGTCGCTGATGCTCTGCCCGAAGTCCACCCCGTCGAGGGTGAGATCGAACTGCCGCTGGGGGGCGAATCTCGCTCCGGTGAGGTGAACGCGCTGGCCCACCAGGTAGCAGCCCCGATCGGCGCGCAGCGCCGGACGGCTCGCCGCCGCGGCCCCTACGTCTCCGCCGAACGCCAGCGCGCCCGCGAGTACGAGCGCCAGCGACGCCCGTGAGGTTGGTCGCGGACCCGACACGCCCGGGCATGGTACAAGTGCGCCGTCACCCCACGTGGAGAGAGAGAAGGAGACGACCGTGCCGACCTACATCATGCTGACCACGCTCACCCCAGACGGCGTGCAGACGATCAAGAACAATCCCGCCCGGATACGCGAGGTCAACCGCGAGATCGAGCAGCTGGGGGCGACGGTCAAAGCACAGTGGGCCACGCTCGGCCAGTACGACTTCGTAAATGTGGTCGAGGCGCCCGACGAGAACACGATCGCCAGGGTTTCGCTGGAGCTGGGCTCGCGCGGGACCGGGCGCTACGAGACGCTGAGCGCGATCCCGATCGACGACTTCATCGGCTCGATCTAAGTGCTCCCGGGGAGGCGGCCACGGGTGCTGGTGGTCGGATCGGGAGCCCGCGAGCACGCGATCCTCCACGCCCTGGGACGCTCCCCGCAACGCCCCGAGCTGCTCTGCACCCCCGGCAACGCCGGGATCGGGCGGGAGGCCCGGCTGCTGAACGCCGCCGGGCCAGAGCTCTCCTCGCTGGTCGCTGCCGCCGGGGGGGAAGAGGTCGACCTGGTCGTGGTCGGTCCTGAGGTGCCGCTCGTGGCCGGTCTTGCCGATGCGCTCGGCGCAGCCGGCATCGCCTGCTTCGGACCCTCCGCGGCGGCCTCCGCGCTGGAGGGATCCAAGGCGTTCTGCAAGGCGGTGATGGTCGCCGCCGGCGTGCCCACCGCCGCCTATTCGGTCGTGGACTCCGTGGCGGCCGGCCTGGATGCGATCAGGGATTACCCCGCCGTGATAAAGGCCGACGGCCTGGCCGCGGGTAAGGGCGTGATCATCGTGGCCGACGAGCGGGCCGCACGGGAGGCGCTGGAGGAGCTGCTCGTCGACCGCCGCTTCGGAACCGAGCGGGTGGTGGTGGAGGAGCACCTTCAGGGCGAGGAGGTCTCGCTGCTGGCCCTGTGCGACGGCACCATCGCGCTGCCGCTGGCCTCCGCCCGGGACTACAAGCGGATCTTCGACGGTGATGTCGGGCCCAACACCGGCGGCATGGGCTCCGTTTCGCCGGTGCCGGCGGTCGACGAGCGCACCGCTCAGGAGATCTGCCGCACCGTGCACCAGCCGGTGCTCGACGAGCTGAGTCGTCGTGGCACCGAGTTCCGCGGCGTCCTCTACGCCGGGTTGATGATGACCGCCCAGGGTACAAAGGTCCTGGAGTTCAACGTCCGCTTCGGCGATCCCGAGACGCAGGCGATCCTGCCCCGCCTGCGCAGTGACCTGCTGGCGCTACTGCAAGCGGCCGCGCCGGGCGGAGGCGGCCTGGAGGGTGTGAAGCTGGAGTTCTCCGCGCAGCCGGCGGTGACCGTCGTCCTGGCCAGCCGGGGCTACCCGGAGACCGCCTCCAGCGGAGAGCTCATCAGCGGGCTGGAGCGCTTGCCGCCTGAGGTGACCCTGACCCACGCCGGCACCGCTCGAGCGCCCGACGGCAGCGTCCTCACCGCCGGCGGCCGGGTCCTGAGCGTGACCGCGCTGGGCGACGATGTCGACGCCGCCCGTCGGTCCGCCTATGCTGCGGCAGACATGATCGCCTTTGAGGGCAAGCAGCTTCGCCGGGACATCGGCGCCGGGGTGGGCGGATGAGCGAGCTGCCGTCGCCGGAGATCGACCCGGGCGCGGTGGGCGAGCCGGTCGGGTTGGACGAGCCGCAGACGCTCAGCGAGGCGCTGACCGAGACCGATGCCGCCGAGCTGGATCAGCTCGACGTGGATGCGCCCCTGGTCGGGATCGTGATGGGCTCAAAGAGCGACGTTCCGGCCATGGAGGCCGCCGAGAAGGAGCTCAAGGAGCTAGGTATTCGCTCCGAGACCCGGGTTATGTCGGCCCACCGCGAGCCCGAGGTCGTGGCCGACTACGCCCGCAACGCCAAGCTCCGCGGGCTCCGGGTGATCATCGCCGGGGCCGGGCTCTCGGCGGCGCTCCCGGGCGTGGTCGCGGCCCACACCGAGCTGCCGGTGATCGGCGTGCCGCTGACCAGTCGCACCTCAGTGGCCGGGGGGCTGGACGCGCTGCTGTCGATCGCCCAGATGCCGCCGGGAGTCGCGGTGGCATGCGTCGGGGTCGACAACGCGCGCAACGCCGCCGTGCTGGCCGCCCGCATCCTGGCCGCCTGAGCATCACTTTCGTCGGCGGAGGCCCTTCGCGGACGCTCCTGGAGGCGGGATGGCGAGGCGGGCATGCGTGCCCGTGGGGGTGGGGCCGAGAGGGCCGAGAGGGCCGACGGAGGGGCACAACTGTACGACACCGGCCCCCCGTGGCGATCGATGCGCGGAATTGCCCCCCTATGGAGTAGAAGTGCACGATCGCCCTCGCCGCACCCCGGCACCGCACCGTTGTGCCCCTTGAAGGTGTCGCAAATGCTTGAACGCCTCTGACGAGGCGGAGCTCGTGGGGCGGCGCCCTCAGGCGCTGGAGGTGGGTGTCCGCTTCACTTCATTTTGAGGGCTCTCCTGGGGTCCCGGTACCCTGCACCGGGTGGCACGCATCCGACTTGCGGTGATCCTGGCGGCGGCGCTCGGCGCCGTCCTGTGGCAGCCCGCCAGCTCGTTGGCCGGCAGCTTCTCCTGGGATCAGCCCAGCAACTTAACCACCACCGGGCAGGGAGCCAACCCCGACCACGACAGCTACGGCGCCACGCCGTGGAGCTACGTCGACGCTCCCAACTCCAGCGCCGCGAACCCCGCCAACTTCCAACCCCTGGCGACGTTCTCGACCTCCACCCGCGGCGGCCTCGTCGGCTGGAGCGATCCCGCGGCGGCGGCGACGCTCGTGGGCACCAACCCCCGCTCGGCCCCGATCGCCAGTGGGGCCGACGTGTTCGCTCCGGGACGCCTGGTGATGACGCCCGACTCGGGGCGGGCGGTCGCGCTCGCCTGGACCTCCCCGCTCTCCCACACCGCCACCGTCAGCCTCAGCGGCAGCGTCACGGCGGCCGATGCCGGGCTGTGCGTGTCCACCTACACCGCGACGCTCGATCAGGCCGGTCAGCCTTCCGTGGCGCTGGGCAACGGCCCCTTCTCCCGCTCCGCGACGGTCCCGGCCGGGGGGACCGTCTACCTGACCGTTCATCCACCGGCCCTGGCGCTGAGCCCCGACTGCGACACGGCCCTGGTGGCGCTGCACATCGCCGACACCGAGACGGCCGGTCCGGCCGTGACGCTCGACGATCCAGCCAACGGTGGGATCATCACCGGCGGGCAGCCCTCGTTCTCCGGCCACGCCAGCACCGCCTCGGGTACTTCCAGCACGGTCGCCGTGCGGGTCTACTCGGGCAACTCCACCGCCGGGGCCCCCGTGCAGACCCTCACCACCACCCGCGCCGGCGACGGCAGCTACACGGTGAGTCCGAGCTCGCCGCTGGGCGATGGCACCTACACCGCCCAAGCCGAGCAGGACGACGCCGCCAGCCCGCCCGATGCCGGGCTCAGCAACGCGTCCACCTTCGTCGTGCACGACGCAGCGCCGACGATCAAGCTGCGCTCTCTGGGCTCCGCGCCGCTTCACACCTCGACCCCCACGCTGCAGGGGGTGGCTGGGACCGCGGGCGGCGACCCGCGGGCGGTGGCGCTCCTCGTCTATCAGGGCCCGAGCACCGACCGCTCTGCGCCGGTCTCCCAGACGGGTCAGCTCGACGCCCGGGGAGCGTTCTCGATCAAGCTGGCCAAGCCCCTGCGCGACGGCCAGTACACCGCCGTCGCGGCCCAGAACGTGGCTGGCGTTCTCGGCCTCAGCAACCCGGTGACCTTCCGGATCAAGGTGCACGCGCCGCGGGTGACCGTGACCCGCCCGGCCAACCGCAGCCACACGGGCGAGGCGTTGCCGCTGCTCTCAGGCGTAGCCGGCAACGTGATCGGCGACTCGGCCACGCTCACGCTCACCCTGCGCGCCGGCCACTCCATCCGCGGGCGGATCCTGGGACGGCAACGAACTCGGCGCAGCGGCGGCTCCTGGTTGGCTCGGTGGCCCCGGCAGCTGAAGCTCGGCCTCTACACCCTGCAGGTGATCCAAGCCGACGACGCCGGTCACACCGGCACCGCCCGGAGCACCTTCCGGGTCGTGCCTGCCCCAACCGTGATCGGCGCCAGCGTGCGGATCACCCGCGGCGGCTTGGCCGAGGTGCCGATCACCTGCGTGGTGCCCGCCAGCGTATCCACCACCTGCAGAGGCCAGGTGCTCGTGCTCACCGTTGACAGCCTGGAACCCGTGGCCGGCGGCCCTGTCGGACCGGTGCGGGTGCTGTACGCCTTTGTCTCCATCCCGGCCGGCAGGACCGATCTAGTACGCCGGCGGATGCCGCCCTACGTCACCCGCATCCTGCGTCGTGGCACGAACGTGAAGGTCCGCGTCAGCACTCGCCTGACCCCCTCGGGAAGGGCGAGGGCGATCAGGACGCTCCAGATCGCCCGGTGATCTCTCGCTACACACGACCGCAGCTGGCCGAGATCTGGTCAGACCGCGCCCGCTGGGAGGCGATGCGGCAGGTGGAGGTCGCCGCCTGCGAGGAGATGGAGGGCCCCTCCGCCGAGGATCTGGCCGCGATCCGGGCCGCGAGCTTCACCGTGGAGGAGATCGCCGCGCGCGAGCGCGTCACCGACCACGACGTGGCCGCGTTCGTGGACGTACTGGCTGCCGGGGCCGGACCGGCCGGGCGCTGGATCCACCACGGGCTGACCTCCAGCGACGTGCTTGACACCGGACTGGCACTCCAGCTGCGGCGGGTGGCGGAGGTGGTGCTGCCGGACTCGCGCCGGCTGGTGGAGGTGCTGGCCACTCGCGCGCGGGAGCACGTGCACACGCTGTGCGTGGGCCGCACACACGGCATCCATGCCGAGCCGACCACGTTCGGGATCAAGCTGGCCGGCTTCACGCTTGAGGCCGCGCGCAATGCCCAGCGGCTGGAGCGGGCCTTTGCCCAGGTGGCGGTCGGTGCCCTCTCCGGGG
>JALYYW010000029.1 GCA_030946085.1 Actinomycetota bacterium
CTCACACCCGCTGGCGACGACGAGCTTATGTTGGATCACGATCTACACATCGACCTCCAACTCTGGGCGCACCCGCGGCAAGTAACTAAGCCTCGGCTCAGTCGCGGCGACGCCGGCGGCGCCCGAACGTGAGCCCGCCGAGGGCGGCCACGCCTCCACCCACCACGAAGCCGGCGACACCGGCACCGAGCGTCAGCTGCTGCTGGTGAAGGCGCAGCTGCGCCCGCCAGTCGGTCATGCGCACGACCTCGCCGCGCAGCCTCTCCAACGAGGTCCCCAGCTCGTGGCGGTTCTGCTCGATCGAGTCCCGGATCTCCTCCGGGGTGCGGGTCGGCATCAGCTCGTCCCCGGCGGCTTGGCGGTGACCGTCTCCCGGATCTTCTTGGCCTCTTCCAGCGCCATCGTCGGGGCCGGCGCGCCGACCTTCAGATTGCGCCAGGCGAACAGGAAGGCGCCGGCGGCGCCGGCGAGCAGGAGCACGAACACGATCAGGAAGCCCGGCCAGAGGTGACCGATCAGGTCGTTGAGCCCCCAGGCCAGTGTCAACAGACCGAAGACGACGGCGAAGATCCCGAACACGGCGCCGGCGGCGACCGCGGCCGCCCCCCGGGCGAGGCTCGAGACCTTCTCGGTCACCTCGGCCTTGGCCAGCTCGATCTCCTCACGGACGAGGACGCTCACCCGCTCGGTGACCTCGGTCACCGCGGTGGCGAAGCTCTCGGACTGACTGTCGCTACCGGGCAAGGCGCTTAGGATCAGGGCCAGCACGAGGCCGCCGGCGAACGCGGCGCCGATCGCCACCTCGGGACGGGAATCGGCGGTGCCGGACGCACCGTCGGCGGACGAAGGCGCAGGAGGCATGGCGGCGTAGGACGGCGGCACGGGCGGCGGCGAGAGCTCGGGCTGGGGCGCCACGGCTTGGGGCGCCACGGCCTCGGGTGCCACGGCCTCGGGCAGCACCGCCGCCTCGGGCAGCACCACCGCCTCGGGCAGCACCATCGCTTCGGGCAGCACCGCCGCCTCGGGTAGCACCTCCTCGGGTACCACCGCCTCGAGTGCCGGCGGTGGCTCGGGCGTGGGCATCGCGGTGGCGCCGAGGCTCGGCGCGGGCGCTTCAGGGGCTCCCAGCTCCGGAGACGGCGCAGGCGCTCCCAGGTCGGGCTCCGGTGCGGGCACCGGCTCACCGCCCGGCCCCGGCTCCGGCGGCGGTGGCGGTGGCGGTGGCGGTGGCAAGGAGGCGGTGGGTGGGTCTTGTTGCTCGTCCTCGGGCGGGTGGGACTGCTCGGTCACTCGGGCGGCTCTTCCCCGAACACGCGCTTCCAGATCAGCGCGGCGCTGCGGGTGGTGGCAACGCTTGCGAGCGCGCCGATTCCGGCGAGCAGGCCCGACCACATCAGGCGCTTGACCAAGGGGCTCTCTGTCATCGGTGGGATTCAAGCAGACTCGGCGAACGCCGTCAGTTTTCAAGGCCCCGGCAGATCGTCTCGACGATCAGCGTCTTGGCCTGTTGAAGCTCTGCGTCGCTGACCGGCACGCTGTCGAAGATCCAGCCCGTCAACACCTGCTCGATGGAGCCGTAGAACGCCAGCGCCGCGAACTCGGGCGTGATCTCGGCACGAAACGCGCCGTCGCGCTGGGCCCGCTCCACGATCGCGGCGATCTGGGCGTAGGCGTCGCGGATCTTGGCCAGATGGGTGCGCCCGAAGGTGTTGGCGGCCCGCGTGACCTCGACGATGATCACCTTCATCAGCTCCGGATCCCGCCGGTAGGACTCCACGATGAAGGACGCGATCGAGTGCAGCTTCTCGCGCGGCGAGCGCCGCGAGGCGTCGGCCTCGGCGATGGCCTCGATCATCACGTCCCAGCGCTCCAGGAACAGCGTGTCCAGGATCTCCTCCTTGGAGGAGAAATAGTGGTAGACGAGTCCGTAGGCGACGCGCGCCTCGTCGGCGATGTCCGACACGCGGCAGGTGTGAAAGCCCTGCCGCGCGAACACACGCACGGCGGCGTCGAGAATCACGCGTCGCTTGTCGATGGCGGCGGTGGCCATCACCGCACCGTCGCGTAGTCGAAGTCCCGCCGGTGCGCCACCGACGGAAGGCGGCGGCGGATCCCGCGCAGCACCTCAAAGTCGAGGTCGGCGAGCGCCACGGACTCTCGGTCCGGCGCGCAGGCCAGCACCACGCCCCAGGGATCGACGATCATCGAGCGACCGCCGCTGCGGTGGCCCGGTGGATGCGAGCCGATCTGGTTGGCAGCCAGGACGAAGCAGCTGTTCTCGATCGCGCGGGCGCGGAGCAGCACCTCCCAGTGATCGCGGGTGGTGGCCAGCGTGAAGGCGCTCGGAACGCACACGACCTCGGCGCCACGGGCGGCGAGCTCGCCGTAGAGCTCGGGAAAGCGCACGTCGTAGCAGATCGACATGCCCAGGCCGATCCCGCCCAGCAGCTCGGAGGTGACCACCTCTCCCCCGGGCTCCTCGGCGTCGGACTCGGCGTAGCGAACCCCGTCGAGCTCGACGTCGAACATGTGGATCTTGCGGTAGACGGCCCGCAGCTCGCCGTCGGGGGAGACGTGGACGCTGGTGTTGGAGGCCTTGGCGCTTTCCTCCCGCCGCTCCAGGATGGAGCCGGCCACCAGATCGATGGCGAGCTCCGCCGCCGCCGCGCGCGCCCAGGCGATGCAGCGACCGTCAAGGGGCTCGGCGGCCGCCGCCATCTGCTCGGCGGTGCCCAGCACGCTCCACTTCTCAGGCAGCACCACGAGATCCGCGCCCGCGGACGCCGCCTCCCGGGTCAGGCGATCGGCGCGTGCCAGGTTGCGGTCGGGGTCCTCGGTCGAATTGAGCTGCACGACGGCGGCGCGCACCGGAAGCCTCCCCCTCTTGATTGACCAGTCAGTCAGGAACCGCGAGACTGCAAGCATACTTCAGCACGAACTCCCCTACCGTGATCGCTTCGGTGCTCCGCGCCCGGCCGGGCTGGCGGGCCTGGCCTTGCCCCCACCTGCTGCTCGTGCTCAGCCGCTATCGCCAGCGCTTCGGCAGCTTCTACGGGGTACGGCGGGATGGGGTCTCACGACGTGCGCTGGTGAGCGCGCCGCAGCGCCGCCAGCAACAGCTTGGAGTGCATCGCCCCGATCAGGTCGCGCAGGGGCTCGGCACCGGAGGCGATGATCTCCACGGCGCGATCTACCTCGACCCGGCCCGCGAGGCGCTCCAGCAGCACTCCGACCTCCTCCTCCACCAGCGGTGTGAGCGCCTCCCGGTAGCGCAGCGTGTCGTACACGGTGAAGCCGATCGCCTCCTCGTAGCCGCCGGCCCGGAAGCGGGAGATGGCCTCGATGATCGCCACGTCGTCACGGTCGTATCCGCGCAAGCTCGGCGTCAGCACGCCGATCTTCTCCAGCCGCCCCAGCACGTTGGCGGGCACGTCCAGGGTCTCCCGCACCCGGGCCCGGGAGACGCGGCCGGTCTCGCCGGCCTCGACGGCCCGTTCCAGGATGCGGTCCTCCAGCTCCACCAGCCGCGCCACACGCTCGGGATCGTCGGCCATCAGCTCCCGGATCACACGCAGGGGCATGAACCGCTCCTCCTGAAGGCGCTTGATCAGGCCGATCCGCTCGACGTAGTCGGCCGGGTAGTAGGCCATGTTGCGGGAGGTGCGCACGATCTCCTGGCCGGCGCCGAGCAGACCCTCGCGCAGGTAGTGCTTGATCGTGCCCGCGCTCACCCCGGAGCGCTCGGCCAGCTCGGACATCTTGAGCATGCCCACGGTGGGCGCGCTCATCAGCCCAGGAACGACCCGGGGGTGGCGCCGGTGGTGTTCGGTCCCGCTACCGCGCCGGAGCGCAACAGGTCGGCGATCTCCCCGTCCTGGAAGCCCGCCGCGGCCAGCACCTCCTCGGTGTGCTCCCCGAGTCCCGGCCCCGGCCCGCGGGCCGCGTCGGCGGGCGTCCGGCTCAGCTTGATCGGGGCTCCGAGCAACCTGACCGGCGCTGTGGCACCGGGCTGCTCCAGCTCCACGACCATCTCTCGTGCCGCCACCAGCTCTGAGGAGAGCGCTTCGTCGAGCTCCAGCACCGGCTCCAGGCAGCAGTCGTTCTCGGAGGCGAACTGGCGCCATTGCTCACGCGTGCGGGCGGCGAAGATCTCGCACACCGACCGGTGCGCCTCCGAGCCGGGCGGATCGAAGGCGTGACCCAGCAGATCCTCCCGTTCCACCCCGCGGCAAAAGGCCGCCCAGAACTTCGGCTCCAGCGCCCCGAGGGTGACGTAGCCGTCGGTGCAGCTGTAGGGGCGGTAGCAGGTCAGCGAGCCGGCCAGGGGCAGGTGACCCCGCCGCGCCGTGGGACCGCCGGCCAGCGCCTGCGCGGCGACCATGGCCAGCCACGACAGGGACCCGTCGAACATCGAGCAGTCGACGAACTGGCCCTCGCCGGAGCGCTCGCGCTCACGCAGGGCCACGAGGATCCCCATCGCCCCCATCAGCGCGCCTCCGCCGAGATCGGCGATCTGACCGGCCGCCTGCACCGGTGGACCGTCGGGCGCGCCGGTGAGCCCGAGCAGGCCGTTCAGCGCCAGATAGTTCATGTCGTGCCCGGAGCGGTCGCGCGCCGGACCGTTCTGCCCGTATCCGGTGATGGCGCAGTAGACCAGGCCGGGATTGACGTGGCGCAGCGCCTCGTAGCCGACGCCGAGGCGATCCAGCACGCCGGGACGAAAGGACTCCAGCAGCACGTCGACCTCGCGCGCCAGACGCAGCAGCACCTCGCGTCCGCCGGCGGACTTCAGATCGAGGCGGACAGACCGCTTGCCCCGGTTCAGGGCCAGGAACAGAGCGCCCCGCGCGGTCTCCTCGACGCCCTCGTAGTAGGGCGGCGCCCAGCGCACGTAGTCGCCCATGCCGGTGTCCTCGACCTTGATCACCTCTGCGCCGAAGTCGGCCAACAGCAGCGTGCAGAACCCGCCGGGAAGCAGGCGGCTGAGATCGAGCACCCGCAGGCCCTCCAGCGGCAGGGTCATGCGGGTGTGTGCTCCGGCGTGCGGGGGCGGATCCCGAGCATCTTCCGCGCCTCCTGCACGCTCGCTGGGCGCCGGCCGGCGTCCTCTGTCATCTGCCGCGCCTTGGCGATCAGCTCCCCGTTGGTGCTCGCCATCCGGCCGTTCGGGAGGTAGAAGTTGTCCTCCAGGCCGACGCGGACCGAGCCGCCCAGGGTGAGCGCGGCGGCCACCATGCGCCACTGGTCGCGCCCGATCCCGATCACTCCCCAGTGGTGGCGCACTCCGCCGGCACCGGGCATGTTGTCGGCCATCGCGGCCAGGTTGCGCGCGCTCGCCGGCACGCCGCCCACCACCCCCATCACGAAGTCGGCGTGGAGCGGGGCCTCCAGCAGGCCCATGTGCACGAGCGGCTCCAGCGAACCAACGTGGCCGAGGTCGAAGCACTCGTGCTCGGGCTTGATGCCCAGCCGCCGCATTGCCTGGAGCAGCTCGACGATCTCCTCGAAGGGGTTGACGAACACGAACTTGAACACGAAGTCCCGGCGGCTGCGGGAGTACTTGGCGTAGTTCAGCGAGCCCATGTTGAGGGCCGCCACCTCGGGCCGGCAGGCCTCCAGGTAGGCGACCCGCTTGGCCACGGGCACCCCCACCGTGCCGGTGGAGAAGTTGATGATGGCGGCGTCGCCGACCTTGTCGCGGATCGCCTCCTTGATGGCCATGAAGTCCTCCACCTCGTAGCTTGGCGTTCCGTCGGCCCGGCGGGCATGGATGTGGATGTGCACGCCGCCCTCGTCCACGATGCGACGGGCCTCGGCGGCGTACTCCTGCGGCGTGTAGGGAATCGCCGGGCACTGCTCACGACCGGCGATCGCGCCGGAGATGGAGCAGGTGATGACCGCGGGATCATCGAGGCTCATCGGTGGAACGTGGCCAGCATCTGGAGGCAGGCGGAGACGATCGCCAGCGCGTGTTGCGGGGTGTACTCGCAGCTGAGCTGGTACTGGCGATTGGGGGTGTAGACGCTGGTGTACGCGACGACCAACCCGGCCGGCGCGCCCCGAGGCGAGGCCGGACGGTATCTCAGCGCCGGCAGACCGCCGACGGTCGTCAGCCGACTGGTCGCGGTCGGGCCGAGGACCCGGCGGATCCGCCGGTCGATTTTCGACTTCGCCGCCGCCAGCTTCGAAGGGGTGGCGCTGTAGGCCCCAGGCACGGCTGTCACGATGATCAAGTTGTCGACGGCGAGCCCGACTCCGGCACGGACAGCTCTCGGAACCGGCAGGCCAGCCGGCGGAGCCAGCGGCAGGGAGCGGAAGTTGGCCGGATAGCTGAAGTGGATGTCGATACCCGGAGCGTTGAAGGTCTTCATCCCCCCAACCGGCGCCGAGGGCTGGACGGTGACGTCGGTGATCGTGTTGCTCGAAGACGTGCGTGTGCTGCTCGTGGACGGGTGCTTTGCGAACGCGTGGACCGAGACGCTGCCCCCACAGCCCGAGATGGAGGCGGCCGTGATGAGCGCCAGCAGGACCGCTGCCCGAACGCGCCTCATACCGGCACCACCCCGCTCCGCTTCCACGGCCGCTCCATCCGCTTGCCGGCCGAGAGCTCCAGCGCCCGGCAGATCGTGACCCGGGTCTCCCGCGGGTCGATCACGTCGTCGATCATGTCGTTGCCGGCGGCGACGTAGACGTCGATGATCTTGCGGAAGCTCTCGATCAGCTCCCGACGCTTGGCGGCGGGATCCTCGGCCGCCTCCACCTGCTTGCGGAAGACGATCTCCACCGCCCCCTCGGCGCCCATCACGCTGATCTCGGCGCTCGGCCAGGCGACGATCAGGTCGGGCTCGTAGGCTCGACCGCACATGACGTAGTAACCGGCGCCGTAGGCCTTGCGCAGCACCACCGTGATCTTGGGCACGGTGGCGTTGGCGGTGGCATAGAGCATCTTGGCGCCGTGGCGAATGATGCCGCCCTGCTCGACCTTGGTGCCGACCATGAAGCCGGGCACATCCATCAGGTACACGAGCGGGATGTTGTAGGCGTTGCAGAGGTTGATGAAACGGGCGGCCTTGTCGGCGGAGTCGTTGTCGAGGATGCCCCCGAGCTGCTTGGGCTGGTTGGCGACGATCCCGGCGGGGCGGCCCCCGAAGCGCGCCAGGCAGGTGACGATCGTCTTGGCCCACTGGGGCTTCAAGTCGAAGAAGCGCCCGTCGTCGACGATTCTTCGGATCACCTCGTAGACGTCGTAGGGCTTGCGGTTGGACTCGGGCAGCACGTCGAGCAGCTCCTCGTCGGCGCGATCGACGGGGTCGACGCTCGGCAGGATCGGCGGCGGCTCCTCACAGTTCTGCGGGAAGTAGCCCAGGTACTCCTTGATGGAGGCGACGCACTCGGCGTCGTCGGCCACCTCCAGATCGCCGACCCCGGACTTGCGGCAGTGCACCCGCGAGCCGCCGAGCTCCTCCTGGGTGACGTCCTCGCCCACCGCGGCACGGACCAGGTGGGGGCCGGCCAGCGCCATCGAGCCGCGCCCGCGCACCATCGGCACGAAGTCGGCGAGCCCCGGGATGTAGGCGGTCCCCGCGGCGCAGGGGCCCATCAGCGCCGCCACCTGCGGTATCACCCCGCTCATCACCACCTCCTCGCGGAAGAGGTGGCCGCTGCCGGCGAACAACGAGCCGACGGCCTCCTGGATGCGGGCGCCCGCGGAGTCCAGCAGCCACACCATCGGGATCCGCTTGGTCAGTGCCAGCTCCCGCAGGCGGGTGACCTTGAGCTCGCCGGTCATCCCCATCGAGCCGGCCATCACCGTGAAGTCGTAGGCCGCCACCGCGGTGAGACGCCCGCCGACCTTCCCATAGCCGGTGATGACCCCGTCCGCGGGGGCATCCTTGCCCTCGAGGGCACGCTGGGAGAAGTGGGGACGGCCGTGGATCCCGAGCTCGGTCCAGGTGCCAGGGTCGATGAGCAGGTCCAGGCGCTCGCGGGCGGTGAGCTTCTCGCGGGCGTGCTGGGCGTCGATCTTCTCCTGACCGCCCCCGAGCTTGATCCGTTCGCGGCGCGCGGCGAGATCGTCGGCGAGCGGGCGCAGCAGGCTGGTGGGAGGGGAGTTGGTGGACACGGAAAGTAGGACGTCCTACTCTCTACTCTGCCACGACTTGGAGGGCGGACGCAAGTGGCCTGGGAAGAAGTGTGCGTATATGGCCCCAAATCTCCACGACCCCCGGGGCTGTGGTCTCACCGCCCCTTCCACTCTGGCGTCCGCTTCTCGAAGAAGGCCGAGACCCCCTCGACGGCGTCCTCGCTGGAGAAGGCGATGGTCAGCTGCGAGCGCAGGAAGTCCAGCGCGTCGGCGAAGGCCATGTCCTGCTGGCCGAACATGGCGTCCTTGCCGAGCTTCATCACGACCGGGGACTTCGCCGCCAGCTTCTCCGCCCAGTCCCGCACGGCTCCGTCGAACTCCTCCGCCGGGAGGACCCGGTTGACGATCCCGATCCGCTCGGCCTCCTGGGCGGAGATCTGCTCGCCCAGCAGCAGCATCTCGTTGACCCGCTTGCGCGGGACGTTGCGGTAGATCAGCGCCATGATCATGAACGGGAAGAGGCCGACGTTGATCTCGGGCGTGCCGAAGCGGACTCCGTCACGGGCGATGACCAGGTCGCAGGCCAGGGCCAGACCGAGTGCTCCCGCGAGCACGTGTCCGTTGGCGGCGCAGACAGAGGGCTTGCCGAGCTCGCCGAGCAGCCGGAACAGGCGCGGAAAGCGCTCGGTGGCGAAGTGCTTGTGCACGAGCGGCACCTCAGCCGCGAACCCGCCGAGGTTGCCGCCGCTGGAGAACACCTTCTCGTGGGTGGAGGTGAGCACGACGCAGCGCACCGCCTCGTCTGTGCGCGCTGACTCCAGGGCCGTTATCAGCTCGCCGAGGAGCTCGTCGGAGAGCGCGTTGCGGGTCTCGGGCTGGTCGAGGGCGATCGTGGCGACCCCGGCTCGCGAGACCTCGTAGCGGAGCGTCGTATAGGCCATGCTCGCAGCACGCTACCGCACCTGACCCCGAGTGAAAAGTAGGAAGTTCTACTGTTTACTTCTGTCGCCGCGGTCGGTACGGTCCCGCCCATGACCACCGCCGCCGATGTCACCAAGCCCGACTTCGCCACCCAGCGCAAGCACTTCTTCTTCACCGACGAGCACGAGCAGCTGCGGGACTCGATCCGCCGCTTCGTGATCAAGGAGCTCCAGCCCCACGCCGAGCAGTGGGAGGAGGAGACCTTCCCGGACTGGGTGTTCACGCGGATGGGCGAGCTCGGCTTCCTGGGACTGGACAAGCCGACCGAGTACAGCGGCCAGGGCGGTGACTACTTCTCCAGCCTGGTGCTGGCTGAGGAGATCGTCCACGCCCACTGCGGCGGCCTGGCCATGGGCCTGGCGGTGCAGACCGACATGGCGATGCCCCCGATCCTGGCCTTCGGCACCGAGGAGCAGAAGCAGGCCTGGGCCGCACCCGCGATCCGGGGCGAGAAGATCCTGTGCCTGGGGATCACCGAGCCCGACGCCGGCTCGGACGTGGCCGGGATCAAGACGCGCGCGGTGCGCGATCCTGACACCGGCGACTACGTGATCAACGGCTCCAAGACCTACATCACCAACGGCCACCGAGCCCACGTGATCGTGCTGGTCACCAAGACCGATCCCGACGCCGGTCGCCGGATGACTCGTACGGCGAGCGATCAGGCGAGGCCGGATGCCGAGCGCTCGTCGTACGAGGGCTTCACGCTGTTCCTGGTCCCGATGGACGCGCCTGGGGTCATTCGTGAGAAGCGCCTGCAGAAGCTGGGAATGCACGCCTCCGACACCGCGCTGCTCGCCTTCCAGGACGTCCGTGTGCCTGAGTCCGCGGTCCTCGGACAGGTC
>JALYYW010000034.1 GCA_030946085.1 Actinomycetota bacterium
CGGGCCCCCGGGCTCGCTTCGCTGCCACCCAAAGCGCCGAGCCCTGCCCCGCTTGATCCTGTGCGCCTGGACGCCGCGCTCTCGCGGCTGCGGGAGGCCGAGGCTGCCGCCCAACCCAGCGCAGACCTGCCGAGCGCCGCTGCCCACCCCGCACGGAGTGACCCGCCCCGCCGCTGGCTGGAGCCCGCGTTCCGGTTGCTAACGGCCGCCGACCCAGCCACCGCCGGCCGCCTGGTCCTGGCTCTGCTGCCGGTCCAGCGGCTGGTGCACCCCGGTCCGCTGCGCTACGACCTCGTCCTGGCCGGCACCGGCTGCGTCCAGGTCACCATCTCCGAGGGAGGCCAATCGGTGCAGGCCGAGCTACGTGACCGGCCCCGGGCGGCGGAGGAGGTGCATTTCTCAGTCCATGGGGACCTCGCCGCCCTCGCGCGCCTGCTGGCGGGAGGCTCCACCCGTTGGCGCTTCGGACGCGCTCGTGCTGGGATTCGTGGAGATCGCCGTGCCGCGAAGGCATTGCCGGCGCTCATCCGCGTCCCGCTGCGCCTGGGGGAGCTGCTGGACGCTGGTGCTCGCATGACGCCATGGCTTGCGCTCAGCCTGGGGGCCAGCATGATCGATCCGGGCTGGACACGCGGCGAGAGCTTCACGGTGGCGTTCACCCCCCCGGGCGAGCCCGGGTCCGCATTGCTCCTGCGCGTGGGCGAGGGCGCCCCCGTGGCCGTGGTGGAGGCGGTCAGGCCCCCGGCGGGGGCATGCGAGGTCCAGGTCCCCGCGGCGGCGGTGGGGGAGGTGCTCGCCGGCCGCTCGGCTCCCCGAGAGGGGGTGCGCGGGGAAGGCCGGCCACTGGTGCTCGTGCAGAGCTGGATAGAGCGCGCACAGAGCGGCTGAACCGCGCGGGCGGGCCGCCCGGGACGCTGAAGCGTCCGCCCCGGCGCCTATGCTCGGAAACCGTTCGCATGAGCTCTGCCTGCGCCCATCTCCACGTCCATTCCGAGTACTCGCTGCTCGATGGCGCCTGCAAGATCGACAAGCTCGCCGCCCGCGCCGCCTCGTTCGACCAGCCCGCGCTGGCGCTCACCGACCATGGGGTGATGAACGGCGCCGTAGAGCTCTTCACCGCTTCCCGCAAGCATGGGATCAAGCCGATCCTGGGCTGTGAGGCCTACGTCGTCGAGGATCACGCCCGCCGGGGCCCGGGCCGGCTGGAGCGCTTTCACCTGACGCTGATCGCGGCTACGCCGACCGGGTACCGCAACCTCGTCAAGCTCTCCTCGGCCGGGTTCCTGGACGGCTTCCAGCGGGGCAAGCCGTCGGTCGACCTGACGCAGATGGCCGCCCATGCCGAGGGCGTGATCGCGCTCACGGGCTGCCTGCAGTCGCGCTTCTGCCAACACCTGCTGGCTGACGATCCGGCTCGCGCGCGGGGACACGCGCAGGAGCTGATGAACGTGTTCGGCGAGGACAACGTGTACTTCGAGGTCCAGAAGAACGGGCTCGCCGCCCAGGACAAGGTCAACGAGGGCGTGGTCAGGATCGCCCGTGAGCTCGGTCGACCCCTGGTCGGAACCGGCGACGTGCACTACCTGCGGCGCGAGGACTACCACCACCACGCCGCGCTGCTGTGCGTGCAGACGAAGTCGACCCTCAGCCAGCCGAAGATCAGCTTTGACACGAACGAGTTCTATCTGCGCTCCAGCGAGGAGATGGCTCAGGCCTTCGCGCAGTGGCCGGAGGCGCTGGCCTCGACGATGGAGATCGCTGAGCGCTGCGACGTGGAGCTGGAGCTGGGGCGGCAGCTGATCCCGCGGTACCCCACGCCAGGCGGCGAAACCGAGGAGGCGTATGTCCGCACGCTGGTGATGGAGGGGCTGCGCCACCGCTACGGCGATCCGCCGCCGGCCGAGGCGGTGGCGCGGGCCGAGTACGAGCTCGGCGTGATCGAGCGGATGGGCTTCTGCGGTTACTTCCTGATCGTCTGGGACTTCGTCAAGCACGCCAAGGACTCGGGGATAGCGGTGGGACCTGGGCGCGGCTCAGCCGCCGGCTCGATCGTCGCCTACTGCCTGCAGATCACCGACCTGGACCCGCTGCGTTACGATCTGCTGTTCGAGCGGTTCCTCAATCCCGAGCGGGTGTCGATGCCGGACATCGACATCGACTTCTCCGTGCGCGGGCGCGATCGCGTCTACCGCTACGTGACCGAGAAGTACGGCAAGGAGTCGGTGGCGCAGATCGTCACCTTCGGCAAGATGTTCCCGCGCGCCGCCACCCGCGACGCCGCCCGCGTGCTCGGCCACGACTATGGCGCCGGCGATCGGCTGGCGAAGCTGATCCCGGACCCCATCATGGGTCGGCCGCCCAGCTTCGAGGAATGCCTGCGCGGCGGGGAGCCGCTGCGAGCGGAGGTCGACCGCGACCCCACCGCTAGGCAGATCGTCGAGGTCGCCCAGGGCCTTGAGGGGATCGTGCGCAACTCCTCTATCCATGCCGCCGCCGTGGTCATCGCCGACCGGCCGCTGACCGACATCGTGCCGCTGCAGATCGCCGAGGCCGGGAGCGACGAGAACGGCGATCGCGTGTTCCGCACCGTCACCCAGTTCTCGATGAAGCCGGTCGAGCAGCTCGGCCTGCTGAAGATGGACTTCCTGGGGCTACGCAACCTCGACGTGATCGAGGACGCTCTGGACATCATCGAGCGCTCCACAGGCGAGCGTCCCGACATGGCCAACTTGCCGCTCGACGACGCCAAGACCTACGAGATGATGGCGCGCGGGGATTCCGTCGGGGTCTTCCAGTTCGAGTCCGAGGGCATGCGGGAGACGCTGAAGAAGGTCAGACCGAGCGAGCTGGAGCACCTGATCGCGCTCAACGCCCTGTATCGACCCGGCCCGATGGAGCAGATCCCGACCTACACGCGGGGAAAGCACAACCCGGACACGGTCTCCTACCCGGATGAGCGGCTGCGTCCGATCCTTCAGCCGACCAACGGCGTGTGCGTCTACCAGGAGCAGGCGATGCAGATCGCCAAGGAGATCGCCGGCTTCAGCGGCGCCAAGGCCGACGACCTGCGCAAGGCGATCGGCAAGAAGAACCGTGAGGCGATGGCCAAGCTCAAGCCCGAGTTCTTCGCCGGCTGCCGGGCATCGGGAACCAGTGAAGCCGTGACCGAGCAGCTCTGGACGACCAACGAGCGCTCGGCGGACTACTCGTTCAACAAGTCCCACTCCGCCTGCTACGCCCTCATCGCCTACCGCACCGCCTGGCTGAAGGCCAACTACCCCGCCGAGTACATGGCGGCGCTGATCTCCTCGGTGATGGACACCAAGGACAAGGTCCCGTTCTTCGTCGCCCAGGCCGAGCAGATGCGGATCGCGATCCTGCCTCCGGACGTCAACCTCTCAGACCACGAGTTCGTCGTCGTGGACGGCAACATCCGCTTCGGACTGGACGCGGTCAAGGGCGTCGGCTACCAGGCGGTGGAGGCGATCAAGCAGGCGCGGAGCGGCGGCGGTCCGTTCACCAGCCTCTACGACTTCTGCGCCCGCGTCGACGGACGCTGCGTCAACAAGAAGGCGATCGAGGCGCTGATCAAGTGCGGGGCGTTCGGCTCCACCGGCGCCTCGCGCAAGGGGATGCTCGCGGTGCTGGAGCAGGCGCAGGGCGCCGGCCAGAAGGCCCAGCAGGACGCCCTCATCGGCCAGAGCTCGATCTTCGACCTGGGGCCGGCGACGGATGGCGCCGGCTCGGCGGTCGCCGCGTTCGCCACCCCCAGCCACGCGCCGGTCCCGCCCGGGGAGTTCGAGCGCGGCGAGCTGCTGGCGGCCGAGAAGGAGGCCATCGGCCTGTTCATCTCCGCGCACCCGCTCAAGGACGTGGGAGCGGCGCTGCGGGCCAAGGTCGACTGTCCGCTGAGCGAGGTCGCCGCGCGCCGTGACGGCGATTGGGTGACGGTGGGGGGGATGATCGCCCAGCCCAAGCGGATCCGGACCAAGAAGGGCGACCCGATGATGTTCGCCACCCTCGACGACCTCGGCGCGGCGGTGGAGATCGTCGTCTTCGGCAAGGCGATGGCCGCCAACGAGGAGGCCCTGGAGACGGACTCGATCGTGCTCGTGCGCGGGCGCGTGGACCACAAGGACCGTGACAAGACCTGCGTCATCGCCCAGCAGGTGGAGCGCTTCGATCCCACCCCCCAGGAAGTGCAACGGGCCGAGCTTCAGGCGGCCAAGGCCTCGCTGGCCCCCAGCGCGCTGCGCCTGCGCCTGGACCCGAGCGGGCTGCCGGCCTCGATCCTCGCCGAGCTCAAGGAGCTGCTGGGGAGCTTTCCGGGGGAGTGCGACGTCGTCATCGAGCTGCGGACCGCCGCCGGTCCCCGCCGGTTGCGGCTCGGATCGGGCTTCCGGGTCACGCGCAGCGCCAGCCTCCACGCCGAGCTCGATTCGCTGCTCGGGCAGGCGTTCCTGGGCAGCGCAGAGCCGGCGTCCGCCCCCCGTGAGCCGGCGCCACCGATCGCGGCCGCGGTCGGCGCGGCGCTGTAGAAGCTCACAGCGCGGGTCGGCCGGCGCGCAGGCGCCGGCGAGCTGCGAGTCCCTGCTCGCGAAGCCTGAACGCCAGCGCCACGTCCTGCGCGCCGGCACCGCCCTTCTCGCGCCCGGTCTCCAGCACGCACGGCAGCCCCTCGAATCTGGGCTCGGAGAGGAAGATCGCGCAGCTCTGCTCTCCGAGCTCGCCTTCGCCGAGCACAGCGTGGCGGTCACGGTTGGATCCAAGCGGGGTCAGCGAATCGTTGACGTGCAGGCAACGCAGCCGTTCTGGGCCGAGGATCCGGTCGCACGCCGCCAGCGTCCCGCTCAGCCCCTCTTGGGTGCGGATGTCGTAGCCCGAGGCCAGGAGGTGGCATGAGTCGAGGCACAGGCCGAGGCGCTCATGGTCGCCGGCGGCCTCCACCAGCGCTGCCAGCTCCTCAAAGGAGCGTCCCAGCGTGCCGCCGGCACCGGCGGTGTCCTCCAGATGGAGCTCGCAGCGCTCCGATTCCGCCAGCGCCTCGGTGATCACCTCCCCGGCCCGGGCAATCGCCTGGTCCACGTCGCCGCCCTTGGCCGATCCGGGGTGCAGCACGACGCCGGCGGCCCCGATCCCATCGCCGACTCGCAGCGAGTGGATCAGCGAAGCCAGTGACTTGCGACGGATCTCCTCCTCCTGGGAGGCGCAGTTGAGCAGGTAGACGGCGTGGATCAGCACCGCCTGCACCTCGGTCTCAGCCCGCGCCTGGCGAAAAGCGGCGAAGTCCTCCGGGCCGTAGGCGGTGGGGCGCCACGTCCGCGGCGACTGGTTGAAGATCTGGATCGTGGCGCAGCCGCGCTCCACGCCGCGGGCCACGGCCCGGGCCAGGCCGCCCGCCGGCGAGACGTGGGCGCCGATTAGCATGAGGATCGATCTGCCATGCGCGTTCGCTTCGCTCCTTCGCCGACCGGCGCCCTTCACATCGGGGGAGCCCGGACGGCCCTCTACAACTGGCTGCTCGCCCACCACCAGGGGGAGGACGGCAGCGGACGCCAGGGGGAGCTCGTGCTGCGAATCGAAGATACCGACAGGGAGCGCTCCACCCCGGAGAACGTGGAGCAGATCCTCGATGCGCTGCGGTGGCTGGGCCTCGACTGGGACGAGGGTCCCATCTTCCAGAGCGAACGGGCTACTCGCCACGAGACGGTTCTCCAGGAGCTGCTGGAGAGCGGACACGCCTACCACAGCACCGCCACCGCGCAGGACGTCCGCTCCCAGAAGGAGCGCCTGGGGGCCGGGGTTGGTTTCCGCGGTGGGCCCGAGCCCTCAGGCGCGGTGCGCCTGCGGGTCCCCGACGAGGGCGAGACGATCGTCACGGACGTGATCCGCGGCGAGGCTCACTTTCCCAACCCCAGCATGGATGACCCGGTGATCGCCCGTGCCGACGGATCTGTGCTCTACAACTTCGCTGTCGCCGTGGATGACCTCGACGCCGGCATCACGCACGTGGTCCGGGGTGAGGACCACTTGTCAAACACTCCCAAGCAGCTGCTGGTGCTGAAGGCCCTGGGCGCCCGCGCACCGCAGTACGCGCACCTGCCGCTGCTCCTCGGTCCCGACGGCCGCAAGCTCTCAAAGCGTCACGGCGCCGCCTCCGTGCAGGAGCTGCGTCGGGCCGGCTACCTGCCAGAGGCGGTGGTCAACTACATCGCGCTGCTCGGTGCCGGCTTCGCCGCCGACGAGGAGCACTTCACCGTGGCAGAGCTGGCCGAGCGCTTCCGTCTGGAGCGAGTATCCAAGAACCCGGCTGTGTTCGACGAGCGCAAGCTGCGCCACATCAACGGCCGCTGGCTGCGGGAGCTGAGCCCGGACGAGCTGACCGCGCGCCTGGAGCAGTACACGGGCCGGGAGGGGCTGCGGGGGGCGGTGGAGATCGCCGCGGAGAAGATGCAGACACTGGCGGAGTTCTGGCCGCTGGTCTCGTTCCTGTTCGACGGGCCGGTCGATGATCCGGCCGCCCTGGCCAAGGTGATGGGGCGCCAGGGGGCCTTGGAGAACCTGCGGGAGGCGCACGACGCGCTGGCCCGTGCGGATCCCTTCCAGCTGCCCCAGCTGGAGCTCGCGCTGCGCCAGGTGGTGAAGCGCCTCGGGGTGAAGCCGGGCCAGGTGTTCCAGCCGGTGCGCGTGGCGATCGCCGGCAGCACGGTGTCCCCGGGGATCTTCGAGAGCCTCGCGCTGCTGGGCCGGGACGAGTCGCTGGCGCGCATCGAGCGCACGCTGGGCCAGCACCCACCGGCGGTGTGATGGATTGCGGGACAGGCACTCAATCCGGGTCGGAAATCTGCCGATAGACCCACCAAGCCGGGCACGGACTCCCGGAAAAACTTTGGGCGCCGGCCCCGTGGGACTGGCGCCAGACAAGGATGAGCGAATATCGTGGCCGCAGTGGCTGCTGTGAGCACCGCGCCGACAGATCCCCACGCTTCCGGTGATCGTCGGCTGAACGAGGGTCACGGACGGCGGTTGACGGCCGCCTTCGCTGCCCTGGAGGCGTTCCCGGTGCTGGTCGAGTCGCGCAACCGGGTCCTGCGCCTGTTCGAGGCCGGCGACCCTGCCACAGCCGACGTGGTCGCCGCGGTGGAGTCCGACGTGGCGCTGGCGGTCACCGTGCTGCGCCTGGCCAACCAGGTCGATGGCCGTCGTCACGGCCAGGTCGACAGCGCCGTCCAGGGCGTCGAGGTGCTCTCGCCTCGCGCCGTCCACGCGATCGCGAGCCGGGCGCGGACTTTTGACTTCTTCGACCGCACCACCATCTGGCAGGGGATCCCCGAGCGCTTCCGGCTCCACGCCGTGGCCACCCAGCGGGCGGCGGACCGGATCGCGCGGGAGATCGGCCACGACCAGCGTGACCGCCTGATGGTCGCCTCGCTGCTGCATGACATCGGCAAGCTGGTGCTCGTCCACGCCTATCAGGGCTATCCCCGGGAGATCCACGGCGACGCCCGCACCCCGGAGGAGCGGCTGCAGCGCGAGCGGCGGGAGCTCGGCGTCGACCACGCGCTCGTGGGCGGCGTGCTCGCACGTCGGTGGGGGCTGCCTTCCTCCTTGGCCTCCATCATCGAGCGCCACCACGCCGAGGACGCCAAAGGCGAGATGGCGATCGTACGGGTCGCCGACATGCTCGCCCACTACGTCTTCGGCGCCTCGATCTCCTCGGCCGACCTGCTGAGCATGGGTCGGGTCATCGGCCTCGGTCCCTCCGAGCTGCGTACCGTGCTCTACGACCTGCCGCTGCAGACCGCCGGGGACCGCCCCCGTCAGGTCGATCCGTGCCCCATGTCGGGCCGCGAGGTCGACGTGCTGCGCCGGCTCGCCCGGGGCATGGTCTACAAGCAGATCGCCACCGAGCTCGGCCTCTCCACCAGTACCGTGCGGACGCACCTGCACAATGTCTACGGCAAGCTCGGCGCGATGGATCGAGCTCAGGCGGTGCTGATCGCCACCGAGCGCGGCTGGATTTAGCCCCGGCGGGCCACGGGGCGGTTAGGCCGCCGGCCGCCGGTGCGATCCGGTTACGATCCGGCCCCGCGATGATCTCCATCACCACGAAATCTCCCTACGCGGTGCGCGCCCTGGTGGAGCTCCACCGCCGGGGCGGCAACGGACCGGTGCCAATCGCCGAGCTGGCGCGCCGCGGTGAGATTCCCGTGCAGTTCCTGGAGCAGCTGTTCGCCACCCTGCGCCGGGCGGGCGTGCTCCGCTCCCAGCGCGGCGTCAAGGGCGGCTACGGCTTCGAGCGTCCGGCTGAGGAGATCACCGTGCTGGAGGTCGTGGAGCTGCTCGACGGCCCGCTCGGTCACGGAGCCACCGGCATCTTCTCGGAGGCTGCGCAGGCCGCTCGCCGGGTACTGGCGCAGTCCACCGTGGTCGACGTCTCCGAAGCGCAGGCGCGCGCGGCCAGCGCGCCGATGTACCACATCTGAGATCGGCTCCGAAACACAGGCGATCTGGCCTTGTTTGAGCGCGCGGATGCTCGGTCGGGCGCCTATACTTCGAGCTCGAGTGCGGGCTGGTGATCGACGACGAGCTCGAGTGGCTGACCGGCGGGCTGAGACCATCGGATGCGGATGGATCGAGCTATGACCAGATCGCCGCAGACTCGCGGGAGGACATGGGCGCGAGAGGCGGTGGTGAGGACGCTGGCTGTGGAAGGTTGAGACCGACGATGAGCTCACGAAGGGTCGCATCGGCGCGCCCGCCCCCCGGCGGGGCGGCGCGCTCGTTCGGGCACGGCCCGCAGGTCTGGGTGCGAGCGCACGAGCTGCGCCGCGCGCTGCTCGACGGCTTCAAGCAGCACGACCTGCTGACGTACTCGAGCGCGATCTCGTTTCAGATCATCACCGCGGTAGTCCCATTCGTCATGTCCATGCTCGCGCTTGCGGGACTGCTGCACATGGACGGCGTCTGGCGAGACCATGTCGCTCCGGAGCTGCGCACGCATGTCTCGGCCGCCGTCTTCAGCGTGATCTCGAGCGCCGTCGAGAAGGCCCTCTCCAGCAGGGAACTGCTGTGGGCGACGCTGGGCGGCGTTCTCGCCGCGTGGCAGGTGTCCGGGGCCGTTCGAGCGGTGATGGGAGCCTTCGACCGGATCTACGGCGCGAGCTCCGAGCGACCGTTCCTCCGGCGTTACCTGATCTCGTTGGCGCTTTCGATTGCCACGGGAGGGTGCTTCATCGTCGCCACGCTTTGTCTGGTGCTGGCTCCGTTCTTCACCGTGCGTCATCCAGGCGCGGCGTGGGAAGTGCTCGCGTTCCTCGTCAGATGGACGCTGGCGATCGGCTTTCTGTCACTCGCGGTCGGCCTCCTGGTCCACGTCGCGCCCTCGAGCTCCCAGTCGTTGCCCTGGCTCAGTCTCGGGACGACGATCGTGATCGTGTGGTGGGTGATCGTCTCGGTGGGCTTCTACTTCTACCTGACAGTCCTGGCCTCCTACGGGTCGGTGTTCGGAAGCCTCGCCTCGGTGATCGTGGTCATCGCCTACCTCTACGTCTCCACGACCGCATTCCTGTTCGGAGCCCAACTCGATGCGATCATCCGCGCCCAAGCCACCGGGGCCCTCTCCGGCCTGGAACACGCACCGTCGCAGGGCTCCTAGACCGAGCGTGATTGGTCCGGCGGCTACGAGTCGTCAAAGGACCTCGGGATCACCACGGAGCACGATCAGGCATCATCGGTCACGTGATCGCGTTGACGCACCGGCCAAGCATCGGGATGCACCTTGCTTGTCGGTGCTGGTGGCTTCGGTAGTGAGAGTCGTCCCGACGCACCACATCTGAAGAGCGTGGCCGGGGTTCCGACCAACATCGCCGCCCACGTCGGACGCACGCCGATGATCCAGCTGACGCGGATCGTCGACGAGCTCGACGTGGAGCTGTTTGCCAAGCTGGAGTCGCTGAACCCGGGCGGGAGCGTCAAGGACCGGATCGGCGTGGCGATGATCCAGGCGGCGGAGCGGGAGGGGCGGATCGAGCCCGGCCGCACCACGATCGTGGAGGCCACCAGCGGCAACACCGGCATCGCGCTGGCCTTCGTCTGCGCCGCCAAGGGCTACCGGCTGGTCCTGACGATGCCCCAGGGCATGAGTCGGGAGCGTGAGGGGCTGCTGCGTCTCTACGGGGCCCAGGTGGAGGTGACGGAGTCGCTCGGGGGGATGCACGAGGCGGTGGCCGCGGCGCAGGCGCTGGCCGGGGAGGAGGACGTGTTCCTGCCCGATCAGTTCTCCAACCCCGCCAACCCTCGGATCCACCAGCTCACCACCGGGCCGGAGATCTTGGCGGCCCTGGAAGATCGGGTCGACGTGTTCGTGGCCGGCGTCGGCACCGGGGGCACCATCACGGGTGCCGGCGAGGCGATCAAGGCCCGTTGCCCAGACTGCCACCTGGTGGCGGTGGAGCCGCGCTCCTCGCCCGTCCTCTCCGGGGGGCGGCCGGGCCCGCACCGTATCCAGGGGATCGGAGCCGGGTTCGTGCCGGCCGTGCTGCGGCGCGAGCTGCTCGACGAGATCATCACGATCGACGACGAGGACGCGCTCGAGACCGCCCGGGCCCTGGCCCGCCGCGAAGGGGTGCTCGCCGGAATCTCCTGCGGTGCCGCGGTGGCGGC
Organism: Actinomycetota bacterium; assembly: GCA_030946085.1. Lineage (GTDB taxonomy): Bacteria > Actinomycetota > Thermoleophilia > Solirubrobacterales > Solirubrobacteraceae > Palsa-465. The sequence goes on from JALYYW010000034.1 coordinate 10,666, forward strand.
GGCCCTGGCGCTGGCGCGGCGACCCGAGTATCGCGGGGCGCGCATCGCCACCGTCCTGCCTGACAGCGGCGAGCGGTATGTCTCGACGCCGTTCTTCGCCCCGTAGGGCCAGCTACGCTTTGTCGATGTTCGGCTTGGGCCTGATCGGCCGCACGCTGGCCGAGATCCGGCGTGACGTCTCAGCAGCTCAGAGTCGTGATCCCGCGGCGCGTGGGGTGGGGACCGCCGAGATCCTGCTGAGCTGGCCGGGTGTGCACGCGCTGCTGTCCCACCGAGTCGCGCACGCGCTCCACGATGCCGGCGTGCCGATGCTGCCGCGGGCCATCGCGGCGGCTTCGCGATCGCTGACGGGCGTCGAGATCCATCCGGCGGCGCGGGTCGGCGACGGCTTCTTCGTCGACCACGGAATGGGGGTGGTGGTCGGTGAGACGGCCGAGATCGGGGCCAACGTGACCCTTTACCAGGGCGTCACGCTGGGTGGCACCGGCTTTGCCCGCGGCAAGCGTCACCCGACCGTGCAGGACAACGTCACGATCGGCGCCGGCGCCGCCCTCCTGGGTCCGATCACCGTCGGTCACGGCGCCAAGATCGGCGCCGGCAGCGTGGTCATCCACGATGTGCCCCCGAACACCACCGTCGTCGGCAACCCCGGTCACCCGGTCCGGGTGGAGGGTCGGCGTCCCGAGGGCCCCGATGCCGACTGGGTGCACCTGCCCGACCCGATCGCCGACGCGATCAAGGGGCTGGCCAGCCGGATCTCCGAGCTGGAGGCCAGGCTGGAGCAGGCGCGTGATGGCGGCGGTGCTGAGGTCAGGCCGCTGCGTCCTGCCGGTGAGCAGCGGGGCACCGCGTACACGCCTAGCCGCGCGGTGGGGCCGAACCCGACGGGGGGGTGAGCCGGCCCGTCAGCCCGCGTGCGGGCTCTGCTCGGAGGCCACCGGCAGCGGCGCTGGCATCTCGTCGGGCGCCGCCATGTTGCGCCGGCCCTTGACCAGGTACAGCGGTCGACCCTTGACCTCGTCGTAGATCCGGCCCACGTACTCGCCGATGATGCCGATCGCGATCAGCTGGATGCCTCCCAGCAGCAGCACTGCGATCGTCAGCGCGCCGAAGCCCGGCAGGTAGGACCCCAGCACCCGCAGGATCACGACCACCGGAATGGCCACGAACGCCAGCGTCGAGATCAGGAAGCCGAGCAGCGAGGCGAGCTGCAGCGGGCGGTGTGAGAACGAGGAGATGGCGTCCAGCGAAAAGCGGAGCATCTTTCCCAGCGTGTACTTCGTCTCGCCGGCGTAGCGCGAGTCACGGCTGTAGGGGACGGCGGCCTGCCGGTAGCCGACCCACACCGTCATGCCGCGCAGGAACCGGTTGCGCTCGCGCATCGCCAGCAACGCGTCGAGCGCGCGGCGGTCGAGCAGGCGAAAGTCCCCCGAGTTGTGCTGGAGCTCGACCTGCGCGAGCTTGTCGAACAGGCTGTAGAACCACCGCGCCGTGGCCAGCTTGAAGACCGACTCACCTTCGCGCTGCTCGCGCACCGCGTAGACCACATCGCAGCCGGTCTGCCAGTGGTCGAGCATCTTCGGGATCAGCTCCGGCGGATCCTGGAGGTCGGCATCAAGCATCACCACCGCCTCTCCGACAGCGTGGTCCAGGCCGGCCGTGAGCGCGGTCTGGTGGCCGAAGTTCCGGGAGAGGTAGACGACGTGCACGCGCGGGTCGGCGGCGGCCAGCCGGTCCAGTGCCACCGCCGTGCCGTCCCCGGAGCCGTCGTCGACGAGCACGAGCTCGAAGTCCAGCCCCTCCAGGGCGGTGCACACCCGCGCGTAGAACTCGTCGATCAGCAGCTCTTCGTTGTAGACCGGCGCGACGACGCTCAGCAGCCGCAAATGCCGGGGCCCGCTGTCCATGAGGTCTGTGGACGCTGCCATGTGCGCAATCGTACGACTGTGGCTAAAGCCACAGCAACGGGTTCGTATGAGGAACGTAGCCGACGAGCTGGATCGCGCCCACGACGCCGCTCACGATCAGCGAGGCTCGCCACAACCGCCGGTCGGTGCCCAGCGCCGCGAAGGGCATCAGCCACGCCACGTACCACGGCAGCATCGAGCCCGCGGTGATCAGCAGCGCCACCGCCGTCCAGCCGGCACCGTCGATCCAGTCCATCTCGCCGCGCCCCACCTTTCGCACCAGCCAGAAGAAGACGCACACGAACACCACCGCCAGGCAGACCCCCGCGATGTGCCCCACCGTGCCCAGCCCCAGGCTCGTGGAGATGAACCCAGGGATGCTGTGCCAGTCACCTTGGCCCTGAGTCCTCTGGAGCGTCGCAAGCAGGTTGAGCTGTCCGGTGCCGAAGGCGGCAAAGCCGAGCACGACCATCGGGATCGCGGCGGCGCTGGCGCCGATCAGGATGCTGCGCCGCCGGCTCCGGGCGCCGAGGCCGGGGGCGGAGGCGGAGGCCACCATGAAGGGCAGGAACACCCCCGCGGTCAGCTTGACCGCGGCGGCGAGAACCGGGAACGCCCCGGCGGCTCGGTGGCTGTGTCCCAGCAGCGCGTAGACCCCGGCCATCAGCAGGGCCAGCATGAGCAGGTCGTTGTGGCCGCCGCCGACGCCGTACACGACGACCAGCGGGTTGAGTGCCACCAGCGCAGCCGCCCGGGTGGGGTTCAGGCCGCGCAGACGCGCGCTGTTCCACACCAGCGCCACCGTGACCAGGCTGGCCAACGCTGCAATCGCCTTGTAGGCCAGCGCGCTCGCGGCGATGGAAAGATGGGCGAAGGGGTAGCTGAGGGCGGTGAACGCGGGTCCGTAGGCGCTCGGCGTGTTGACCCACTTGGCCCCGATGAAGGGGTACAGGGGGTCCAGTGCAATCGCGTGGGGGCCGTGGAGGTAGGGGTTGGCTCCGTAGAGCGCCCAGATCTTGGCGTAGGCCTGGTAGCTGAACACATCGGTGGAGAGCATCGGCGGCGCCAGCAGTATCACGGCGTGCAGCGCCGCGATCGTCATCAGCACGAGCCGCGGCGAGAGCCGATCGGCCCCGCGCACCGCCAGCACGTAACAGACGAACATCAGCGTGAAGATCCCGACCAGCGGCAGGACCCCCAGCCCGAGGCCCGTGCTGCCGAACGGGCCCGCGAGCCAGTTCGGCACCGGCCGCACCGACTCCGGCAGCAGCAGATCGGTGTTGGCTGCGCCGACCGAGATCAGCAGCGCGCACAGCAGCACGCCGCCGAGCGCCAGGGCGGCGGGGTTGACGCGGGACCTGGCGCCGACGGGCCGCAGCCGGGGCGCCCGCAATGCCGTCGCCCGGGCATCCAGCGCCCGGGCGGTGAGCTCGATGGTGCCGGGTGGCGAGGTTGCCCCGAACGGGCCCGGGGCGCTCATGAGGGCGAGGATGCCGCGCGCGCGGTCGGTTGCGGTTGGGTCGGCATTTGCATCTGGTTAAAGGGAGGTACGGGTGCGGGCCGGCTGGATGCGTCCTCGCGCGCGCCGGCGCAGGCGCGGCACCAGCCACATCGCCTCGGCGGCGATCCGGGCAGACATCTTGCTCGTCCCGGCGGTCCGATCAGCGAATACGATAGGCACTTCGCGAACCCGGAACCCGGCGAGCACCGCACGATAGGTGACCTCGATCTGGAAAACGTAGCCCTCGGCGCGGACGCTGGGCAGGTCGATCGCCTCCAGCACGTCCCGGCGGATGCACTTGAAGCCCCCGGTCAGGTCCTGCACCGCCACGCGCAGGACGAGGCGGGCGTAGAGCCCGCCGCCACGGCTGATGAGTCGGCGCACCAGGCCCCAGTCGAGCACGCCCCCGCCGGCCACGTAGCGTGATCCGAGCACCACGTCCGCATCCTGGGCGGCGTCTAGCAGCGCTCCGAGGTAACGCGGGTCGTGCGAGAAGTCGGCGTCCATCTCCAACACGAGCTCGGCGCCGCCGGCCAGCGCCGTGGCGAAGCCCGCCAGGTAGGCCTGGCCAAGCCCTCGCTTGGCCTCGCGGTGGAGCACCTCCACCTGCGGCAGGCTTCGGGCGAGGGCGTCGGCGATCTCGCCGGTGCCGTCGGGCGAGCCGTCGTCGACGACGAGGATGCGGAAATCCTCAGGCGCTAGCCTCTGCAGCTCGGAGGCGGTGGCGCGGACGATCCCGTCGACGTTGGCGGCCTCGTTGTAGGTTGGCATCACCACCCAGATCCGCGCGGTCATCGCGTGGCAGGGTAGAGGGCGACCGGGCGCCGGCGGTGAACCGGTCAGGCCCTCCGGACGCCGCTGCACTTGGCATCATCGAGGAAATGGGCAACGAGATGGACCAGGGATTCACCGCACCCCGACCGGGCCCCGGCTCAGGTGGCGCGGCGCGACCAGGGCGCTACCGCAGCCAGGAACCCCACCACCGCCGCCGCCGGCTGATACTGCTGCTGGCGCTGGCCGCTGCGTTCGTGATGATCCTCGTGCTGGCGTTTGGTGGTAGTGGCGGCGGCGGAGGCGCGGTCAACCGCGCGTCCGCTCCCGCGCGCGGGTTCTTCACCCGGATCCAAGCCCTGGCGGGGTCCGGCCCGGGCTCGTTCACCGCGGCGGCGCACAGGGCGCAGGACGCGGCCATCGATCGGGCGCTGACGGTCACTCCGCTCGTTCGCGTGGCCGGCTCACAGCACCGCGAGGTGGCGTTGACCTTCGACGACGGGCCAGGCCCGTACACGCCGCGGGTGCTCTCGGTCCTGGAGCGCACGAGCACCCCGGGGACGTTCTTCGAAGTCGGAATCCTGGAGCATTACTTCCACCAGTCCACCAGCCGGATCGTGGCCGACGGCTTCCCGATCGGAGACCACACCCAGAACCATGCACCCATGGGCAAGCTCAGCGCCTCCGACCAGGAGTCCCAGATCGTGCGCCAGATCTCGGCCATCGGCGCCTACGGCGCGCCCACCCCGCGGTTGTTCCGGCCCCCGTACGGCTCCTGGAACGACACCACCCTCGCGCTGCTGCGCAAGTACCGGATGCTGATGGTGCTGTGGACGATCGACACCGAGGACTACCGCCAGCCGGGCGTCCAGGCGATCGTCCACTCGGTCCTCGCGGGAGTGCGCCCCGGGGCGATCGTGCTGCTGCACGACGCCGGTGGCACCCGCAGCGAGACCGCGGCGGCGCTGCCGAAGATCATCCGAGCCCTCCACGCCCGGGGCTACAAGCTCGTAACGGTGCCCAGGCTGCTGCTTGACAACCCGCCGCCCCCCAACCAGCAGGGCGGGATGCTCGCGGGGGGCGGCGGCTAGCGGCGCTTGTGGTGTCGTCGGCGAACTTCACACAGCCTTTCGCGCTCAAGCCCCACTTGCGCTTTGGGGCCCACGCGGCAACTATGCTCTTCAAGATGGAGCGCGAGGACGCACTTGTTGATCTCGGACGGTATGTCGCGCAGCTGAGCGCGGAAGACCTCACAGTCCATCGTGCCGCTGCCGCAATTGACGAGCGCCAGGATGGAGAGGAAGTCACGCGCGTGATTCTTCTCGTGAGCGACCCGGAAGGCGAGACTTGGGACGTCCAACGCGTGCGTGAGCTACGGGAGGCGCTCGGGCGCAAGGCAACCGAGCTCGGCCTTCCTCCGGTGAGTCTCACGCTCGTTCCCGAGAGCGAAGCGGAGCTGGTCGAGGCGTTCACGCGATAGGAACCATGGCTGGCTATCCGATCGAGCCCGACAAGCTTCTCGACGCGGCCGACCGTCTTGCGCCAGTCCGCACCGGGCCTGGACGTCCGCCGTACACGGCGCACCGTCGGGCTGTATCAACGGCCTACTACGCCGTCTTTCACGCGATCACGGAGCGGGTAGCTGCGATCGTCTTCCCATCGGCGGACGACGCGTTTCAAAGGCGGATACGACGCTGGATTGGCCACGGGGACATCCGCACCGTCGCTCGATGGGTGAGTCAACTGAAAGGCACCAGCTCGGGCAGCCCGCCACCACACATCCAGCAGCTGCTCGCCCCTGGCGGTAGCCAGCTACTCGATCTCATCACGTTCTTTCTTGCTGACGGATTCTTGGAGCTCAACGACAAACGCGAGCAAGCGGACTACGACCATGACGCCGTGTTCACGCGACCGGACACCCGCGGTCACATCGCACTCGCGAAAGCGGTCGTCGCCACCGCCCAGACCGTCGACAACCTTCCGACGCGATGCTTCTATGGCCTGATCGGCCTACAGGCACGCATCCAAAACCGGTAGACAACCGGGCGCTTCCGCTCCTACATAGCCCGGTTCGTTCGCCGCTTGTGCTTTCGGCCCATGAAGAGTGATCAAGATTATCCGCGAGGTTACAAGTGGAAGCGGCCGCGGCCGGCATCAGAGAGCCCCGATGGTCATATACCGGGCCGGGACGACCTGAGCGCTGTGCGCGCTTTCGACAGCAAGCGCTGATGTCGCGCCGGCGGCGCTGTGCTCATCGCGCTGGTGGCGCTGGGCATCCTGACCTTCGGCGTCGCAGACCCACGCGATCACATCCACCCCGCCCTGGGCGGCGCGGAACTGGTTTGCGTCGGTTGAGGCGCGGGCGGCGCTCGGGGAGCGGCTCAGCGAGGATCTCGCTGATCGCCTGATCGTGCGCGGCGGCGATGCTGTGGGGGGGAAAATCCCGGCTGGGTGCGGGTGCTGCGGCGGGCGGCGCGGAGGCTGCGGATGAACGATAAGCGGTGGGGGACGAGATCGGCCTTGAGCGCGGCGTCGTGCATCACGCGGCGGATCGCGTAGTGGGTGGCGAGGTGGCCGTAGGCTTCCTGGTAGACGCCGTCGGGGTGCTTTGAGCGCAGCACGACGCGTGGGCCGCGCTGGTGGGTTTTGAGCTCATCGAGCGCTGACTCGATCTCCCAGCGCTGCGGGTAGAGGGCGGCGAGCTCCTGCGCGGGCGCGGCGTCGGGGTCAAGGATCGTGGTGATCAGCCGATAGCGCTGCTCGTCGTCTGCCAGGGCGGGATCATCGAGCTGATACTCGACGACGCGAGCGCGTTCGCCGTCGCGGCGGGCTTTGCGGTTCTTGAGTGCGTAGATGCTTGTCAGATACGAGCCGTCCGGCAGTGTCTGCTCGCGTGGCAGCCCGACGGTGGAGTTGACGCGCCAGAGCAGCTGCGCCCCGGTAGCGCGGGCTGTTTGGAAGCGCTCGAAGCTGTAGAAGTTGCGGTCCGCCAGGCACAGCATCCCGTTCTGAAGCGAGGCCCACAGCCGGTCGGCCAGCGCCTGCTCAGAGCTCGTGTACGGGCCCAGCGCCGCGTCGAAGATCGCGTGCGTGCCAGACTCCGCCAACGCCACCAGGCGCAGCTGCGGGAACGCTCCGCCGCCTTGGCGCCGCGAGGAGCCCGGCCGCCCGAACACCTCTGTGTTGTGCTCGGTGTCGGCCACATCCAGACACGTGCCATCGAGGCTCACCAGCCGCATCCCCCGGTAGAACGCCTCCCGCGTGGACTCGGTCGCCAACGGCACAGCTACCGCCCTGAACAAAAGCTCGAGCGGCTCCTGACCCAGCCGCCGGCGCGCCTTGTAGATCGCCACCTTGCTCGGCACCTCCCACACCTGCTGCCAGCCCGACTCCCACGCCAGACCCTCCACCAGCTGGCGCATCACCTCCTCATAAGAGGCGTCCGCGAACAGCGCCATCGCGAGCACGTAATAGACGACCACCCGCGCCGGCAACAGCCGATGACGCCGCTCGGTCCGCTCGGCCTCCGCCACCACCCCATCCACCAGCTCCGGCGGGAACACCCGCGTCAAAACCCCGATCGAGACGTGATCCGAGAGCCGCCGATCAGACGGCGGCTTGAGCTGACCAGCCCGAGGCACCCCACCACAATATCCGGCCCACCGGACGTTAAGTTTACGGTATTGCGGCTAGCGACGAAAGTACGCCACCCGGTTCCAGCTCGGCTCTGGCGCCAGCTCGATCGGTTCGCCGCCCCGGTGGGGCTGGATGTAGACGAACGCGCTGCTGTCCTCCTCGAAGACGACGTCGAGCTCGCCTTCCGTGACGCGCTGGTCCAGCCAGGCGCTGCGGAAGATCAGCCGCCGCAGCCAGTGCACCAGCGAGCGGTCCGAAGGCCCGACGAGCTCCGGCCAGCAGTCGTTGACGTGCTCCCCGAGTGCCGAGGCGGGGTCAGTGACCTCACCGTTGACGACGAGGTTGATCAAATCCTCGGCCTCGTCCTCCTCGACGGCGGCGTCGAGGAAGCCGAGTTTGCGAGCCGCCTGCTCGCAGCGTTCGCGGAAGTCCCGTTCGTTGAACGTGAACCGCAGCTCGCCGTATTCGAGCACGAAGTCTTCGCCGGAGCTGTAGTTCCCGCGTCGGTACATAGGGCGTCGTGATCATAAGAGGGTTTCCTGCCGTGGCGCAGGGGCTGAATGCGATGTTGCAGCTGCCCGCTGGACAGGGGGGGAGAAGATCGACCTCCGAGAGGCTCTGTAGGTGATGCAGGGCACCCCCGCGACGATTCTCCTGGTGGAGGATCACCGCCCCACCCGCACCTTCCTGGCCGACAATCTGGCCGCGGACGGGTACGAGATCCTGGAGGCCGGCTGCGCCGCCGAGGCCCAGCGCCTGATCGCCAGCCAGTACCCGGACCTGGCGGTGGTCGATCTCGGACTGCCCGACCGCGACGGGCTGGATCTGGTGCGGGAGGTACGTGAATCCGATCGGGCCGGGCGGATCGATCCCGACCTGCCGCTCTTGATCCTCTCCGGCCGCGCCGGCGAGCTCCACCGGCTGCGCGGCTTCACGCGCGGGTGCGACGACTACGTGGTCAAGCCGTTCAGCTATCCGGAGGTTCAGGCCCGGATTGCCGCGCTGCTGCGGCGCACGCAGCTGCGGCCGGGCAGCGGTCGGCTCCGTGTCGGCCCGTTGGAGATAGACCCGCTCGCTCGCCAGGCATGGATCGACGGTCAGCCGCTGCAGCTCTCAAAGAAGGAGTTCGCGCTGCTGCGGGCGCTGGCGAGCGACCCGACCCGCGTATTCACGCGTGAGGAGCTGCTGCGCGGGGTGTGGGGGTTCCAGTCGCTGGGGGCGACGCGAACGCTTGACTCCCACGCCTCCCGGCTACGCAGGAAGCTGCGTGCGAACGGCCCCGATTTCGTGATCAACGTGTGGGGGGTCGGCTACCGGCTGATGGACGGCGGGATGTCGTGATGATGCCCGCGCTCGCCGTTGGGGGATGGCTGGCGGCAGCCATCGCGGCCGCGGTCGCCGTGATCAACTGGCGCACCATCGCGGCGCTTCTGGAGGCCGTCGCCCGCACCTCGCACGAGCTCCGCGGTCCGCTCACCGCGGTCCGGCTAGGACTGCACGCGGCTCGGCGGGGCGGGGATTTGTCCCGCGAACGCCTGCGGGGGGTGGAGTTGGAGCTCGGTCGGGCCACGCTGGCCCTAGGCGATCTCGACACGGTGGGCGAGCACCGGCACGCCGCCGCCCGTCAGCTCAGTCTCGGCCCTTCCTGCATCGAGCGACTTGACCTCGCCGAGCTGCTGGCCGACTCGGTGGAGGCCTGGAGTGCTTACGCCGCCCTCAGAGACGCTAAAGTGCGGCTGGTCGGCCTTCCCGCGCCCGTGTACGTGGAGGGCGACCGGCTCCGCCTGGCGCAGGCGGTCGGGAACCTGGTCGCCAACGCGATCGAGCACGGGGGAGGGTCGGTTGCGCTCACGTGCCGAGGCGAGCACGAGACCGCGCGGGTGGAGGTCACAGATGGCGGGCCGGGGCTGCCGGCGCCCGTGCTGGCGCTGATCCGAGGACCTCGCCGGGGCCGGGGACCGCGGGGGCGCGGCCTGGCCATCGCCGCCGCGGTGGCCGTGACGCACGGGGG
>JALYYW010000035.1 GCA_030946085.1 Actinomycetota bacterium
GGTCGGGTGCGCGCGGCAGCCGCACCAGGTTGCGCTCGGCGATGACCAACGTGTCGGAGGCCAGACGTCTCACGCGGGCTCTCCCCCGTCTTCGTCGCCATTGTGCGCCTCCAGCGCCTCGGCGGCGTGCCCGGTCAGCGACAGGAACACGTCGTCGAGCGTGGGCCGGCGCACGCCGAGATCATCGACCCCGACCCCGGCCTCGCTCAGCCGCCGCACCGCTTCCACGATCGACCCGCGGCGCTCGCGCACGCTCAGGCGCACCACCGCGCCCTCGGCCACCGGCGTCTCATCGGCCATCGAGGACAGCGCCTGCACAGCTGCCCGAACATCGGCCTCGGTTTCCAGCGTCACCTCCAGGCGCTCGCCGCCGACGCGATCCTTGAGCTCGTCCGAGGTGCCCTCGGCGATCAGCTGGCCGCGGTCGATGACCGCGATCGTGTCCGCCAGGCGGTCGGCCTCCTCCAGGTACTGGGTGGTCAGCAGCACCGTCGTGCCCTCGCCAACGAGGTCCTCGATCACCTCCCACAGGCTCAGCCGGCTGCGGGGATCCAGACCCGTGGTGGGCTCGTCCAGGAACAGGATCCGCGGCTTGGCCACCAGCGCCGCGGCTAGGTCAAGCCGGCGGCGCATCCCCCCGGAGTAGGTCTTCGTCGGACGCCCGGAGGCCTCGGTAAGCTCAAAGCGCTCCAGCAGCTCCCGTCCCCGCCCCCGCGCCGTGGCGCGATTCATCCGGTAGAGCCGGCCGACCATGGTCAGGTTCTCCAGCCCGGTGAGGTTCTCGTCCACCGCCGCGTACTGACCAGCCAGCCCGATCTGGGAGCGCAGCTCGGCCTCGTCGCGAACGACATCCAGCCCCGCCACCCGCGCGGTACCTGAGTCGGGCTTCAGCAACGTGGTCAGCACGCGCACGAACGTCGTCTTGCCGGCCCCGTTGGGGCCGAGCAGTCCCAGCACGGTTCCGCGCCGCACCTGGAGGGAGACACCCGCCAGCGCCCGCACGTCGCCAAAGGACTTGTACAGGTCGCTGACGCTGATCGCGGCCTCACCGGCAGCCTCACCGCCGGTGTGAGGACCGATGGGAAGATCCGCGTGCTGAGTGGGCTCCACGAGGGCCACATTACGGAACGTCTACGATCGGGGGCGTGTGGGCCGGGTCCGGGGTCCGCCGCGCCCCGCCATGCCATCGCCCACCTCCAGAAGAGGCCCTCGCGCCGCCGTGCTCGTAGCCGTGGTGGCCGCCGTAGCCGCCGCGGTCGTGCTGGCGCTCGGCTTCGACACGACGACCACGACGTCGGTTCCGATCGGGGTCCCCCGAGGCGCCGATCTGCTCACCGTCACCGGCACGCCGGTCAGCCGGCCGGTGCCACCGGGATACATCGGGCTCTCGCTGGAGTACACCGCCGTCGAGCACTACGCCGGCGGCGACCCCAGCGCCATCAACCCCGTGTTCGCCACGCTGCTGGACGAGCTGACCCCGGGCGGACATCCGGTGCTGCGCATCGGCGGTGACACCAGCGACTGGGGCTGGTTCGCGGTGCCGGGGATGCGCAAGCCGCCAGGGATCCAATACACGCTGCACCGGCGCTGGGTGAGCGTGACCCGTGCGCTGGCCGAGCGGACCGGGGCCAAGCTGATCCTGGGACTGAACCTGGAGGCCGGGAGCCATCGCCTGATGGCGGAACAGGTCCACCGGTTCAGCGGTGTCGGGTCGGCGCTACAGGCCTTTGAGATCGGCAACGAGCCCGAGGTCTTCGGCGCCCTGGGCTGGTACCGGAGCCATCATCACCCCGTCTACGCCCGCCGGCGGGGCTACGACTACCACGACTACACGCGCGAGCTCGCTCGCTACACAGGGTTGGTGCCGGCGAGCATCCCGCTGGCGGGGCCCTCCACCGGGGGGATGCGGTTCTGGGCCCAGACCGGCAACTACCTCAGAGAGCATCCGCGGGTACGCGTGGTCACCTACCATCTCTATCCCCTGCACGAGTGCCTGGTCGACCCGAAGGGGCCGGCCGCCTCGACGGTCCCGCATCTGCTCGGACCGTCAGCCTCCACTGGCCTGGCGGCGCTGATCGCCCCCTACGTGCCGGTGGCCCACGCCCACGGCGCCGTGGTGCGCATCGACGAGCTCAACAGCGTCTCCTGCGGAGGCGGGCCGGGGGTCAGCGATCGCTTCGCCTCGGCTCTGTGGGCGATCGACACGTTGTTCGCGCTGGCCCGGGAAGGGGTCGACGGCGTGAACTTCCACACCTTCACTCGCGCCTACTACCGGCCCTTTTTCTTCCACCACACAGCCGGTCGCTGGAGCGCGACCATCGCGCCGATGTACTACGGCCTGCTGGCCTTCAACCTGGCCGCGCCCGCGGGGTCGAAGCTGCTGCAGACCAGCGTGCCGGCCAGCAGCACCCTGCGCGTGTGGGCCACGCGGGGACGCGACGGGCACGTGCGGGTGATGCTGATCAACACCTCCCCGAGCCACGCACGCACGATCGCGATCAAGCTACCCACCTCTGCGCACACGGCGACGCTGCAGCGGCTGCGCGCCCCCGGGCTGGGCTCCGCGGAGGGCGTCACCCTCGGTGGGCAGCGGTTCACGCGGCCCACCACCACCGGCCAGCTCACCGGCCCGCGCGTCGTCTCCACCCCGCAGCAGGTGGAACCCGGGGTCTACCTGCTGGGCATGCCGCCCGGAAGCGCCGCGGTCCTCACTCGCTGAGGGCCGGCACTGGTCCCTCCCAGCACCGCATCGACGAGCCCCGGAAAGCGGGCGTCGAGATCCTGGCGACGAAGTGAGTTGAGCTTCGTCGTGCTGGCCAGGCGCTGGCGGACCACCCCGGCCTCCCGCAGCACCCGGAAGTGGTGGGTGCAGGTCGACTTCACCACCGGCAGGTCGAAGCTCTTGCACGAGCGCTCCCCTCCGGTGGCCAGCGCCACGACGATCCGCAGCCGCACCGGGTCGCTGAGGGCGTGCAGCACGGCGGCCAACTCGATCTCCTCCCGAGCGGGATGCCGCGGAGGCTCCACGCAGCCGGCGGCTGCGCCCATGTCCGGCTCGGCGGCCGGAACCTCCACCTCAGCGCCTAGCGTGCCCATTGGCTCATTGTACGAGGTTCATCGAACTTGTTGCTACGGTGTTCGATCATCATCGTACCGCCACCGACCCCCCCGAGGAGTGCCATCGCCGCCGGCAGCCCAGCCGGAGCGGGCCCGCGCCTGCGCGCCACGCTGCTGCTGTGCTGCCTGGCGCAGTTCATGGTGATCCTCGACGTGTCGGTGGTCAACGTCGCGCTGCCCGCGATCCGCGGCGGGCTGCACTTCTCAGAGCAGAACCTGCAGTGGGTGGTCAACGCCTACACCGTGACCTTCGCCGGGTTCCTGCTCCTGGGCGGACGCGCCGCTGACCTGCTCGGTCGCCGCCGCGTGTTCGTCAGCGGGCTGGCGCTGTTCGCGCTGGCCTCGGTGGCCGGCGGGCTCGCCGACAGCCAGGGAGTCCTGATCGGGGCTCGCGCGGTCCAGGGCCTCGGCGGCGCGGTGATCGCGCCGGCTTCGCTCTCGATCCTGACCACGACCTTCACCGACGGGCCCGCGCGCAACCGCGCGGTCGGCGTCTGGGGAGCGATGGGTGGCGCCGGTGGCGCCGCCGGTGTGCTGCTGGGCGGGGTCCTCACCGACCTGCTCGGCTGGCGGTGGATCCTCTTCATCAACGTTCCCATCGGCCTGCTGGCGGCGCTCGCCGCCCAGCGGCTGCTGGCCGAGGGCCGCGCCCCCGAGCGCGCCCGCAACTTCGACCTCGCCGGGGCCCTGAGCGCCACGGTCGGCCTCTCCCTGCTGGTGCTGGGGATCGTGCGCACCGATGCCACCGGCTGGGGCGCGCCGGCGACGCTGGCCCTGATCGGTGCGGGGGTGGTGCTGCTGCTGACGTTTCTGGCCGTCGAGGGTCGGTTGGCCACCGCACCGCTGATGCCGCTGCGGATCTACGCCAGCCGCACCTTGAGCGCCGCCAACCTGGTCGTGCTGCTGGTCGGAGGCGCCACCTTCGGCATGTGGTTCTTCGTCTCGCTGTACCTGCAGCAGGTACTCGGGTACTCGCCGATCAAGGCAGGCCTGGCCTTCTTGCCGATGACGCTGTGCATCGTGGCGGGATCGACGCTCGCCTCCCGCGCGGTGGCCCGCGTCGGCGCCAAGCCGCTGCTGGTGACCGGCATGGCGGCCCAGACCGTCGGGCTGCTGCTCTTCACCGGCGTCTCGGTCCACGGCCACTACCTGGGCGACATGATCCTGCCCTCGCTGCTGGTGGCGATCGGGATCGGGCTGTCATTCGTGCCAGCGACGATCTGCGCGGTGGCCGGAGTCGCACCGGCAGAGGCGGGTCTGGCCTCGGGCCTCGTCAACACCTCACGGCTCGTGGGCGGTGCCCTGGGCCTGGCGATCCTGGCCGCCCTGGCCACCGCCCGCACCGATCACGACCTGCATCACGCCACCGGCGGGAAGCTGGCGCTGCACGCCGCCCTCACCGACGGGTTCCACCTGGCCTTCCTGGTCGCGGCCGGCTTTGCCCTGGTGGGCGGGCTGGTGGCGCTGCTGGGGT
>JALYYW010000054.1 GCA_030946085.1 Actinomycetota bacterium
GCGCGGGCCCGCCCGCGGGCATATGCGGCGGAGGCGTTGCTCTCGTCATCGCGCCAGGCCAGGCCTCGCTCCGTGCAGTAGGCCCCGGTCTGCTCGCGCGTGAAGCGCAGCAGCGGCCGGATCAGCCGGCCGTCACGGGCGCGCATGCCCAGGAGCGCGCGGCGGCTGGGCGAGGAGGCGAGCCGGAGGAGGATCGTCTCCACCTGGTCGGTGGCGGTGTGACCGGCGGCGAGATCCGCCCCCCGCGCGCAGGCCAGCTCCTCGGCGGCCCGGTAGCGCTCGGCGCGTGCCTACGCCTGGAAGTTGCCGCCCGGCGGCGCCGGGGGGCGGCGCACCTCCAGCGGCACACCGAGCCGCGAGCACAGCGCCTCGCAGTGGCCCTCGTCGCCCTGCGCACCTTGACGCAGCCCGTAGTTGACGTGCAGCACGCTCACCTGCTCGGCGCCGGCGATCCTCACGGCCAGGTCCAACAGCGCGACCGAGTCCCGGCCGCCGGAGAGCATCACGACCACCGGCGCGCCGGCGCGCAGGAGCCCATCGGCCCCCAGGACCCTCAGGATCTCGAACTCTGGCGATTCGCCTCGACCCCCCCGAGGTGAATCGCCATTCATCGGCGTCGGCGGCGTCGGCGGCGTCGGCGGCGTCGGGCTCACTCGCCCTCCGCGCGCTGGCGGGCGATGAAGATCTCGGTGGACTGGGTGAAGCCCTTCAGCCTCACCTCGCCGATCCGCTCGAACTCCAGGTGCGCGCCGCCGTGCTCCACCACCGAGCGGGTGACGAGCACCTCGCCGCCCGCCGAGCGCGCCGCCACGCGCGCGGCGATGTTGACGTCGCGACCGTAGTAGTCGCCGTCGCGGTAGAGCGCCTCTCCCAGATGCAAGCCGATCCGCGGCAGCGGCCGCTCGGTCTGAAGTCGCTGGAAGCCCACCGACCAGTCGGTCAGCGCCCCGGGATCGGAGCCCACCACCATGACCTCGTCACCGATCGTCTTGATCACCCGCGCGCTCTCGGGCAGCGTGACCTCCACGGCCTCGACGAACCGCTCCACGGCGTCGACGGCCTGCAGCTCCCCCTCCTCCTCGGTCAGCCGGGTGTAGCCGGCCAGGTCGGCGAAGGCGATGGCCACGCGCAACCGGCCTAGGTCGCCGGCCTCCTCGGCGAGGTCGCTCTCCATGTGGCCGACGACATCCTGCTCGACGAAGTGCTGCAGGTAGCGCTGGTGGATCTGATCCATCACCGGGCTGGAGAGCGGCAGCAGCTCGCGGGACAGCGCCTGCATCTGCTCGGCCATCGCCAGACCGTCGGCGCCCGAGCGCATCAGGGGCTCGTGCACGTAGAGGTGAAACAGCCTGACTTCGGCGTCGGCGACCTGGGCCATCGCCTGGCCGTAGACCCTCACGAGCTGGAGCAGGGCCACCAGCGGCAGCCCGGCGGCGAGGACCGCCGATACGTAGCGCAGCAGCTGCAGATCCCCCTCGGTGATCGATTGGGCCTGCGCCGGGCTCCAGCCCAGCGCGGCGACGATCCGCGCCACCAGCGCCGAGTCCAGCCCCGTCTGGAGCGCCGCCTGGTCCAGGGTGAAGCGGACCTCGTTCTGCGGGAACAGCCCCTCGACGTAGCTGAAGGCCAGGCGGCCATCGGCGGTGGCCTTGCGGATGCTCCTGAGCGTGTGGCCACGCTCGCGCAGCCTCGCCACCACCTTGGCGTGCGCCACCGCCGGCTCGGTCCAAGCGCCGGCGAACTGCGGGATCACCCCCTGCTTACCCCAGCGGCTCAGCGTCTGCGGACGGACGCCGGCCCGGCGGGCGGCCTCCTGCAGCGAGACGGCCTCCGGAGTCGTCCTAGGCCTCCAGGTGCGGGTACTCGCTCTCGATCATCTGGCGGTAGCGACCGAACAGTGGCTTGGTGATCGGCAGGATCGCCAGCGCCGCCTTGACGTCACCGCCCGCTTTGATGCGTCGCCGGGCGATCGCGATGGCCACGTTCTCCTTGCCCTGAAAGTAACGGTTGGCCGTCTCGGAGCTCATCGTCATCCGGACCTTGGGCTCCCAGGCGACTTCGTCAGACCACTCCCAGACCAGGTTCTCCTCCTCCGGCGAGCCGGCGCGGATGTTGACCACCAGCTCCAGGTCGGTGAACTCGAAGCGCTGCGGCGTGTCGGCGTCACGCAGCTTCGGGCCCATCTCCGGATCGTCGCGCATGATCGCGAACGTCCGGTCCATCACCTCGCGGAGCTCCTGCTGTGAGCGGAAGGAAGCCATCGCGGCGCAGTCTACGCAGGTGCGCAGTGGCTCGCGGGGGCGCTTAACTACGTGCGCGTGAACCAAACCGCGACGATCCACCTGCACCCCACCGCGCCCCTGGCCCCGCGCGTCCTGCTCCCGGGCGACCCCGGAAGAGCGCTGCGTCTGGCCCAGCGACTGCTCGTGGAGCCCCGGATGTTCAACCACAATCGGGGGCTGTGGGGATACACGGGCGCCGCCGCCGACGGCCAGCCACTCACCATCCAGAGCACGGGCATGGGTGCGCCGAGCGCGGCGATCGTGATCTCCGAGCTGGCCGAGCTGGGGGCCCGGCGGCTGCTGCGAGTCGGGACCTGCGGCGCGCTGGCTCCCGAGCTGGAGCTCGGCGAGCTGCTGATCGCCGGCGAGGCGCTCGCGGCCGACGGCGCCAGCCGGGCCCTGGGGACCGGCGAGCGCGTCGCGGCTGCGGAC
>JALYYW010000027.1 GCA_030946085.1 Actinomycetota bacterium
GCACCAGCGCGCCGCCCAGCACGAGCGTCGCCGGGACCGCGTAACCCAGCTGCCCGAGCAGCAGCCGGGACCCCCGGATGGCGCCATCGCCCAACGCTCCGCCCGCCCAGTGCAGGTAGGCGACCCCGGCCAGGAAGATGCCGACGGCGGTCAGGCCCAGGCCGATGATGTCGACGTGGTGGGCCTCCAGCTGCAGGGGCAGCGCCAGCGAGGGTCGTGCCGCCAGCAGCGAGCGCCGCGCCCGCGCGGGGGGTGACTTGCGCTTACGGGTCGGCTTCTTGTGGGCGGCGGCCATGTCCGGAGATATGGCTTCGACGCCGGCCCGCTCGCTCCTGCCCCGCGGCACGGTGGGACGAGCCACTCGGGCGCCGTACCATCACCGTGAGGATGACCGACTATGAGCGACAACCCCGCGTGCTGGTGGTCGAGGACGACGACGCCATCGCCCAGGTGCTGCAGCGCTCGCTGCGGATGGAGGGCTACGAGGTCCGGATCGCCGGCGACGGCATCGGCGCACTGGATCTGGCCCACGCGTTCCTGCCCGACCTGGTGATCCTCGACCTGGGTCTGCCCCGCCTGGACGGGATCGAGGTGGCCAGGACGCTGCGGGGTGTCGACGACGTCCCGATCCTGGTGCTGACCGCGCGGGACGCCGTCGAGTCTCGAGTCGAGGGCCTCGATGCCGGTGCCGACGACTACCTGGTCAAGCCCTTCGAGCGCCAGGAGCTGCTGGCGCGCCTGCGGGCGCTGCTGCGGCGGCGGCCGCCGCGCGGGCAGGCATCGCTCACGGTTGGCGACCTGCGCCTGAACCCCGACACCCACGAGGTCGCCCGTGGTGAGCGCCCGATCGACCTGACCCAGAGGGAATTTGAGCTGCTGGAGTACCTGATGCGCAACGAGCGCATCGTGATCTCCCGTCAACGCCTGCTCGACGAGGTCTGGGGCTATGACCCGTTCTCGATGACGAACACGATCGAGGTGTTCGTGTCAAACCTGCGACGAAAGCTGGAAGCTGGTGGCGAGCCCAGGCTCCTACATACGATCCGCGGCGCGGGCTACGTTCTCCGCGTATAGGTCGCTGCCGATCCGCTGGCGCCTGGCCGGCGGCTCCGCGGCGCTCACGCTCGTGATCCTGGCCTGCTTTGCAGGCATCGTCGGCGTCCTCACGAGCCGCCAGGTCCGCAGCCAGTTCAACGACGAGGTCCGCGCCGCGGCCGACCAGCTCGAGCGACACCTGCACCTGGGCTTCCGGGGGAGCGTCCTTGACTGCGTGGACACCACCATCCGACTGAGCGACTACGCGAGTGCCGAGCACGCGCAGATCCGGATCTACGACGACGACGGCGATCTGCTGTGTACCCAGAACCAGGTGCTCGTCAAGGGCACGAAGCTCGCGCCCGCCACGCCACAGTTCACCTCGCCGGACGCCACGGGCACCTTCCAGGAGTCCGGCTACCGGGTGGACGTCCGCGAGCACGGTGTCTCTCCCCTCGGCGAGGTCAGGGTGCTCTACGCCCGCCCGATCTCCGACCTAAGTCACACGCTGGGGCGGGTTAGGTTCTTCCTCATCCTCGGGGTCCTCGGCGGGACGGTGCTGGCCCTGCTGGCCGGTCTGGCCACCGCGCAACGGGCGATCCGACCGATCGCCGAGCTCACCGAGGCGGCCCGGGAGGTGGAGCGCACGCGGGATCCGAGCCGGCGCCTGCCCCGCCCCGAGGCCGACGACGAGGTGGCCGAGCTGGCCCGCACGCTGGAGGACATGCTCGCGGCGCTGGACTCGGCGCGGGCCAACACCGAAGCAATGCTCGCGCGCCAGCGAGAGTTCGTGGCCGACGCCTCGCACGAGCTGCGTACGCCGCTCACCAGCGTGCTCGCCAATCTGGAGCTGCTGGCCGAGGAGCTTCGCGGCGAGCAGGCCGAGACCGCGGAGGCGGCGCTGCGCTCCACCCGCCGCATGCGCCGGCTGGTGGGCGACCTGCTGCTGCTGGCGCGGGCCGACGCCAAGCGCGAGCAGAGCCTCCACCCCACCGACCTGGCGGACGTGCTGACCGAGGCCGCGGCCGAGCTCGAGCCGGTCGCCGAGGGGCACGTGCTGACGATCAACCCGGCGCCGGCCGTGGTTCCGGGGGTCAGGGACGACCTGCACCGGCTGACGCTCAACCTGCTGGAGAACGCCGTGCGTCACACTCCGCCCGGCACCCGCGTGCACGCCAGCACCCAGGCGCACGACACTCACGCGATCCTGATGGTGCAGGACGACGGCCCGGGGATACCCGCCCAGCTGCGCCAGCGGATATTCGAGCGCTTCGTGCGCGACGGCCGTGACGGAGGACGCGGCTCGGGACTGGGGTTGGCGATCGTGCATGCCGTGGTCGAATCCCACGGAGGGACGGTGGAGCTGCAGGCATCCCAGGACGGCGGCGGGACCCGGTTCGTGATCGCCCTACCGACCGTCGACGCTCCGCGGGAGCAACGCGACCGAGGCCGGGCGCAGGCCCCCGCTCAGACCTCGACGACGACCGGGAGCACCATCGGCCGGCGGCGCAACCGGTCGTAGACGAAGGCGGCGAGGTCGTCATGGAGCTCCTGCTGGAGCAGATCGATGTGCCGCAGGCCGTCGTTGGCCGCACGCTCCAGCGAGCGGGTCACCTCCTGGCGGATATCGGCCATGAGCTCGTCGGCCTGCTCTGCGAAGGGCACGCCGCGGAAGATGACCTCGGTGTCGGCGACCGGACGCCCCGACTGCTCGGAGATCGTGGCCACGACGATGAAGATGCCGTCGGCGGAGAGCATCCGGCGATCACGCAGGGCGACGTCGGCGGGATCGCCGATGTCCACGCCGTCGACGAAGATCATGCCGGCCTGCTCGCGCTCGCCGAAGCGCGCTCCCCGGGAGTCGATCTGAAGCGGCAGCCCGTTCTCACCCTGGAAGACGTCGTCGGGATCGATGCCGACGGCGTCGGCCAGGGCGGCGTGGAGCTGGATCCGCTTGTGGTCGCCGTGCACCGGAAGCACGTAGCGGGGCTTGACCAGGTTGAGCATTAGCTTCAGCTCTTCCTCGTAGCCGTGACCGGAGGCGTGGATCGGGGCATCCCGCGGGGTGATGACAGTGCAGCCCACGTGGTAGAGGCGATCGATGGTCTCGTTGACGGCGCGCTCGTTGCCGGGGATCGGCGTGGCGGAGAAGACAACGGTGTCGCCCCTGTGCAGCTTGATCATGCGGTGATCGTTGTGGGCCATGCGCCGCAGCGCCGAGAGCGGTTCGCCCTGGGACCCGGTGGAGACCACAACCACCTTGTGGTCGGGCCAGTTCTCCACCTCCTGGGGCTGGATCAGGATGCCTTCGGGAAGGTCGATGTGACCGAGCGATCGGCCGATGTTCACGTTCTTGCGCATCGAGCGGCCCACCAGCGAGACCTTGCGCCCCAGCGCGGCGGCCGCGTCGATGACCTGCTGGACACGGTGGATGTTGGAGGCGAAGCTGGTGACGATGATCCGCCCCTCGGCGCGTCCGAACACCTCCTCCAGATGGGGCCCGACCCCTCGCTCGGAGGGGGAGAAGCCGGGACGATCGGCGTTGGTGGAGTCGCCGCACAGCAGGAGGATCCCCTCGCGGCCGAGCTCGGCCAGGCGAGAGACGTCGGCGGGGGGACCGTCGACCGGGGTCTGGTCGAACTTGTAGTCGCCGGTGACCAGGACGGTGCCCAGCTCGGTGGTGAGGGCCACGGCGCTGGCGTCCGGGATGGAGTGCGTCATGTGGACCAGCTCCATCCCGAAGGGGCCGAGCTCCAGCTCGTCGCCGGGAGCGACGTCGTGGAGCTCGCACTCGCGGAGCTTGTGCTCGTCGAGCTTGGAGCGGGCCATCGCCATCGTCAGGCGGCCGCCGTAGACGGGCGGCGCGGCGGTGCCGCCGAGCTCGCGCAGCACCCACGGCAGCGCGCCGAGGTGATCCTCGTGGCCGTGGGTGATCACGATCCCCTCGATGTCCTGCGCCCGCTCGCGCAGGTAGCTGAAGTCCGGCAGCACGAGGTCGATGCCGAGCATGTCGGTGGTCGGGAAGCGCAGGCCGGTGTCAACGACGACGATCCGGCCCTCGTACTCCACCACCATCATGTTCTTGCCGATTTCGCCCAGACCGCCGAGCGGCAGGACGCGCAGGGTGCCCTTCATCACCGGGTGGCAGCCTGGAGCAGTCCGTGGCGCTGCAGCAGCGCCCTGATCGTCTCGGTCTCCCGCTCGTCGAGCTCGACGTAGGGCAGCCGTGGCCGGCCGACGTCCAGGCCGACCATGCTCAGCGCCGCCTTGAGGCTGCTCGCCAGCGGCACGATCGTCAGGTCGCGGTAGGCGTCCTGTAGGGAGGCATCGATCTCCCGCCGGCGCGCGGGCTCGTCCACCATCCGGCGCATCTCGGCTCCGAACAGGTGGCTGCCAGTGAGGATCCCGCCCGGCTCGCCGAGGTCGAGGACGTCGGCGAGCATGTCGTCGTTGCCCGCGTAGATCTGCAGCCCGTCGATCGGGGCCAGGTTGTCCGGGTTGGCCTGCTTGACCCCGACGATGTTCTCCAGCTGCGCCAGCTCGGCGAGCAGGTCGTTGTCCAGGTCCGCGCCGGTGCGCTGGGGGATGTTGTAGAGCAGGATCGGGAGGTCGGTGGCCCGCACGACCTCCTCGTAGTGGCGCACGATGCCCCGCCGGCTGGGGCGGTTGTAGTACGGGTTGACCGACAGCAGCGCGTCGGCGCCCAGCTCGGTGGCCCGTTCGGTGAGGAACACGGCGTGGCGCGTGTCGTTGGAGCCCACACCGGCGACCACTGTGGCCCGCCCACGCAGGTGGGCCACCGCGAGCTCGATCACCCGCAGGTGCTCCTCGTCGTCCAGCGTCGCCGCCTCGCCGGTGGTGCCGCAGACCACGAGCCCGTCGGAGCCGTGCGCCACCAGATGGTCCATCAGGCGCACCATCGCCTCCTCGTCTAGGTGACCCCGCTCGTCGAACGGGGTGACCATCGCCGTGAGGATCGCGCCGAGGCTGGCTGACATCGGCGGCGGATTATCGCAGGGTCACGACGCCGCCACCCCTGCGGCTTCGTGCTCGCCGCTGCCCCGCACCCGGGGCCCGGTGTAGGGGCCGGGCTTGGGACGCTGCTTGCCGCCGGGGAAGGCCAGCCGCAGGATCGTGCGCTGGACGTTGCCAAGCTGCTGGTGGAAGGGGCCGCTGTTATAGGGCAGCTCGTAGCGCTGGCAGATCTCGCGTACCTTGGGGGCGATCTCCCCGTAGCGGGTGCTCGGCATGTCCGGGTAGAGGTGGTGCTCCACCTGGTAGCCGAGGTTGCCGGAGATCACGTGGAACATCGGACCGCCGTCGATGTTGGCCGCGCCGACCAGCTGCCGCACGTACCACTGACCGCGGGTCTCCTCCTCGGTCTCCTCCTGGGTGAAGACGTAGGTCTGGTCGGGGAAGTGGCCGCAGAAGATGATCGCGTAGGCCCACACGTTGCGGATCAGGTTGGAGACCACGTTGGCCGTGAGGGTGCGCCGGAAGGGCTCCCGGAAGGAGCGACGCTCCACCAATTCGCGGAGCACGCTCTGGCCCACCGCCTCGCGGCGACGGCGGAGCTTGCGGCCCGCGCGCCGGGCGCGGTCGGAAGGGTTGATGCTGCGCTCGTCGGCCCGCTGCTTACCCCAGAAGAGCCCCAGCTCCGCCAGCGTCATCACGATTCCGCTGAGAGCGGGCCAGGCGATGTAGTCCTTCTGGATCTGCGCGCGGGCCTTTCCGCCGATCCCCTTCAGGTCCTGCAGCAGCTGCTTCTGGCTCTTCTCACCCGTGCGGATGGCCTCGAGATCCAGGTCGTGCAGGGCCACCCCCCACTCGAACAGCCAGGCCAACAGCACGTTGTAGAACGGCTGCAGCAGGTACACCGGGTTCCACGGCTGGTTGGGGTCGATTCGCATGATCTCGTAGCCGAGATCCTTGTCCTTGCCCAGGATGTTGGTGTAGGTGTGGTGGATGTAGTTGTGGGAGTGGCGCCAGGACTCGGCCGTGGAGGCGGTGTCCCAGTCCCACGCGCGGGAATTGATGACCGGGTCGTTCATCCAGTCCCACTGACCGTGCAGGACGTTGTGGCCGATCTCCATGTTCTCCAGGATCTTTGCCAGCCCGAGCGTCGCTGCTCCGAATGCCCATGGCCCCCGCCAGCGCGAGGCGATCAGCGAGGCGCGCCCGATCAGCGCCAGCCGCCGCTGGAAGGCGATCATCGAGCGAATATAGGTCGCGTCGCGGTCACCGAGGTCGGCCTTCACCTGCTCGTGGAGCTCGTCGAACTCCCGGCCGAGCTCCTCGATCTGCTCCTTGGCGAGATGATGGAGCGGGTTGTCGGGCGCGTCAGTGGCGACGTGGCCGTTGCTGCGATGACCATTCTGGGTCGCGGTCTCCATGCTTCTCCCCTCGTTTGGTGGCTAGGTGGCCAGCGGGTCGGCTGGCTAGAGCTCGATTTCGACTGATCCCTCGGGCGCGCTGATGCAGGTCCTGATCATCTCCCCCTCGTTGCCGTAGACCTCGCCGTTGCGCAGGTCCCTGACACGGCCCGAGCGCAGCTCGCCGACGCAGGTGTGGCAGATGCCCTCGCGACATCCGTAGGGAAGCTCCAGCCCGGCCTCCTCGCCGGTGACGAGGATCGGCGTCTTGCCGTCGGACTCGACCTCACAGTCGGACTCGACGAACTTGATTGAGCCGCCCTCGCCGGTCTCTCCCCCGCCCAGCCCCTGCTTGGGCTGAAAGCGCTCCATGTGCAGGCGATCGCAATCGCCGTGCTGGTCGAAGTGCTCCTCGAAGGCGTCCAGCATCTCGCTGGGTCCGGACAGGTAGGCCTCACGCTCGCGCCAGTCCGGGCAGAGCTGCTCCAGATCCCCGGGGCCCATCCGGCCGTGGTCTCGGGTCAGCTGCTCGTGGAGCGTGAAGCCCTCGTGGCGCTCGGCCAGCTCGCGCAGCTCCGGACCGAAGATCACATCGTCGTTGTGGCGCGCGGAGTGCAGCACCACGACATCGGACATCTCGTCGGCGTGGTGCAGGTAGCGGAGCATGCTCATGATCGGGGTGATGCCGCTCCCGGCGCTGATGAACAACAGCTTCTGGGGTGGATCCTCGGGCAGCACGAAGTCGCCCTCCACGCCGCCCAGGCCAACGATCGTTCCTGTACGGCCACGTCGGACCAGGTAGGAGGAGACGGTGCCCTCGTCGACGTTCTTGACCGTGATGCTGATCAGGCCGTCCTCGCGCCAGGGGTCGGAGGTCAGCGAGTAGGCCCGCCAGTTACGGACGCCCTCGATGTCCAGACCGATGCGCAGATACTGGCCCGGCTTGTGCCCCGGCCACCGATAGCCCGGCTTGATCATGACCGTGGCCGCATCCTCGGTCTCGAGCTTGACTTCCTCGACCCGTCCTCGCAGCTCCCGCGTGGACCACAGCGGGTTGATCAGCTCCAGGTAGTCGTCCACCAGCAGCGGCGAGCTGAGCGCGCTGAGCGCCCGCAGGACGCGGCGCTGGATGGGATGGACGTTGGGGGGTGCGCCTTTTTCTGGCATCGCTACTCGTCGGTAATATACATGAGTGTACACTTGTTCACAAGGTCTTGTCCGCTCGCGCCGCATCCGCTGTAACCGGGTCCGTAACCCCACCTCGCAGGGCCGGGACCCGTGGGATGCCGCGGGCCCAGCGCGAGCAGGAGATCCTCGACGTCGCCGGGCACCTGTTCGCGCGCGACGGCTACCACTCGGCCTCGATGGATGAGATCGCGCAGCAGGCCGATGTCTCCAAGCCGATGCTGTACGCGTACTTCGGCTCCAAGGAGGGGCTGTATGTCGCCTACATCGAGCGCACCGGCGGGGAGCTGCTGGAGCGGCTGGAGCGAGCCTTCGGGGAGGATCGTCCTCGGGTCCACATGCGTTGGCGCGTCGGCGAGTTCCTGAAGTTCGTCGAGCAGCACCGCGACGGCTGGCGGGTGCTCTTCAACGAGGCCAGCGCCAGCCGTCCGGTGGACGAGGAGGTGGCGCAGCTGCGCGGTCAGATCATCGCGGCCGTCAGGCGCCTGGTGGAGGTCGGCGCCGCCGGCGTGGCACTGCCGGTTGGGGCCAGCGACGCGGTGGCGCACGCGATCGTCGGCGCCGGGGAGTCGCTGGCGAACTGGTGGCTGGAGCATCCCGAGGTGCCGCGCGAGGACGTCGCGGGGTGGTACGCGGGGATCGTCCGCGCGATCGTCAGCGGTGTGCTGACGCCCGCGTGACCGGCGGCGCCGAACGCCCGCTTCCCGGGCGCTCAGCGCCTCAGCTCGATGACCCTGGACAGTGTGGTCGTTGATTCTCCGATCGGCGTGAAGCTTGCCTGCACGGTCAGCCGCTGATGCTTGGCGTGTCGCATCAGCGAACGACCTCGGGCGGTGAGCTTGAGCTTCACCTCGACGCGCCCGGCCTGCTTGATCGACACCCTTGCTCCCGCGACGAGCACCTTCCTCGACCTGCTCTTGGCGTGCGGATGCACTCCCCGAGTGAGGTGGTACCAGTCGATCACGAGCCTCCCCGTCGATGGAGCGTCGAACCTGAACGTGTAGCCGGAGTGCTTGAGCAGCTTCGAGATCCTCGCGCCCACGCCAGTCGGTGACAGCACCGCGGCCAACGCAGAGCGCACCCTGGATCTCGACGGTCCCGCGGGAGCCGCCTTGGACCGCGCCCGGACGTCGTAGGACGAGGACGCCGAGGGGGGCTGCGAGGACGCTGAGGTGGGCTGCGACGACGCCGCCGGGTTGCTGCTCGGCTCGACGGTCACGCTGAGGCTGGCCGATCCGAGACGGGGATGGGATGCAGTCACGGTCACGACGCCCGATCCGCCAGGCTGCGAGCGGACAAAAGCGCCGCCGACCCCGCCGAAGGTGGCGAAGGCGAAGGGGTTCTGGCCGATCAGCGTCGCCGGTCCAGCGCTCGCCAGGCGCACGTCTCCGCTGGGGTACGGGCGCTGGTTGCCGTGGGCGTCGAGGGCGCGGAAGGTGAGCCGGGTCGCGTCTACGCCGTCGTCCCGGATCGTCGGATCCTCGACGGTCAGCACGAGCTGGTCAAGCGCAGGATTAGAGGACATCAGCAGTGAGCTCACCAGCGTCTGGCCGATGTAGCCGTCGACGCGCAGCTCGGGCAGGCTCCTCCCGTCTACGGTCAGGTTGACGAACACCGGCGGGTAGGCGAGGTTGCCGAAGTCCTGCTTGTCAGGAGTCCCGGTGGTGAAGTGCCGGCCGGCGACGTACAGCTCCAGGCGATCGCAGTTGGTGGCGATCATCGTCCCAGGACCGGGACCGTTCGCGGGAGAGCCTGAGCCGAAGTCCCAGAAGAACACCGGCAGGATGACCGGCCTGACCCGTGGGTCCACCTGGGAGCGGTAGAACGCCGCGCCGGGCTTGGGTACGCGGAAGGTGTCGAGCACGCCGGGCCACTTCAAGTTGTGCCAGATGCGGTTGCCGCCGCTCAGCGAGGCGTAGTCGATCCCCGCCCACCCGAGCAGGCCAGCGTAGGCCGGATTGGACTGCGCGATGTTGTGCACCTGCGCGTGCATCCGCGCTTGGAGCGCGAGCGTCGCCTCCGAGTCGACCCAGCGGTACAGCGGCGCGCCATCGAGCGCGCCGACCGCCTCGGTGACCAGGTAGGGCAAACCAGAAACCGGCGGCTGTAGTGTCGCGTTGCCGCCCGAGGAGTGGTAGTCGTCGTAGCCGAAGACATCCTCGGCCCATCCGGAGGTGGACTGGGTGTACATGGCGCCGGTGGTCTGGCGCGAGCCGTCCAGGGAGTGGGCGAGCTGGCGAGCCTGGTCGTAGAGCGGGTAATTTTCGGTCTCGTTCAGCCGGGTGGCCCAGACGATGACCGAGGGACGGCTGCGATCGCGGACCACCATGTCGCTCACGTTCTGGAGCACGATGGCCTGGAAGGCGGCGCCTCCCATGTACTGCCACCCCGGTGGCTCCTCCCACACCATCAGCCCCAGCTCGTCGCAGGCGTCCAGGAAGTACGGCGACTGCGGATAGTGCGAGCAGCGCACCATGTTGCAGTTCAGCTCGTACTTGAGCAGCTCCGCATCGCGTCGTTGCAGTCGCTCCGGAGCGGCCATCCCGGTGTAAGGGAAGAGCTGATGGCGGTTGAGACCGAAGATCTCCAGGCGCTTGCCGTTGAGGTGGAAGCCGTCGGGGGCGAAGGTCGCCTCCCGGAAGCCCGTCCTCACGCCGGCTGTGTGCGATACCCCGTCGGCGATGATCGCGGCGGTGACTCCGTACAGCTTGGGCGTGTCCGGGGACCAGAGGGTGACGCCCGACAGGCCGGTGATGGTGAGCGTCGCGACGGTGGTCCCCGTAGCGACCGCCACCGTGCCGGTCGCCGATCCGAGCTCCGTCGCACCATCGGTCAGGGTAGCCGTCATCCTCACCGGCCCGCTGGGCGCGTTTGCGGCATCGATCGTGAACTGGACCTGGAGGCTCGGGCTGGCGCTGAGCACGTGCGTCGGCTTGGCGAACACATCAAAGAGGAACACCTCGGGCCCGGTTCGCAGCGACACGTCGCGGTAGATGCCACCAGGCTGCAGATAGTCGACGGAGTGAGCTCCGCCGGAGGCTCCGTCGGGGGGCACGTCGAGCCAGCGCGCATCGACGACGACCGCCAGCACGTTGTCGCCCGGGACGAGGTGCGGGGTCAGCTCGACCGTCCAGGGCAGGTAGCCCCCTTGGTGCTGGGCGATCTGGACGCCGCCCAGGAACACCGTGGCGTTGGTCATGACGCCCTGGAAGTCGACGAACACGCGGCCGCTCGCTCCCGTAGGTCCGCTGATGTGCCGGCGATAGATCCAGATCTGCTCCCACGCTGTGTAATCCCAGTCGCCCCACGACAGCGGTGTCAGCGTGTGCGGCAGCGTGACGGTGGCGAAGCCGCTCTCGGAAAATCCGGGGAGCTCGGCGCCAGTGACGTACCGGCCTCCGAACAGCCAATCATGGTTGAGGTCCTCCACCGCCGAGGGCAGCGGGGTGCTCGTCGTCGCCGCCCGCGCCGCGGCGGAGGGCCTGACGGTGCCGGCGGTGAGCGCCGCCGCGCCGATCAGCCCAGCCCGCAGAACCTCCCTGCGCGAGAGCGTCGGTCCGGCCGATAGCGCGCGCTGCGAACGATGCCCCTGGGCTCCTCCGGACACCAGGGGCACGATACCGCTACCGCAGCTGCTCGACTCGAGCGGCGACGGCGGTTCTATAGTCATCCCTCGGCCGAGTGGCGGCTGACACATGACCACCGAGCGACTGAAACTGGTTTCGAGCCTGGAGTGGCGTGAGGTCGACGGCGAGATCGTTGCCCTCGACCTCGACCGGTCGCTGTACCTGGCGGCGAACGCGAGCGGCGCACTGATGTGGCGCCGGCTCAGCGAGGGGACGACGCGCGCGGCGCTGATCGAGCATCTCAGCGAGGCGTTCGCGTCTCGCCGTCGCTCGCACTTCGTGCCGAGCGCGCCGGCCGACGAGCGGTGGTGCTCGAGACCTTGCACGCCGGCGGGGCGGTGTTCGGGCAGCGTGTGTGGGGAATCCTCGGTGCCAGCGGGCGGGGCAAGAGCACCACGCTGGCACGGCTTGATCAGCGCCAGGTCCCGGTGCTCGCCGATGACGCTCTGGTGCTGCATGGACGCACGGCCCTCGCCGGCCCGCGGGTGGTGTATCTGCGCTCGGACGCGCCGCGAGGCCTGGGACTGGCGGCGGGGGGGCCGGCGACGGCCGCGGCGCCAAGATTCGGCTCGAGCTCGCAAGCGCTCCGCTGGAGGCCACGATGGGCGGCTGGGTGATGCTGCGCCCGGGCCCCGAGGTCAGCGCGCGGGCGCTTTCGGCTGCAGAGCGCCTCGACGTGCTGGTGCGCTTTCGCCCCCTGTCGCGTCTGGCTCCGCCGGGCCCGCAGCTGCTCGATCTCATCGAGCTGCCAGCGTACGAGCTTCGCCATCCGTGCCGCTGGGAGCGGCTCGACGACGTCTGCGATCAGATCGAGCAGCTGGCCTCACGCTAGGGGTACAGCGTGCGGTAGCGCACGCAGCCCGCAAGCCGTCCGCACCGAAACCCCAGCAGCCCGGCCCAGCGAAGCCGCTGCTCCCGCGATCCGTCGATCAGTCCCGGCGAGCGCCGCAGCAGCGCGACCCATCCCTCCCACGCCGTGCTCAGGCTTCGTGTCATTCCCTCCCCTCGGAGGTCGCGGTACAGCTGCACGGTTGACAGCCCGGTACCGAACGCTTTGCGGGCGAGCGCTGGGACCGTGGATCGGTGCCGGTAGTAGACGACCGCCCTGGGCGCGAAGGTCAAGCGGTAACCGTGGCGGCGCAGGCGAACGGACAGCTCGACGTCGGCGTTGCGGTGGCGGCGCTCGTCGAAGCCTCCGGCGGCGGCAAGCACGTCCGCCCACACGGCCATGTTGGAGCTCGCCGCGTACGGCAACCCGCCGACCTCGTGCAGGCGATCGGCGGGGACCCCGCCAAGGCCGCGCTGGCCGAGGTTGAGCGAGTGGGAGTCGAGGAACCCGGCGACCTGGTCCGCGCCCCCGCCAGCCGCCACGAGCTCGGCCAGCCAGTCCGGGCAGACGACGTCATCGGCATCGCAGAACACGATCAGGTCCCCCCGTGCCGCGCGCGCCCCCAGGTTCCGGGCGGCGCTGCGGCCGGCGTTGGCGTGATTGCGCAGGCAACGGAGCGTCAGGCCGAGCTGGGCAGCTTCGCTGGTCACGGTCGCCGAGGTGCCGTCCCGCGAGCCGTCATCCACGACCACGAGCTCCCACGCCGCCGGATAGCACTGGCCGGCGAGCGCGTGCAATTGGGCCGCGATCGTCTCACGGGCGTTGCGAGCCGCGATCACGACGCTCACCAGCTTCGGCTTGCGCCGCCCGCCGCGATCAGGCGCACGGGAGGCTGATCGCAGACGCTCGGGTGGTGCTCGCAGCAGCTTTCCGCCGGCGGTGCGCGACATCAGCTTGACGATCCCATCCTCGGCGGTATCGCCTGTGAGCCACGCATGAAAGCCGAAGCCCGATGCCCCCGGCCGAACCCCGAAATGGAGCAGTCGCCGCTCGCCCTGTGCGGCGAGCCAGCCTTGGCGCAGGTGGGCGTCCAGGAGAGGGGTCGCCGAGCGCCGCCGGCGCGCCGCCGCGAACCCGCGCTCGCCTCCAATCGCCCGCCGAGGAGGATGTGGCGCGGCCGTGCGCTCGAGGCCGCTCTCCGAGGCGATCCGCTGCGCACTGCGGATCGCCCGCGAAGCCCACAGGTAGGCGCGTACATCGGCGAGCGCCCTGCGGGCGATCAGCGCCGCGCTTGGCCCAGGCGGCATCGATGCTGGTGCGCGCCCGCAGGAGCGTGCTGAACTCGCTGTGCTTGCCTCAAGTCCACGGTGGCTCAGCCTATCGCTCTCTGGCGCCAAGCATAAACTCCAAATATGGTGCGTCGCCAACGGCCGGAGCTCCCCCGGGAGATCGCGGCTCCGGCGCCGGTCCGCCCCCGCCGGCTCCTGAGCCTGGTTGCGGCGGCGATCGGGATCGCGTGGCGGGCGGCCCGGCGCGAGCTGCTGGCGTTGGTGGCCGCGCAGCTGCTGGGAGCGGTGGCGATGGCGTGCGGGCTGCTCCTTGGTAGGCACTTGCTGAGCGTCACTCTGCACGCCGACCGTGCCGGCAGCGGCGTTGGCCGGGCCATCCCGGCCGCGCTGGCGCTGACCGCCGCGACCGCTGCGATCGGCATGACGCGGGCGTTCGCCAGCCGCCATCTGCGGCTGCTCGGCGAGCTCTGCATGCGCGACGGCCACGACCGGGTGCTAGGCGTCGCCGCCGCCGCCGACCTGGCCGAGTTCGACGACCCCGACTTTCACGATCGGCTGGCCCGGGCACGAGCGGGGATGATGCGCCTGCCTCTGGTGGTCTCCTCGCTGGGCGGGCTGCTAGGCGCGGCGGCGGGCGCGGGAGCGTCGGTCGTCGCGCTGCTGGTGCTCCAGCCGCTACTGGCGCCGCTGGCGCTGCTGGTGCTGGTTCCGGCGTGGGCCGCTGCCGCACGACGCGGCCGACTGTCCTACGGCTTGATGTTCTCGCTCACCGCCCCCGAGCGGGAGCGCATGTACCTGGCCGAGCTGCTGATCGGACGCGATCCGGCCAAGGAGATCAGGGCCTTCGGGCTGGGGGGGTTCGTGCAAGCGCGCCACGATCGCCTCTACGACCGGCGGATCGACGCGGTGCGCCAGATGGCGCGTCGGCAGCTTTACCTGAGCCTGGCCGCGGACGTGGTGGCGGCGGCGATCATTGGTGGCGCGCTGCTGGGGCTGATCGCGCTGGCCGGTGCCCACGAGATCAGTCTCGCGGGCGCGGGGGCCACGGCGATCGCAATCGCGCTGCTCGGGCAGCGCCTGGCCGCCGCGGGCGCGAGCGCCGGAGGCTTGTCGGAGTCGGCGCTGTTCATCGAGGACCTGCTCAGGCTGATCGACGAGCGCCCGCACCCTCCGGCGTCCTCAGGCTCGGCCGCCGAGGACGCGACCGCCGTCGAGGTGGTGGCTCGGGGCGCCGCACCACCTGCAATTACGCTTGACCACGTCACCTTCACCTATCCCAGCGCCCAACATCCGGCGCTGCGAGAGGTCTCAATGCGAGTGGACCCCGGTGAGGTGGTCGCGTTGGTGGGCCGAAACGGATCGGGCAAGACCACCCTTGCAAAGCTCGCCGCGGGCCTGTATCTCCCGCAGTCCGGATCGGTCCGCTGGGACGGCGTCGACACGGCCGATTGCGACCGCGCGCAGTTGGTCGCTCGAGCCGCCATCGTCTTTCAGGACTTCATGCGCTACGCGCTGCCGGCCTACGACAACATCGCGATGGGTCGCTCCGAGCGCTTCGACGATGGCTTGGCGGTGCGCGCGGCGGCACGCCGCGCCGGCTCCGAGCGTGACATCGCCCGGCTGCCCCACGGCTACGACACCCTGCTAGGGCCGCAGTTCGACGGCGGGGTGGACCTGTCGCTCGGTCAGTGGCAGCGGATCGCGCTGGCGCGCCTGTTCTTCCGTGACGCCCCGTTCGTGATCCTCGACGAGCCAACCGCCGCGCTCGATGCGCAAGCGGAGGAGGAGCTGTTTGCGGGCATCCGAGAGCTGCTGGCCGGACGCTCGGTGGTGCTGATCTCACACCGCTTCTCCACCGTGCGCCAAGCCGACCGGATCTACGTGCTCCAGGACGGCTCGATCACCGAGCTCGGGACTCACGACGAGCTGCTGGCAGGCGACGGTCCCTACGCCAAGCTCTTCAACCTTCAGGCCGCGCCATACCGGTGAGTTGGTCCCCGGACGCCTACGATGCGTCAAGATGGGCGGTGCCCATGATCCCACCGCAGCGCATCGAGGCCCTGCGGCGGCTCGCGCTCGACGCCGCCACCGCCGAGGTGGTCAGGGCGCTGAGCGGAGCCGGGATCACCAGCATCCTGATCAAGGGCGCTGCGATTGCTGCGTGGCTGTACGACGATCCGTCGCAGCGGAGCTACTGCGATGCTGACCTCCTGATCGAACCGGAGCGCTTCGACCGCGCCGAGGCAGTGCTACGCGAGCTGGGGTTTGACGACCCGATGGCGCGCGCGCACCCCGACGAGCGGACCGTGCACGCCAGCACCTGGTCCCGAACCCAGCCGTT
Organism: Actinomycetota bacterium; assembly: GCA_030946085.1. Lineage (GTDB taxonomy): Bacteria > Actinomycetota > Thermoleophilia > Solirubrobacterales > Solirubrobacteraceae > Palsa-465. Next base: position 15,678 of record JALYYW010000027.1, read on the forward strand.
GCCCGGGACGATCGACCTCCACCGCTGCCTGTACTGGTGCGCCGATGATCCCGAGTTGCTGTGGCGTGAGCTGAGCGTCGGCACCGGTGCAATGACAATCGCGGGCGCCGAGGTGCAGACGCTGTCAGCGGCCGCACAGCTGCTGGTGATCGCCGCTCACGCCGTTCAGCACGGCGAGCACCCCCAACCGCTCGAAGACCTGGAGCGGGCGGTCCGGCGTGCGGAGCGAGGGCAATGGGAGGGCGCGGCCCGGATCGCGCTAGCGCTGGGGGCGCCCGAGGTGCTGGACGCCGGGCTGCGGCGCTGCTCGCTCGGCCGGGAGCTGGCTGGCTGGCTCGATCTGCCGCAGGCCACCTCTACGCTGATGCAGCTGCGGATCGCTGGGGCGCGGCCCACCTCGGCGGGGTTCGAGCGGCTGGCGCGGACGCGCTCGCCCCGGGAGGCGCTGGCGCTGCTGGCACGCGAGCTGTGTCCCTCGCCGGCGTTCATGCGC
>JALYYW010000141.1 GCA_030946085.1 Actinomycetota bacterium
GCTGTGGGCCCCGCGCACCAGGGTCGCCGGCGGCGCCTCCAGGATCAGGGCGTGCGCCACCGCCAGCCCGAGGAAGCTGAGCCCTCCGAACCAAGCCGGCTGCTGGCGCTGGCCCTCGCGGCGGGCCAGCGCGCACACCGCCAGGCCCTCGGCCGCCCAGGCGGCCACCAGCACGGCGCCTCCGAGGAGTTGCGCGGTCAGGTAGGCGATCACCGCCAGTCCCACTGCCTCCAGCACCCGGGCCAGTGCCGGTGGCACCGTCAGCCACCGCCTGTGCCAGAAGCCGGCGGCCAGATGGACGGCGGCCCAGCTTGCCAGCCAGCCGGCTCCAGCGGCGTCGGGCAGGGCCCCGTAGCCCACCAGCGCGAGGATCGCGCCCCCCAGTACCGCCCAGCTCGTGGCCGCCGGGCTGAGGCGGGACCCGCTCGAACCGAGCTGCGCCGCCACGGCGCCGGCCAGGCCCAGGGCTCCGAACCAGATCAGCACCGCGAGGTCGACGAGCACGGGGCTGTCGTGAAGGATCCAGCTCCCCCACTGAGGTGCACAGACGGCCAGCGCCGCCGGCGCGAGCCAGCCCCAGCGCTGGGCGACTGCGGTCCACACCGCGCAGGCGCTCGCCACGGCGAGCATCGCGATCGTGAGACCGCTACTCGGCACGCTGAGCAGGAACGGCGAGATGAGCGCCCCGATCATGCCCAGGGCGCCGATGGCCTGACCGGCCCACCGGATCGCCAGCGTCGCGGCCAGCGCTCCCACCAGCATCGCGGCGGTAAGCGCCACGAGCGGCGAGATCAGGCGGTAGACCTCCCCGGCCACCACCAGGGTTGCGAACATCCCGGCGGTAGCCACCCCCACCAGGACTACGGAGGCCTCGGTGCGTCCGCGCCGGGCGTGCAGCCAGGTCCCGGCGGCCATGAGCGCGCCCGAAGCCACGCCGGCCAGCCCCATACGCGCTTCCACGTCGATCCAGCCACGGGAGATGGCCATCACCAGGAACAGCACGATCCCCAGCAGCGTCGCCGCGCCCCCGAGCCAGGCCAGGACGCGGCCGCCGACCAAATCGCCGAGGTACAGCCCGGTGGTGCCCGCGCGCTCCCGCCCCAGGGGGGGTTGCGCGGAGACTGCGGGTTCCTGGCGCGGCGGGATCACCGACGGCGCCGTCCGGCCCTGAAGGTGCCGCTGCAGCCGGCCCGCGGTCTCCTCCACTCGCCGCTCGAGGGTCGCCAGCCGCTCCTCCAGGTTCTCGTCGTGCGTCGTCACCGACATCCCTCCTCCTAGCTCTTGCTGACCATTGGTTTACAAGAGCCTAGAGCGTGCTTCCGGCGTTTGTCAACCCTTGGTCAACAGAAGGCCTTAGAATCAGTCCGGTGAGCGAGCCCGCCTACACCCGGCTGCAGGTGGACGAGCGCCGCCGCCAGCTGCTGGAAGCGGGCGCCGCGCTGTTCGCCGAGCACGCCTACGAGGAGATCTCGATGCGCCAGATCGCCGCTGCCGCCGGCGTGTCGAAGCCGCTGCTCTACCACTACTTCCCATCGAAGACCGACCTGTTCAAGGCCGCGGTGGCCGAGGCCGCCGCCGAGCTGCAACGGCTGATCGCGCCCAGCGGTCAGGGTTCACCGCTGGAGCAGCTCTCGAGCAGCCTCGACGCCTACCTCGGCTGGATCGAGGATCACGCGCGCACGTGGGCCAAGCTGATGCAGAGCGCGGCCTCCCTGCCCGAGGCGGGCGAGCTCGTCGAGGGCTTCCGCACCCGGACGATGGAGCTGGTGCTCTCCGAGCTGGCCACCGACGGTACCCCCGCCCCGGCGCTGCGCACGGCGATCAAGGGCTGGCTCGGCTACCTCGACGCCGCGATCCTTGACTGGACCCAGAATCGGGACCTCTCGCGCCAGCGCCTGCGTGATCTGCTGCTGGGCGCCTTCGGAGGGACCCTGATGGCCGCCCAGCAGATTGATCCGGCGATCAGGCTGCCGCAGGCGTAGCGGGTCAGGCTAGCTTGCGGCTGGCTGGGGAGCCGGCTCGTCCACTGCCGGCTCGGCAGACGTCGGTTCAGCGGCGGCCGGTTCAGGGGCGGTCGGTTCAGGGGCGGCCACCTCGCCGTTGACGGCGCTCCCGTCGTGCTCGTCCTCGGCCTTATCCTTCTCGCCCGCCAGCACGTGCTTGGAGGGCGCCAGCAGCATCGTCATGTTGCGCCCGTCCTGCAGCGGCGACTGCTCGATGACCGCGATCTCGTTCAGCTCGCCAGCAAGACGGTCCAGCAGCGCTGTGCCGCGCTCGGGATGGGTGACCTCGCGCCCGCGGAACATGATCGTGATCTTGACCTTGTCCTTGCCCATCAGGAAGCGGGTCACGTGGCCCTTCTTGGTGTCGTAGTCGTTCTGAGCGATCTTCGGCCGGAACTTGATCTCCCGGATCGTGATCTGCTGCTGGTGCTTGCGCGCGGCCTTCTGCTTCTGCGCCTGCTCGTACTTGTACTTGGAGTAGTCGAGCACCCGCACGACCGGGGGACGTGCCTCGGGCGCCACCTCCACGAGGTCGAGGTCGTGCTGCTGCGCGTACGCCAGCGCCTCGGTGGTCTTGACGACCCCGACCTGGTTGCCGTCCTCACCGATCAGCCGAACCTCGGGGACGCGGATCCGGTCGTTGATCCGGGTCTGGTCGCGCTCTGGCGGGCGCCGGTCGAACCTACGTGGGACCGGCACTAGATGATTGGGCGGAGCCGGGGCAGCTTCAAGCGCCGGGCCGTGCGTGAGGAGACATCGAAGTCAACGTCGTTCAGTATAGCGGTGGCTGCCGTCGATCGCACGCGTTTTCACCTGCGTCCGCAGCCGGTGGGCGAACTCGTCCAGGCTGAACGTGCCGGCATCGCCGCGCCCGTGCTGACGCAGCGAGACCTGCCCGGTCTCCTGCTCGCGATCACCGACCACGAGCATGTAGGGGATCTTGCGCAGCTCGGCCTCGCGGATCTTGCGGGCTACGGACTCGGTGCGATCGTCGGCCTCCACCCGGCAACCGGCGTCCCGCAGGCGGGCCTGCACCTGACGGGCGTAGTCCAGGTTGCGATCGGTGATCGGCAGCGTGATCGCCTGGACAGGCGCCAGCCACACCGGGAGCTCGCCGCCGAAGTGCTCCAGGAGGATGCCGATGAAGCGCTCGTAGGAGCCCATCAGGGCGCGGTGGATCATCACCGGCTGGTGCTCGGCGTTGTCAGCGCCGGTGTAGGTGAGCCCGAAGCGCGCGGGGATGTTGTAGTCCAGCTGGCACGTACCCAGCTGCCAGGAGCGGCCAAGCGAGTCGGTCATGTGCATGTCGATCTTGGGGCCGTAGAACGCGCCATCGCCTGCGTTGAGGTCGTAGGGCAGCTTCTGGGACTCCAGCGCACTGATCAGCGCCGCCTCGCTGCGATCCCAGAGCTCGTCGGATCCCATCCGCTGCGGGGGTCTGGTGGAGAGCTCCAGGCGAACGTCGACGCCGAAGATTTCGTACGTGGCGAAGGCGAACTCCAGCACGCCGGCGACCTCCTCCTGGATCTGCTCCTCGGTGCAGAAGATGTGCGAGTCGTCCTGGGCGAAGTGACGCACGCGCAGCAGCCCGTGCAGGGTGCCGCTCGGCTCGCGGCGGTGCAGCAGCCCCGGCTCCCAGAGCCGCACCGGCAGATCGCGATAGGAGTGGCGCTGAAGTGAGTACAGCTGGCAGTGGCCGGGACAGTTCATCGGCTTGAGCGCCATCGAGCGCTCCTCGTACTCGGTGACGAACATGTTCTCCCGGTACTTGTCCCAGTGACCGGAGGTCCGCCACAGGACGCTGTCATAAAGCTGCGGGGTCTTGACCTCCTGGTAGCCGCGCTCGCGACCCATCTCGCGGCTGAGGGCAACCAACGCGTTGAAGACCTCGGTCCCCGCCGGCAGCCAGAACGCGGATCCGGGCGCCACCTCGGAGAAGGTGAAGAGCCCGAGCTGGGGCCCGAGCCGGCGATGGTCGTTGACCCGCGCCCGCTCCAGGCGCTCCAGGTGCTCTGCAAGCGCTCGCTTGGAGTGAAACGCCGTCCCATACACGCGCGTGAGCATCGGCCGCTGGGCGTCCCCACGCCAGTAGGCACCCGCCACCGACTGCAGCTTGAAGGCCTTGATCGCGCCGGTGCCGGGGGCGTGGGGGCCGCGGCAGAGGTCGGTGAAAGGGCCGTTGGTGTACAGCGAGACGGTGTCCACGCCCTGGGCGGCGACAAGGTCCTCGATCAACTCCACCTTGTAGTCCTGGCCCTCCGCCCGGAAGCGCTCCAAAGCCTCCGTGGGAGTCACGTCCTGACGTTGGAAGTGCTCGTCGGCGGCGATGTGCTCACGCATCTTGGCCTCGATCCGCTCGAAGTCGCCGTCGCTGAGGGTGACGCCGTCGGGGAAGTCGAAGTCGTAGTAGAAGCCGTGCTCGATCGGGGGGCCGATCGAGATCTTCACGGCGGGGTAGAGCTCCATCACCGCCGCGGCCAGCACGTGCGCGCAGTCGTGACGGATCAGCGCCAGCGCCTCGTCCCCGCTGCGCTCGGTGAGGATCTCGATCCTGGTCGGTCCGTCGCCGTCGTGAGGCAGCCGCCCGGCCAGGTCCCGCAGCTCGCCGTCTACCTTCACCGCCAGCGCCGCGCGGGCGAGGCCGGCCCCGATCGCGGCCGCGGCCTCGGCGCCGGTGGCCCCCTCGGCGAGGGTCAGGGTGTTCCCGTCGGGCAGCTGGAAGTCCATGCGCGCAGGATGCTAGTGCGGTCGCGCGCGGCCACCCCCAGGGCGGGTTCGCCCGCTACATTTGGCTGCCTCCCGGGCGATTAGCTCAGCTGGGAGAGCGCCGCCTCGACAAGGCGGAGGTCACTGGTTCGAGCCCAGTATCGCCCACTCCAGTAGTTACAGGGGCTGCGCCTACTTCCGGTCGTCGACAATTGGGGGGCTACGTCCTGAGTGCGTCCCGCAGACTTCCTCGCGAGCCTGCCGAATGGCCTCGGCGGCAGGGACTCGGGGCTTGGTTTCCAGCTCGCGCATCGCCCCGGCATAGGTGCCGCGCAAGGGTCGCGACCGAGTGTCCGGCCTGCTCTGCGACGTAGGTCAGGCTGCGGCCCTCCCAAAGAAAGAAGTAGCGACACGAATGAGCCGCGGAGGCGGTGCGGCCGCAGGTCGCCGGTGACGCCCGCCCCGATGGCGCCAGACGCGCCGGCGCCAGTTGGCCCAGTCCTCTCGCGTCCATGGGCCGCCAGAGGGGCGCGGAATGATCAGCTCGCTGTCCGGCGGACGGCCACAGTCCATCCGCCACCCTGCGAGGTCCTGCGCCAGGGGCGCGATCAGGTCGGCGTCGCGCGCCAGCCTGGTCTTCGTCGCGAAGACGTGGAGCGTGCCATCGTGCAGGTCGCCCCAGGTGCAGCCGCGGTCTTCAATCGGACGCAGCCCGGTGTAGGCGAGCATCGAGACGATCAGAGCTTTCCGCTGCCGATCCTCCGAGGTCCCGACGGAGGTCTCATATGCCCGCCGCGATGCTTGTCCGCGCCCGCCGCCGGAACGATCCTGGTGCGGCTGAAGCATGATCGCGCGGATCCGCTGGACCGTCACCGGCGGCAGGGGGTGCGGAAGCTGTGTCGGCCTTTGCTTGGGCTCGTCGACGAGCTGCGCCGGATTCACCGGCAGCAGCCCGCACACACGGCGCGCCGGAGGATGCCCTGGAGCAGCATCAGCGCCTTGCGCTGCGTCGGCGCGCCCACCTTCGCGTGCGTCATCTGGTCCCGCAGGTCCTCGACGACCATAGGCGTGATCTTGCGCAGCTCGTAATCGCCGAGGCGCGGCAGCACCGTCTTCGCGGTCCCCATCGCGGCGCCGGCCTCGACGACGGCCGAACCGAGCTCTCCGAGCCACTGACCCCACTTTGCGTACTGCGCGTTGCGCTCGGCCTCGTCGGGGACGTGTCGGGGTCCACCTCCGACGTGATGGGGTCGACGACTTGGTCCGCGCAGTGGAGCCGCCTCGCCATCACGGACGGCGACCTGATCCGCCTGATCGTCGCGCCGTAGCTCCACCGCCTCCCGGTCGCAGGGTTCAGGGCGAAGCCCGGACTACTTTCAGCGCATCAACCAGCCGAGCCCGGGAGCCGGACCCCGCGAGGCCGAGCTTGGCGTAGACGCGAGACAGGTGGGTCTCGACCGTCTTCAGGCTGATGTACAGTGTCTGCGCGATCTCGGCGTTGGCCGCGCCGCCCGCAGCCAGCTCGGCGATCCGCAGTTCGCTGGCCGTGAGCGAGTCTCGGTCCGAGGTCGAGCGGCGCCGTCGCCGGCCGCCCGCGGCCAGCAGCTCCTGCTGGGCTCGCTCGCTCAGACGGGTCGCCCCGCACGCGTACGCGAGGTCCAGCCCCGCCGTCAGCGGCCCCCGCGCACGCGTAGGGCGGTTGGCGCGGCGCAGCTCGCTGCCGAGTGCTACAAGCGAGCGTGCGTGCTCCAGGCGCGCCGGGGAGTCCGTCAGCAGCGCGACCGATCCCTCCAGCGACTCGATGCCGTGCGGCGGCCCGGCCAGGATGCCGAGCGCCCGCAGCGCGATGCCCTCCGGGCGCGCGAGGCCCGTCACGCTGGCGAGCGAAAGCTCCTCGCGGGCCAGGGCGAGCGCTTCCTCCCGGGCCTCGGTCGGCAGCGCGACGGCGAGCGACGATCGCCACGCGGAGACCGCTGGTCCAAACCCCAGCGCAGTGGCCGTCCTTCCCACCGCTCGGAGATCCTCGATCCCTGGGGCCCGCTGGTTGTGGGCGATGCGCAGGCGGCCCCGAGCCTCGAGCAGCATCGCGCCGGCCCAGGTCTTCAGGAACACGGGCGCGAGGTCGATCTGCTCGATGAGCTCGCCGATGTCGGCTAGGCCGTCCCGCTCCAGCAGCACATCGATCATCCAGAACGCAACGTTGGCCACCCCCATCGACAGGCCAGCCTCGCGGGCGAGCGTCAACGCGGTGGTCAAGTCGGCCTCCGCCGCCGCCAGATCGCCCCGGCGGCTGTGGAGCCAGCCGCTGGTGGCTAGCGCAACGAAGATGCCCAGCACCGAGCCAGAGGCGCGCGCGGCGCGGTCCACCTCCGCGACGAAGGCATCCGCGGCCGAGTCTCCGAGGTCGTCGAGCACGACGAGCGCCCCCAGCAGCTGCGGGGCGGCCCAGCCG
>JALYYW010000030.1 GCA_030946085.1 Actinomycetota bacterium
GCCACGATCTCAGCGGCCGCGCCGGCGAGGTCCTGGTGGAGCTGGGGCTCGCGCGGGCCTGGCACGTGAGCCTCGGCAGCTCGGTCGAGCTCGGTGACCTTCCGCCCGAGCGCGTCGTGGGGCTCACGCAATCACCCGACGACGTCTCCTATCCCCTGGCGGTCCCGCGGATCTACGTCTCGCGGCGCGGGCTTCAAGCACAGGTCGGCCGCCGGCTCGACCCCCAGGTGAACGTCGCGCAGATCTGGCTGCGGGACCCCCGCCACCTGGACGAGGTGCTCGTGCAGGCGCGGGCCAGCAGCTACGGAATCCGGGGGCTGCGCTTCGTCACGCGCGCGAGCGTCCACGTGCTGCTCGATCAGGCCGCCGGGATCGTGATCGATCTGCTCGTGGCGCTGTCGGTGATCGCGCTGGCGACGGCGGCGGTGATGCTCGCGGCGTCGGCGCGAGCCGAGGTGCAGCGTCACCTGCAGGCGATCGGAGTCCGCCGTGCCGTTGGCGAGTCACGCCAACGTACGACCCTCGTACACACGTTGGTCGTGCTCGGCTTCGCGGGTCCGGCCGCGGTCCTCGGCACGCTCGTGGGGGCGCTCGCCACCCTCGGGTCGAGCAGCAGACTGCTCACGCTGCTCAACGAACCAGCGCCCGGAGACGCGCTCATCCTTCCCCTGCTTGCCACCTTGCTGGCCACGATCGCGATCCCGGCCCTGGCCACCGCGTGGCCGGTGTGGCGGTTGACGGCGGCCGACCCGGTCGAGCTCCTCGGAGGCGCTGAGCTGCGCCCCGCATCTCGCCACCGACGGAGCGCGGGGCGCGGTGGTCTCCTCCGCCTGGGAGCGCGGCTGGTCACCGATCGCCGCATTCGCTTCGTCTCGACCTCAGTGACGCTCGCGGGATCGGTGGCCTTCATCCTGCTGATGCTGGCCCTGGCCTCCGCCCTGAGCGCCCTGGAGAACAACCCCGCAGCCCTGGGGAAGCACTATGCCCTGACGGCTCAGCTACCGGCGAGCGCCGTCAGGCGGGTCGCCGCGATCAGGGGGGTTCAGGCGGCGGCCGCGCGTTATGAGCTGCAGGCCGTTGACTCCTTCAACCTGGGCGAGACGATCGACGTGGTCGCCTACTCCCGTAGGTCGGCCGCGTTCGAGTCGCCCCCGCTGACGAGTGGGCACAGGATCCGCAACGATCGCCAGGCGGAGGTGGGAGCGGGGCTGGCCGGCGCGCTCGGGCTCCAGCCCGGTGGCATCCTCGCCATCGAGCTTCCGTCGGGCAAGGAGCTTCGCCTCACGGTGGCGGGGATCGTCGGTTCGCTCGGGCACGACGGACGGGTCGCGTTCGTTCCCGCCGCGCCCCTGCTCAGAGCCGACCCCGGCGCCCCCGAGCAAATCGCCGTCGTGCTCGCGCCCGGGGCCAGCGAGCCGGCCGTGGCCGCCACCATCGGAGCGCCGTCCGCGGCAGCGGGCACGCTCACCTCAGGGGGGGCGCCGCTGGTGGCGGTGCTGCGCGCGATCCTGCTCGCGGTCGGGATCGTCGACGGGCTGGTGTGCCTGTACGCCCTGATCCAGGCCTGCACGTTGACGGTGCAGGAACGCCGGCGCACGGTGGCGGTCATGCAGGCGCTCGGTGCCGGGCCCGCGGCGGTCATGCGACTGCTCGCCGGCGCCGCCGGGATCCTGTTGCTGCCGGCGGCGGTGCTCGGGATCCTGCTCCAGCGACTGCTGCTGGGACCGGCTCTCTCGCGGCTGGCGGCGAGCTACGCGACGCTTCCGCTGAACCCGAGCCTGGTGGAGGTCACCGTCGTGCTCACCGGCCTGGCCGTGGCTGGCGGGCTCGCCGTCGCGTGGGTCTCCCGCCAGGCCATCGGTCAGGACGTGGTACGCGGACTGGGAGCTTCGTGACCGCCCGGGTGGGGACGGGCGTGACCCGCCGTGAGGCGATCGCGCGGGCCCTCGCCGCCGCCGCCACGCTGTATGCCGCGGGCTGTGGCAGTGGCAGCGCGGCTGGCGGGGTCGATTCGGGCTCTACGCTCGTCTCCACCTGGGCTGATCGCGGTGGGGAGGGGGTGCTCGCGCGGTCTGGGGGCGAGGCCCTGATCCACCGCGCCGAGCTCGCTCCGGCCGCCGCGACCGGGCGCACCATCGCCACCATCGCTCACCTCACCGACGCGCACGTGCTGGACGCCTCCTCACCGGCGCGGGTGACCTTCCTGGACCGCCTGGGGCCGCCCTTCCAGTCGACCTTTCGCCCGCAGGAGACCCTGAGCGCACAGGTGCTGGCCGGTGCCGTGCACGCGCTGGGCGCGTTGCAGGCCGACCTGGTGGTCCAGGGCGGGGACCTGATCGACAATGCTCAGGCCAACGAGCTGGCGCAAGCAATCGCGGTCCTGGAGGGCGGTCAGGTGCATCCCGGCAGCGGCCGGCGCGGCTACTTCGGCGTTCAGGTGGCCGAGAATCCCGATCCGTTCTACTACCGTCCCGACCTCGACGCCCCGAGGTATCCAGGGCTCCTGGGGCAGGCGGCGAAGGCGTTCACCAGCCCCGGCATCCGCCGAGCGCGCTACTACCCCGTGCTCGGGGACCACGACATCCTGGTGGCCGGGGAGATTCCGCCGTCGCCCCAGACACAGGCGCTCGCGACCGGGGACGAAGCCCTGTGGGAGCTGCCGCGGGGCCTGCAGGCGCCGCCCGGAGCGAGACTGACCCCCGGCGACTCCCCCGACGGCCCGCCCGACCCGGGCGCCGTGAACGCGCTGCTTCACCGGGCGCTCGCGGGAGCGAAGGTGCGGGTTCCGCCTGATCCCGCACGACGCGAGCTGCTCGTCCCCGAGACGATCGGGCGCCTGCGGCGCAGTAGCGGGTTGATCGCAGGGCGGACGCTCGACTACACCGTCGAGATCGGCGGCCGGCTGATGATCGTCGTGCTCGATCTCGCCCGCCGTCAGGGCGGTTCCGGAGGGCTCGTCCGTGCCGGCCAGCCGGCGTGGCTGGCCGGCAGGCTGGCGGCCGCCGCCGAGCGTCGCGTGGTGGTGTTCTCCCACCAGTCGCTGGAGAGCTCGGAAGGAGGGGGTCAGCTGCTTGCACTGCTCGACGCGCACCCCCAGACGATCGCCGCTGTCTCGGGCCATACCCACCGCAACGAGATTCGGGCCCGCCGAACGGGTTCCGGCGGTTACTGGCAGATCAGCACCGGATCCCTGATCGACTATCCACAGCAGGTGCGCGCCCTGCGCCTCTGCGAGACAGCCGGCGGTGGCATCGCAATCCAGACGTGGATGCTCGACCACGTCTTCCCCGGCCCGCTTGGACGAATCTCCCGCCAGCTCTCCTACCTCGACGCCCAGGGGGGACGCCCACGTGGCTTCGTCGGACAGCCGGAGGACCGCAACGCCGTGCTGTACCTGCCGGGTACGTCCTAGCCGGACGCCAGCGTGGGCCGGAGCGCGAGCGTTAAGACTTTCGTCTGTTTCGCCTGCGAGTCTGGCGGCGTGCGCACGAGAGTGACGGGATGGCTTCAGAATCCGCCGGGGCCGTTTCGTCCCGGCTTCTGGCGGAGCCCGCTGCGCGGACCGTGGCTGACGGCCGCGCTCGGTCTCGTCCTGCTGGTGGCGATTCCGATCATCGCCCTCACCGGCTTCCTGTCCAACGACATCTACTTCCCCCGGTTGGGGGGGAACTCAGTGGGCAGGCCGCTGGGGCCGCTGGACTTCTACCTGTTCTCGTTTCCGACGCATCCGAGCTGGCTCTACGCCGCCACTCAGGGGCTGCACGTGACGCTCGGTCTGGCGGCCTTCCCGGTCCTGATCGCCAAGCTGTGGTCGGTCATCCCAAAGCTGTTCGAGTGGCCCGCGGTTCGCAGTCCGATGCATGCGATCGAGCGAATATCGCTGGCGCTGCTGGTCGGTGGCGCCCTGTTCGAGTTCGCCACCGGCATCCTGGACATCCAGTACGCGTACTTGTTCCCCTTCTTCTTCACCACCGCGCACCTGTACGGCGCCTGGGTGTTCACGGGCGCGTTCGTCTTCCACGTCCTGTTCCGGTTCGGGACCATGCGCCGGGCGCTGGCCGCCCGCAACGGGCTGGCGCCGCTGCGCGAGGGCGTCGCGCAGACCCGGGCCGAGCCCCGGGGTACGGAGGCCAGCGATCTGATCCCGGTGTCCCCGGCGCCGGCCACCATGTCCCGCCG